>SFCB01000170.1 GCA_004367505.1 Chloroflexi bacterium OHK40 | reverse complement strand
GGACGAAGGGGGAGGCGGGGGAGTGAGTGGCGGAAGCGGCTGGGGAGCGGCAGCCGGTGGAGGTGGGGCGCCCGCAGTCGGCGCGACCTGCGCGGCGACCGGCTCCTCAAAGCGGAAGCTCTCGTCGCCAATTGTCACCACGTCACCGGCACGCAGACGATGGGTGCTCACACGCTGCCCATTCACCAGCGTCCCGTTGGAACTGCCCAGATCGTAGAGCACGTAGCCGCCAGCCTCGATCCGCACCTCAGCGTGCCGCCGCGAGGCGAGGGGGCTAACGAGCACAATCGCGTTATCGGGGGTACGACCGAAGGAGAGAGGGGCCGCGCCAAGCGGGAAGGCCCGCCCGCTCAGCGGGCCGCTCACAGCAACGAACTGGGGAGACAAGGCGTCCTCCTGAACGCTGGGAGAGGCGCCCGGCGCACTGGCGGCAACGATTAGGGGAAGGGCGCCCTGATGCCTGTATTGTAGCAGACAGCGACAACGGGCGCATGGATCGTGCCGGACTCAAGAGTTAGAACGCCTCCCCGGCCCGAATAGTAACGCGGCTTCGCGGGAAGGTGGGTGTGGTTCCTCGCAATACAGCCACTATCATCGTTCGGTCGCGCAGGCGGGGACGCGGTGCCCGCCGCATCCGCCGCTGCGCCCGCTGCGTTCGCCTGTGCCGGGGCGCGACGTGCTGCACCGACGAGTTGCCGAAAGAGCGTTGAACCATCAGAGGAGGGCTGGAGCGCGTCAGCACGCCATCCGCTTGTGGCGCTCCGGTCCCTGGTTCGCCGTTCTTGCGTTAGAACCCCACCTCCACAATCGTCCGCGCCGTGCGGTCCTGGAAGAAGCCCACGCCGTCCTGGATGAGGCCGACATAGAAGCCCATCTTCGTCTCCCGCTGCAGCACCTGCACCCGGCCAACGATCTCCACCTCCTCACCGGGCATCAGGTAATCTTCCACCCCGGGCACGGCCCACTGCTCGGGCGGCCGGTCGGAGAGGGCCCAGCGGTAGGGGTAGCGCTTGGGGCCGCCCCCGCTGTTGGCGTCCCAGTCCAGCCCCACGCGCCAGAATCCCCCGGCCTGAGCCGTATAGCGGCCGCCCTCGACTGAGGAGAACACCTCGTCGGTGCTGTACTGATAGCCGCTCGGGGGGCCGTAGGTGCGAATGGGCACCGTGCCGGTGTTGCGCACGCGCAGCGTCACCGTGATGACGTCGCCGAGCATCACACGCTGTGGCGCGATATAGGCCGCCACGATCCGCGCCTCGGGCTGGCCGACATTCTCAAGGGTCAGGGGGCCCTGCCGCTGCACCACGTTCCCGTACTGGTCCTCGGCACGGACGGTGTAGGTGTACACGCCCGCCGGAAGGAGCGCCCCATTCGGCCGCTTGCCGTTCCAGACGTGCTGCTGCTCAAAGGGCCCCTCCTCCTCGCGGGTGACCACCGGGATCACCTCGCCGCCCGGCGCGAGCACGCTGATATCGACCGTTGCGCTCACCGGCAGGCGGTAGGTGAACTCCGCCACATCGTCGATCGCGTCGGCGTTTGGCGAGATCGTGGAGGGGCTCACATTCAGGTTCTCGATGTCCGGGGCGGGCAACTCGGCGCCAGTGATCTGTAGGGGCAACTGGCGTTCGGCGCGCTGGCCGTCGGAGCCCTGGGCCGCCACGACAATCGTGTACGCGCCAGGCGGCAGCAGGCGGCGCAGCACCACCGGATCGTCGGTGGGCACCGTCCCATCGAAGCGCAGCACATACGGTTCGGCATTGGCCGGCCTTGGCTGGGCCGTTCGCAAATCGTAGCGGACCCCACTGCCATCGAGCACGTAGATATCGACCGTGGCCGTCCGGCCCACCTGGTAGCTGATCGTGAGGGGCTGCTCCGCCTCGGCGGGGGCGAATCGCTCGGCGCTGGCCTGCACCTCGCCGAGCAGCGGCCCTCCGGCGCAGCCGATCAGCAGGATCGCGGCGGCGACCAGAACCGGCACGACTAGCACAGCACGGCGCAGCGCGACCGCGCATTTGTTGATGGGCGATGTCTCCATGGCGGCCAATCCTACCACAGATCGCATCGCGCGCAACTCACCGCTGCCTCAATCGGCCCGCGCCGGCGCGGGGCTCGTCGCGGCTGCACGGCCCCCGGCAAGCGAGGGGAGGAGCGCCAGCAATGCCAGGCCCGCCGCGACCCGCATGGCCAGGTCGAAGCCGCTCGCCAGCGCTGCCGGCGGCGCCGCCGTGATCGGCTCCACCGGGCCAGCCTGGGCGATCACCTGCGAGGCCCAGATTGCGCCGGCCACCGCGATCCCACCCGTCTGCCCGAGCGTGCGCATCACCGCGAGCATACCGCTGGCCACACCCAGGGCCTCGGGCGGCGCATTGCCGAGCACGGTGCTGTTGTTGGGGCTCTGGAACAGCCCCACCCCTACACCAAGCAGCATCAGGAAACTCACCATCCGGGGCGGCGGCGTATCGACCGTCGTCAGGCTCAAGCCGGCAAGAGCCAGCGCGCAGATCAACAGACCGGCGATCGTCAGTACGCGCGGCCCGATCCGGTCGGAGAGCCGCCCGCTGATCGGCGAGGTGAGTGAGAGCGTCAGCGGCAGGGCCATCAGCGTCAGCCCCGCAGTCTGCAGATCGAAGCCGTAGACGAACTGGAGGAAAAGCGGCGTGAGCAACAGATTGAAGGCCAGCCCGATAAAGAGGATGAATCCCGCCAGCAGGTTGAGCGAGAAGACGGGTGAGCGGAACATGCGCAGGTTGATCATCGGATGGGGCGCGCGCAGTTCCCACGCCACAAAGGCCGCCCCGGCTACCCCGAACAGCCCGAGCAAGCCGATCACCCGCGCGTCGCGCCATCCCCAGAGCGGCCCCTCGGTGAGGGCCAGCAACAACCCGAACAGCGCGGTCATCAGCAACAGCGCCCCGGCCACATCGAAGCGTTGCGTGCGCGCGGCTGGCGCGTCAGGGGCGATGCTCCGCAGCGTCAGCCAGGTGCCGGCCAGTCCAACCGGGATGTTCACGTAGAAGATCGCTTGCCAGCTCGCATAGCGCAGTAACAGGCCACCGAGAGCCGGACCGATCAGGATGCCCATAGCCACGAACGAGCCAATGGCGCCCAGGGCCGCGCCCCGCTCGCGCGGCGGGAAGGCCGTCACCAGCAGGGCCGGGCCCACCGACTGGATCATCGCCGCGCCCACTGCCTGAGCTACCCGAAAGCCAATCAGTGCGCCAATGCTCGGCGCAAGCCCGCAGAGGGCCGATGCCACGGTGAAGATCACGAAGCCAGCGGTGTACACCCGCCGTTTGCCGAACATGTCGCCCAGCCGGCCCATCAGCAAGAGCAGGCAGGTGAGCGTGAGCAGGTAGGCCAGCACCACCCACTCCACCACGTTCAGATTGCTGTCGAAGGCGGTCACCAGGGTGCCGAGAGAGATATTGACGATCGAGCCGTCGATGGTTGAGAGCAGCACGCCGCTCCCCACGGCGGCCAGCGCCCACCACTTGCGCGAGGTGTCGCCCACTCGAAGCTCCTTACACGGTCCGCGAAGCGCCCGGGGCATTATAGAGCAAGAACCGACCACCCAGGAGCGGGGCACCATGAGCGAAGGCCCAGGCCACGGGCCACACGCCACAGGGCATGGGGGGCAGGACCATCCGGCACACCTGTCGCGGTGAGGGGGACGTCCCATTCTGCCCGTCACACGCCCTGGGGTCAACCCCGCGCCGCCCCTGGACGCCCGCCTGCGCGGGCGTGACGCATTTTGGCGCTTGGAGCAACGGCGACTTTTGCTGGACGCCCGCCTGCGCGGGCGTGACAGGCCTTCGCCCGCAGGGCACAGGCTGTCCCAGGCGACGTCAAGAGCCCCGCAGGCGAGCTTCGCGACCTCTCGCCCCGCGCTTCATCGCCACGGCCCGCGAGGGCACAGGGGACAAAGCACAGGGGACAAGGCACAGGGGGGCAGGATCGGCGCCAGAACACCCGCGCGCCCCGCCGGCAGAGCCGGGGGGCGCGCGAGGAGCCGAACCGATGAGAGGGATTGACCTAGCGCAGGCCGCTATCGATGGTCGAGAAGACCTGCGACACGCGGCTGCCGAGCAGCGTCAGGATACCGATAACAACAATAGCGATGAGCACCAGAATGAGCGCGTACTCGACGAGGCCCTGGCCCTCTTCCTTGGCGAAGAAGCTGCGAAGCATCGGCTTGAACTCCTAGTGGCTAGAATGTTGGATAGAACGTTGGCGACGAACGATGCCTAGCGCAGGCCACTGTCGATGGTCGAGAAGACCTGCGACACGCGGCTGCCCAGCAGTGTCAGGATACCGATCACAACGATGGCGATCAGCACCAGGATCAGGGCGTACTCGACGAGGCCCTGGCCCTCCTCCTTGGCGAAGAAGCTGCGAAGCATTGAATTCACCTCCCTTCCGTGCGTAGACATTGCTGCGTAGGTATTCCCTACGCAACGCAGTATAGTGACCATCTATCGCTCCGACAATAGTCTCATGGTACTGAGCGATCAAAGGTACTGAACATAGTACTTTCGAACCACAGCCCTCATCACGATGAAGAATGTATTTGTCTTATACTACGTATGATAGTATTATCTACGCAAACTTAATTATGTCTGGTTGAAGCCCTGGCGTGCCTGGAGGCACTCAACCGGAATCGGGGCGAGAACCGGCGCCGCCCGCTAGCGCGCTGCTGCGTTGCCGTGGCGCGCCGCGTGCATCCCACAATGGGCGGAGTTCCACAGCGCGTTGTCGCCGGCGGCGTCAGCGGCGGGGGGGCCGAAGGCACCGACAGGGCCGTCGTTACTCAGGGCAGCGGGATCGTGGCAGCGAGGCGCGTACCCCGGCCAATGGCGCTCTCGATCCCGAACTCGCCACGCAGCAGCACCTCGATCTGCTGGCGCATGCTGGTAATGCCCATATTCCGGCGGGCGCTCGCATTCGCGAGCGTATCGTTCACGTGAAAGCCACTGCCATCATCCTCGACCAGGATCTGCAACGTATTGCCCGAGCCGTCGAGCAGCACCCGCACCTGGTTGGCGTTGGCATGTTTGGCCACGTTGTTGAGGGCCTCCTGGATGAAGCGGAAGATCGTCACCTCATAATGGTTCGGGAGCCGCTGCTCCAGGTTCTGTACCATCAGGTTGATCTCGAGGCCGCTCTTGTCGCCGAACTGCGAAGCGTAGCGCCGGAGGGTCGGCACCAGGCCGAGATCGTCCAGTGTCATCGGTCGCAGATCGAAGATGAACTTTCGCGTGTCCTGCAGGGTAGTGTTGATCGCGGCCTTGAGGCTATTTAGCTCGGCGCGAGCCTGTTCCAGATCACGATCGATCAGGCGCTGGCAGATTTCGGCGCGCAGCACCAGGTTGCTCATCGCCTGGGCAGGACCATCGTGCATCTGCAGCGAGATGCGCAGGCGCTCGCTCTCCTGCGACTGGATGATCCCCGCGATCAGGGCCTCGGTATCAACCCCGCTGGCCTCGGCCTGCCCCCGTCCGCCGCTCTGGGCCGCCGCGCCCAACTCTTCGAGGAGCGCGACGATCGTACTGAGCTGCGACTGGCGGGCCCGCAGCGCATCGCGCCGGAGTTGCACCTGCTCAAGCTGGCCGCGCATGATCTGGAGGCGCATCTGCACCTCCTGGGCGGTGGTGTAAAAGTTTTTGATCTCGTCCTTGCTGTACTTCTCGAGGTTGACCTCAAGGTCGCGCACGCGGTTGGACACAGCCAGTTCGCGCTGGGCGAGCTTCTCGACCTCGACGGTGCTCTGGCGCACCAGCACCTCAACTTCACTCACCTCGCGGCGAGTACGCTCCAACTCTTCGCGGAAGCCGCCGAGTGTCTGTTCGATGCGCTGCTGAACTTCGTCGGTGGCCACAGACGCCTCCTTAGACAAGGAAAGTCGGTAGGTATTGGATCATGGCCCGCGGCTACAACACGCCGTGAAGGGGCCCGAACGGTCACGCAGCCTGAAGCCTTGTCCTGGGGCCGGGCGCTACCCTCAGCGCGAATTATAGCACCCCGAAGCGCAGCTTCCACACATTGATGAGGGCCTCGGCTACGATCCGGCGCGACATCTTCGACTTCCCAACGCGCCGATCGGGGAAGATGATCGGCACTTCGGTAACCCGGAAGCCGGCACGAAGCGTGCGGTAGGCCATCTCGATCTGGAAGGCGTAACCATTGGAGCGTACCCGGTCGAGGTCGAGCTCCTCGAGCACGCGGCGCCGGTAACAACGGAAGCCGCCGGTAGCGTCGGCGACGGGCAACCCGAGCAGTAGCCCCGCGTAGAGGTTACCGCCACGGCTGATCAACCGGCGCAGCAGGCCCCAGTCGGTCGTGCCGCCGCCCGGCACATACCGCGAGCCGATGACCAGATCGGCGCCGGCCTCAGCAGCAGCGAGCAGGTCAGGCAGGTAGCGCGGGTCGTGCGAGAAGTCGGCGTCCATCTCGAAGATGAACTGGGCCCCTTCAGCGAGAGCACGGCGGAACCCGGCGAGATAGGCGGTGCCGAGGCCAAGTTTGCCGGGGCGGGCGAGCAAGCCCACGCGAGGTTCGGCGCGGGCGAGCTCGGCCACGGTGGCCCCGGTGCCATCTGGCGATGCGTCGTCGACAACGAGCACACGAATGCGGGGGTAGGCGAGCAGGCGCGGGATCAGCTGGCCGATATTTTCGGCCTCGTTGTAGGTAGGCACCACTACGGTGCAATCGGCAACTGCGGCGGGCGGCGCTACCGCCGGCGTAGGGCCGAGGGTCGCTGCGATCATGGCCAACCTTCCTGCGGTGTCCGCGCCGATACGCCGGCAGACGGCGCAGCTGTTACACTCGGGTGCTATTATAGCCAGCGCCCATACCGTGGCGGCCACGCGCCAGGCCAGCAGGGCTGACGCCTGCGTTGTGGTCCATCGCGCCTGTAGCGAGAGGGCGCATTCCGCTCCCCAGGCTTGCCCCGGTGTGGTGCAGCGCTCCGCACCCGTGGCGTGGCGCAACCCCAGGCGTCCGGCCCGCAGAAGAGGTGACTGTGGCCCAAGCTTCGCCCTCCCAGGAGGCCACCCGCGCGCTGCCAGCCCTCCGGCTCGACCAGCTCTGGGCGCTCTTTGCTGTCTGCCTGGTGGCGGCCTTCATCAGCCTGGTGCCTACCGGCCCCAACGATTTCTGGTGGCACCTCAAAGCTGGCGAGCTCGTAGCCACAAGCGGCATCCCCCGCACCAACCTCTTTGCCTGGTCCCTCCCGACCGATACCCCCTTCGTCTACCAGAGCTGGTTGGGAGAGTGGTTATTTTATCAGATCTATCGTCTCGGCGGCTTGCCGCTAGTGGTCTTCACACGCAACCTGCTCGGCGCAGCAGCCTACGGGCTGGTGGCCTACGAGGCGTGGCGACGCAGTGGCTCATGGCGACTGGCGGCCCTTGCCGTGGTGCTCGCCGCAGCGATGACGATCAACAATCTCACGACGCGCACTCAGAACTGGTCGTGGCTGCCATTCCTGGGAACGCTGATTCTGCTCGGGCGCTACGCCGAGGGGCGCCTGGCACCGCGCTGGCTGGTGGCCCTCCCGCTGATCATGGCCTTCTGGGTAAATGCCCACGGCGCGTTCGTGATGGGGCTGCTGGTGGCGGGCGCCTTTGTGGCCGGCGAGACAGCACGCCGGCTCCTGCGGCAGCCCTACGGATTACCCTGGCCCCGCCTGCGTGCACTCTACCTGGCGGCGGCGGGCATGCTGGCCGCGACCCTGCTCAACCCTCTTGGCCCCGGGGTCTATGCCTACGTGCTCGACCTGCTCGGCGACGCGCCGAGCCAGGCGTTGATCGTCGAGTGGCAATCGCCGACGCCACGCAACGCCGCCGGGGCGGCCTTCTACCTGGGCGTGCTCGCGGTGATCGCTGCGTTCGCATTCGCCCGGCGCCGCCCGACCATCACCGATGTGCTGCTCGTGTGCGGGCTGGCCTGGCAAGCCTTCGTCGGGGTACGCTACGTGGTCTGGTTCGGCTTTGCGGCCATGCCGATTGTCGCGCAGTCCCTGGCGATGCCGCGCTCGCCTCACGCCGCCCGCGCGCTCTCCGCCCGTGAGCGGGGGGCTGGGGGCGCGGCAAACCTGGCAACGGCTGCGCTTCTGGTGTTAGGCGTGGCTGTGTTGCAGCCCTGGACGAAGCCACTGCTAGGGCTGCCCGCGGCCTACCAGAATCTCTTTGCGCCGGTCCCGGGCGCGCCACAGCTCTTTAGCGCCGACACGCCCGTGGGCGCCGTGGAGCACCTGCGGGCCACCCCCTGCCGTGGCCGGATCTTCAACGAAATGGGCTATGGCTCGTATATGGCCTGGGCGCTCTATCCTGCCGCCCAGCACTACATCGACCCACGGGTGGAGCTCTTCCCGCTGGAGCAGTGGGAGGAATACGCGGCCGTGAGCGAGGGGCGCGACGTAGCCGCCTTCCTGGCGCGCCAGCAGATCGCCTGCGTGGTGCTCGATACGGGCGAGCAGCCAGGGCTGGCCAGGGCGATGGCGCTGATCCCCGGCTGGGAGCAGAGCTTCGCCGAGGGTCGCAGCCAGGTCTGGCGACGAAGCGGAGGCTGACGCCATGGCCCGACCACGGGGGCTGACCCTCGACCAGGTGTGGATCTTTGCCGGGGTGGCCTTCTTCGCCCTGCGACCGCTGCTGACGCCGATCCCGCCGCACGACTTCTGGTGGCACATGGCCACCGGCCGGCTGATCGTGGAGAGTGGCCAGATCCCGGCGACCGATGGGTTCTCCTACACCCGGGCTGGCGCGCCTTTCTACAACCAGAGCTGGCTGGCCCAGCTGTTGCTCTACGGTCTCTACGCACTCGGCGGCCTGTCGCTGATCGTGCTGGCCCAGGCGCTGGTGATCGCCGGGGCCTATGGCCTGCTGCTACGGCTCTGCATCCGCCGCAGCGGCAACCTGCGCCTCAGCGTGGGCTTCCTGCTGTTGTGCACCCTGCCCGCATCCTTCGACAACTGGGTGGTGCGCCCACAAACGTACGCCCTGCCGTTGTTCATCGGCTCACTCTACGTGCTGACGGCATGGCGGCTGGGATGGTTCGGGCGCGAAGCCCATGGGGCTGACGCTGGCAACCCGGCGGGGCGCTTCAGTGCAGCGGGGCGCTTCAGTGCAGCGCCCCTACTGGTGCTTCCCGCGTTCGGGGTGGTGTGGGTAAATCTGCACGGTTCGTTCGTGCTTGGCGGTGCGTTGATCGCGCTGACCTTTGTGGGCGAGGCGCTGCGGCGCTGGCTGGAGGATCGAGCCGAGGATCGGGCCTGGGCCACGCGGCCCGTGGGTGTGGCGGAGGATGTGCTGACGCGCCAGACTACGCGCGCGATCCGACCGCCTCTCTGGCACCTCGCCGTCGCTGGGGGGCTCACCGGCCTGAGCTGGCTGGCAAACCCCGGCGGCCTCCAGGTGCTCGGCTACGTGCGCAACCTGCTGAGCAGCTCCCAGGTCACGCGCCTGGTCACCGAATGGGCACCACCCAGCCCGCGCGATGCCGGCGGCGCGATCTTCTTCCTCTTCCTGATCGTCGGGATTGCGATCCTGGCCTATGCCCGACGCCCACCCGACCTGGTGGATATGCTGGTTGCCGGGGCCTTTTTATGGCTGGCGCTGGGCGCGGTGCGGAACAATATCTGGTTTGTCGCCGTGGCGACGCCGCTCCTCGTATGCCAGCTCGCGGCGTGGCGCCCGGAAGGCACGCCAACACGCCCGGCCTTCCAGGGGCTGCCCACGCTGAACGCCGCCCTTGCCGGGGTAATCGGGCTCTTGCTGCTGCTCGCGCTCCCCTGGGTCAAGCCATGGCTCGGCCTCCCTCCGGAGCTTGGCAATCTGCTGGATCCGGCGACTCCGACGGCAGCCGTGGCAGAGCTACGGGCCGACCCGGCGCGGCCGGCACGGCTCTTCCATGCGATGAGCTACGGTAGCTATCTGATCTGGGAGGCACCGGAGCAGAAGGTCTGGGCCGACCCCCGGATCGAGCTCTACCCGCTGGAGCAATGGCTCGACTACCAGCACCTCTCAGCGGGGACCGAGGCCGAGCAACTGCTCGCCGCCTACAAGATCGATGGCCTGCTGCTCAGCAACAAGCTGCAAGCCGGGCTCGTGGAGTGGGCGACGGCGCACCCCGAGGCGTGGGAGCTGCGTTACGCCGATAGCGAAGCGAGCTACTTTGTGCGCCGGTAGGAGCTCCATCGCGGTGATCGCAGGACCCTGGTGTCGGTGGCAGGGTATCGCCTCAGCGCGTATGCACCAGGGCAACCCACTCACCCTCGACAAGACGCTCGATCTGCCGCAGACCGGCGGTGGCGAAGGCGGCCTGTACCTCATCCTCACGGGTATTAATAATCCCACTGCTGATCAACACGCCACCCGGCTCCAGCGCCACCGCCAGATCGTCGGCAAGGATGATCAGGACGCGCGCGATCAGGTTCGCGGCGATCAGGTGGAACCGGGGCATAGACCGAGGCTCACGAAGCCGGGCATCGTCGCGCTGCTCGGCGGATGGGAGGGCTGCGCGACCCTCCTCCTGCGTTCCACGTCGATCGTCCTGTTCCCCAAAATCGCCGCTGAGCCAGTGGCCCATCCGGCTCCCCGCGCCGAGGCTACCCTCCAGGGCGCGCACCATCTGGCTCACCCCATTGCGGGCGATATTCTCTGCCGCCACCTGGACGGCAACGGGGTCGTTGTCGAGGGCGAGGACGGGGCTGGCGCCGAGCTTTGCGGCGGCGATTGCGAGGATGCCCGAGCCAGTGCCGAGATCGAGGGCGCGCAGGCCAGGCCGGGCGTAACGCTCCAGCAGGCGTAGGCAGAGCTGGGTGGTGGGATGCAGGCCCGTGCCGAAGGCCATCCCAGGATCGAGGTGGAGCACCACATCGCCGGGACGGGGCTCGTGCTCCAGCCACGAGGGCACCACCACGGTACGTTCGCCCACGCGCAGCACGTGGTAGAACTGCTTCCAGGCATTGGCCCAATCCTCTTCGGCGATTGTCCGGGCCTGCAGCGGGCCGATCGGGCGCACCTGGCCCAGATGCCAGAGGGCCTGCTCGATCCGCTGGCGCGTCTCTTCCGTGGTCGCATTGAGCGGGAGGTAGGTGCGCAAGATTGAGGGGCGGGCCGGATCATAGGTGAACTCCGGCCCCTCATCGCCGGGAGTCCAGGCGGGCTCGACCACCACGCCGCCGTTGTAGCCGTAGCGGGCGAGCAACTCCGACACAGCCTCGACGGCCTCGTGATCCACCTCAACGGAGAGCTCGAGCCATGTCATTGGCAGATCCTGGCTCATAGGGCGACCATCACTGGTTGATTAGCGCTTCCAACGGGTTCCCTGGGGGCCATCCTCGAGCGTGATCCCAAGGCCAGCCAGGCGATCGCGGACCATATCGGCCAGGGCGAACTGCCGGGCCTGGCGCAACTCGGCGCGCACCTCGATCAACAGCTCGACCAGAGGCTCGATCTCCTGGCCGCGAGCCCTGGCGGCCGGGTCGAGCCGCAGACCGAGCACGGCGGCCAGTTCGCGCAGAGTGCCCTGGGCGGCAGCGAAGCTCGCCCCGCCAACCCCGGCATCGCGGGCACTGTTGAGGGCGCGGACGAGATCGAAGAGGGCGGCCAGCGCCCCGGCGGTATTGAAGTCGTTGTCCATCGCCTCGCCAAAACGCTGGCGGGCCTGGGCGGCGGCCTGGGCAAGCGCTTCGGCGGCAGGGCCTTGCTCACTGGAGCCCACGGCGGGAAGCAGGCCGGTGAGCAGCCGATCGAGCTTGCGCGCGTGATCGGCGGCGATCTCGGCATTGTAGGTGAGCGGACTACGATAGGAGCTGCCGAGCACAATCAGGCGAAAGACATCGGGATCGTACTGCTCCAGAAAGCTGGCGATCGTCACCACATTGCCGAGCGACTTGGACATCTTCTCGACCTGGCGCGTCGCCGGGTTGACGAGCTGGAGCATGCCGTTGTGCACCCAGTAGCGGGTGAAAGGCTTACCGGTGAGGCTCTCGCTCTGGGCGATCTCGTTCTCGTGGTGCGGAAAGACGAGATCATTACCGCCACCATGGATATCGATCTGCTCGCCGAGGTGCTTGATACTCATCGCCGAGCATTCAATGTGCCAGCCAGGGCGGCCGGGCCCCCAGGGGCTCGGCCAGGCGGGCTCACCCGGTTTGGCAGCCTTCCAGAGCGCGAAGTCAGCCGGCGACTCCTTCCGTGGGTCCACCTCAAAGCGCGTACCGGAGAGCATCTCATCCAGCGAACGGCCGGAGAGCTTCCCGTAGTCCGCATCCCTGGCGACACGGAAGTAGACATCGCCGCCAGCGACGTAGGCGTACTCGCGGTCGATCAGGCCCTGGATGAACTCGCGGATCTCGGGGATGGTCTGCGTGACGCGAGGGTAGACGGTGGCGGGCTGCACATTGAGCGCGCGCAGCTGGGCCAGGAACTCGTCGGCGAGCTCGCCGGAGAGTTGGAGCGGATCGCGGCCAAGCTGCTCAGCGCGGGCGATCACCTTGTCGTCCACATCGGTGAAGTTGACGACGTGGTGCACGGTGTAGCCCCGATACTCCAGGTAGCGGCGGATCACATCGAAGACGATCGCCGACATCGCATGGCCGATGTGGGCGTCGTCGTAGGGTGTGACACCGCAGACGTACATCCTGACCACACCAGGCTCCAGCGTCTCGAAGGGCTCCAGCCGGCGGGTGAGCGAATTGTAGATCTGAATACTCATGTCAATACAATAGATAGACTCAGCACCCGGACGCGACCACAATCGGCGTGCCGGGAACGTGATCAGATCCCAGCGCCGAGATTATACTCCTCGTGGCGACCATTGCGGCGATCGTCGTACTCATCGAGGATACGCCACAGACTGGCGGGCAGGGCGTCGTAGGTAAGGTGGTGCTCCTCGTGGTGAGTCTCGGTCGCATTCTCGAGGTCTGCCATTCGGGCCTCAAGCTCGAGCACCTTATCGCGCAGACCACGGAGCATCTCACCTTCAGGGTCGGGCAACTCCTCGACGCGGCGGGTTACTCCGGTACGCGGGTCGCGGGTGGCGACGACGCGCGCGGGCACACCGACGGCCGTCGCGTGAGGTGGAACATCCTTGACCACGACGGCCCCGCCACCGACACGGGCCCCCTCGCCGATGGTAATATCGCCGAGGACAATCGCGCCGACACCGATCACGACATGGTCCTCGACCGTGGGATGGCGCTTACCCTTCTGCTTTCCAGTACCACCGAGTGTCACGCCCTGGTAGAGCATCACCCAATCCCCGATCTCGGCCGTCTCGCCGATCACCACTCCCATGCCGTGGTCGATGAAGAAACCGTGGCCAATGGTGGCGCCGGGGTGGATCTCGATACCGGTGAGAAAACGGGAGAGCTGGGAGATCAGCCGTGGCAGGAAGGCCACACCACGGCGATGGAGGGCGTGGGCCACCCGGTGGAGGAGGATGGCGTGCAGACCAGGGTAGAGCAGAACTTCGGCGAGGTTGCGTGCGGCGGGGTCGTTGCGGAAGATCGCCCGCACGTCGTCGCGGAGAACGCGCAGGGCATGGGAGACTGACATAGGGAGCCTCCTACGTGGGCTTATTCCGACGGCGGATGGCGACGGAAGCGCGCAACGGGGTGCCGCAAGCGGCGACACCCCTAGCGACAGGTGCACCCGACATAGGAGGCAAAGACGACCGCGGGCGCGGCGGGGGAGGGCAGATCAGGCGTCGGAACTGGTGGCCGCAGGCTCACTCTTGGTGCTCTTCTCGCTGGTATCGGCCTTTGTGGAGCTATCGTCCTTCTCGGAGCGGGCACTCTCACCGCTGACGGCGGCGGTGCTCGTGCCACGGCTATCGTTGATATACCAGCCCGAACCCTTGAAGACGATCCCGGCTGGCTGGATCACCCGCCGTACGCGCCCCTGTTCACCGCAGCGACAACTGGTGAGCGGCTCGTCCTTGAAGCTCTGGAACTGCTCGAACTGCTTCCCACAGGCGTCACAGGCGTAGACATAGGTAGGCATAAGAGTGCGCTTCCTCCGTCTGGTTGTTGTTGAGAGCGGTTGAACCGCACGAGGGAGGGCGCGCGCCGCAGCGCGTGGCCCTCCCTGGCTCCACCATCGGATCTGCTGCCTGGTATTGTACTCGAAAGGGCCGCCCGGCGCAATTAGAGCGGCGTTAGAAGCAGGGGCGAGGCCCCTTCACAGCCCCGGTATAATGGTTCCAGAGGGATATGACGCAGCGAGACAAAGGATGGCCGGGTATGCAGGAGTTCTTCGAGTTCACGCTCGGGTCGCGCGTGCTCTACAAGGCCGGCCTGGCCCGCGAGCTCGGCCAGGTCGTGGAGGAGCGCGGCAGGCAGCGGGCCTTTGTCGTGGCCGACCGGGGCGTGGTTAGCGCCGGGTTGCTCGCGCCGGTGCTGAGCGGCCTTGAGCGCAACGTAGCCGTGGTCGGCGTCTTCGATGATGTCCCGGCCAACTCCTCACTCGGCACAGTCCTGGCTGGCGCGGCGGCAGCGCGCGAAGCGCAGGCCGACATCCTGGTGGCGGTGGGGGGTGGCAGCCCGATCGACACGGCCAAAGGCATGCGGATCGTGCTGACCCTGGGCGGGAGCATTCCCGAGTACGAGGGCTATAACGTGATCAGCGAGCCGCTGGTGCCCATGATCGCGGTGCCCACGACGGCCGGCACAGGCAGCGAGGTTACCTCGATCGCGGTGATCAAAGATGAGGAGGCGGGCCGCAAGATCAGCATCGTGAGCCGCTACGTGGCCCCCGATATTGCGGCGCTCGACCCGGAGCTCACGCTCACGCTGCCGCCGCGCCTCACGGCGGCCACCGGCATGGACGCGCTCTCCCACGCGATCGAGACCTACGTCTCGACGGAGAACAACCCGTTCAGCGACAGCCTGGCGCTCACCGCGATCGACATGATCGCCACGCACCTGCGGGACGCCGTGCAAGAGGGGAGCAACCTTGAAGCGCGGGGGCAGATGCTGATGGCCGCCTGCATGGCCGGGATCGCCTGCTCGAACAGTCTCTTCGGTGTGATCCATGCGATCTCCCATGCGATCGGCGGTCGCTACCCCGTCCACCACGGCACCCTGAACTCGATCGTGATGCCCTATGGCATGCAGTTCAACAGCGTGGTGGCGCCAGAGCGCTACGTGCGCATCGCCCGGATGATGGGCGTCAACGCGGGGGGCCGGAGCGATGAAGAGGTGATCGCCGACGGGATCAACGCGGTGCGCACGCTCGCCGCCGATTGCGGCCTCCCCCTACGCCTGCGCGATGTGGAGGTGCCCGAGGAGGCGCTCCCCGAGCTCGCCGCCCTGGCCCTGGTGGAGGCCGCGATCTTCAACAATCCGCGTAGCGCCACAGAGGGTGAGTTGCTGGAATTGCTGCGGGCCGCGTGGTAGGCTGTCACGAAGGCGCGCGAAGCGGCCACGCACGCTACGAACGGGAGCACGGCGCCTGGCAGGCAGGCTTGAGCGGTGGCGATCCGCGCCGGCCTGGCCGGGCGCCGGGCGTACGCGCCTAGCTTACTACACGCCCCGGCTCCACCCGCGCCCCTGCCGCCACCCGGGCGCCCCGGGCAAGCACGGCCCCCCTGGTCGCAAGCTGCTCAGGGGTGAGCAGGCCGCGCACCTCGGCGGAGATCCTGGCGTCGGGGGCCAGGTGCGGCGGCAGCCAGGCCCCCGCACCCACCTCGGCCCCATCGTCGAGCCAACTGGCCGCCACCCGCGCTCCCACCCCCACCACGGCCCCGGGCGGCT
>SFCB01000087.1 GCA_004367505.1 Chloroflexi bacterium OHK40 | reverse complement strand
TCGCTTGCTAGCGCCCCAGGGGGGCGTCTCAAGCTCGCGCCCCAGCGGGGCGTCTCTGGCTGGCGCCCCAGGGGGGCGTCTCTGGCTGGCGCCCCAGGGGGGCGTCTCAAGCTCGCGCCCCAGCGGGGCGTCTCTGGCTGGCGCCCCAGGGGGGCGTCTCCGCACGAAAGCGGCCGCGAGGCCGGAGCGCGCTCAGCAGGCCGGTTTCCACCCATCGCGGCGCTGATGCCACCACCGTTAGGCTAGTTCGCCAGCACGTCGGCCACACTCTGGAGCAACCCCTCCGGTGTGAACGGCTTCCGTAGCAGCGTGCCGTCGGTAGGCACCCGCCGCTGCTCAACGGTGTGCTCGGCAAACCCTGAGAGGTAGATCACCCGCAGGTCAGGGATCTGCCGACGGAGCTGGACCGCGAGCCTCGCGCCCCCACCGCCGGGGAGTGCCAGATCAGTGACCAGCAGCTGCACCGCTTCACGGTGGTCTACGGCCGCCGCCACTGCCGATGTGCACTGCTCGGCCTCCAGCAGCGTATGGCCCTGGCGGCTAAGAATGCGGTGGATCAGCGCGCGCACAGCAGCGTCGGGCTCGGCCACCAGGATCGTTGTGGCCCGCTGGTTCGCTGGCCGCTCCGGTTCGGCGGCTTGTGAGGAGTTGGCCGGCTCAGTCGCGAGTGGGAGGTAGATGCGGAAACACGTGCCGTGATGGGGCCGGCTCGTGACGACGATGGTGCCGCCGCTCTGCCGAACGATCTCATTGACCGTCCAGAGGCCAAGTCCGGTGCCTTTGCCGGGCTCCTTGGTCGTAAAGAACGGCTCGAAGATCCGGCGCTGCGTCTCCTCGTCCATCCCGTGGCCCGTGTCGTCGATCGTCAGTAGCACGAGGCTCCGGCCCACCGGCAGCTCGGGGGCATTGGCGCTCTCCACCAGGGTGGTAGCGATCGTCAGCTGGCCCCCGTCGGGCATGGCGTCGCGCGCGTTGATGGCCAGATTGAGGAGCACCTGCTCAAGCTGCCCCGGGTCGGCGTGCACCAGACAGGGCAGCTCGGCGAGTTGGGTCCTTAGCTCCACATCAGTGCCGAGCAGGCGGCGCAGCAGCCGCTCCATGCCGCGCACCAGCTCGTTCAAATCGACCGTCTGTGCCGCAAGGAGCTGGCGGCGGGTAAAGGCGAGCAGCTGCCGCGTGAGGACGGTTGCCCGCTCGGCCGCATCGCGGATCTGGACGATGTCGCCTCGTGCCGTGGCATCGGGAGGAAGATCGTCGAGCAGCATCTCGGCGTAGCCGGAGATCACTGTCAGCAGGTTGTTGAAGTCATGGGCGATCCCACCCGCCAGGCGCCCGACCGCCTCCATCTTCTGGGATTGGAGGAACTGCGCCTCGAGCACCTTGCGGGCCGAGATGTCACGGATCACGCAGACCAGACTGCTGGGCTGGCCCTGGGCGTCGAAGACGATCGAGGCACTGATCTCGGCGGGGAAGGGGCTGCCGTCGGCGCGGAGCAGGGTGTACTCCAGATCGTGGACGCTGCCCTCGGCGAGGAGCTGCCGGTAGCTCACAGCAGCTCGTTCAACCTCCTCCGGGGCGAGCAAGCTACGAGCGGAGCGGCCAACAAGGGTGTGCCGGCCGCTCCGGCTGTAGAGCCGCGTGGCTTGCTCATTGCAGAGCAGGATCGTCCCCGCCATATCGGTGAGCACGATCGCGTCGGGAGAGGTCTCCACAAGGTGGCGGTAGCGGGTCTCGCGCTCTTTGAGCGCCCATTCCACGCGGTGGCGCGACCGGCGCTCGCGAGCCTCACGCAACTCGCGTTCCAGGGCGGGCAGCAACCGTGCGAGACGCCTCGTACTGATCACATCGTGGGCGCCGGCCCTCAGGGCTGCCACCGTATGGGCCTCATCGATCGTGTCGGCAACTACGAGCACGGGGAGATCGTGTCCGGTATCGCGGATGATCCGCAGCGCCACAAGGACGTTCAGCCGTGGCAACGCGTAGTCCGACAGGATCACATCCCACGGGGCGTCACCCAGCGCCGCCTCCAGGGCGACGCCGGTTTCCACCCGCGTCCAGACAGGCTCATAGCCGCCACGCCGCAGCTCGCGCAGCAAGAGTTCGGTTTCTTCGCCGGAGTCTTTGATTAGCAGCACGCGCAGCGGGGCAGGCATTGCGGGCGCTCCTGTTGGGCGGATGGCCTCGTACCGGGCGAGGCAAGCGACGTACCAGGGAGGTCCGCCGGGTCGACCGCACTGGCGCAGGCGAAGGGGGAACGAACGCGGGACAAGCGACCTGGTTGGAGCGCCTGAGGAGACCATTGCGCCGTGGCCGGGAGGGGGCCGGCCACGGCGGGGGCTTGCTCACGCAGCGCCGATCGCCCCGTTCAGGAAGCCGCTTCCGGGGCATCGGCGCAACTGGCGAGCGCCACCAGCAACTCATCAGCGGTGGCCGCCTGGGCGCAGAGATCCTGGAGCAGGGCCAGTTCTCCCGGGCTGAGCGCAATCGGGAAGTGGCGGTGAGAGCCGGCCGTTCGGGCCGGGTCGGACAGGAGGCGCCCAGCGAAGCCCGGGTCGGCGGTTGCCAGGAGCACCAGATGGGTGAACGCGGGACGGTAGCTCATGCCGGGGATCCTCGCGGGGGGCGGTGGCTCAGGCGGGGCCAGGGGCAGCGACGACAGCAGCATCCCGGGGCTCCTTGCGCCCGGCGAGTAGCCAGAGCGCTATTCCAGCCAGCACCAGCAGATCGCCCGGGCTGACCACAAGCGTGACGACGCGCAATGGGATGATGATCCAGTCGCCGAGCAGCGCGGTGAGCGTCAGGTCGGCCACAAGGTCCTTGGAGCCGACCAGGACGGTGCCCGTAGCCGCGCTGACTCCGATCTGGGCGAGCGTTGCGGGGTGAACTGGCATCGCGCCGCCGTGGACAAGCATCGTGCCCAGATTGAGGAGCCCCCCAGCGACGGCAAGAGGGATCCCGGCGATGCGGCGGTTCTGCCAGCCCCAGAGAGCCAGGGCGACGGCCGAAAGCAGGGCGAGGGCGGCCGTACGCACCCCGGCGATAATCAGGA
This sequence comes from Chloroflexi bacterium OHK40, assembly GCA_004367505.1. GTDB lineage: Bacteria > Chloroflexota > Chloroflexia > Chloroflexales > Chloroflexaceae > OHK40. The sequence continues at coordinate 15,483 of SFCB01000087.1, read as the reverse complement.
GTTGGGGCAGAGCGGCAAGGGCCAGGAGCGGCCAGGCCCGCAGCCGGGGAGCCGGCCACCAGAGTGCCAGCGCGGCAACGATCAGTCCGCCGGCAAGGTAGATGCTCAGCAGCGTCATGGGCTAGTCGCCGCTCACGAGGGTCGTGCTCCGGGTTGGGCCGGGCTGGCCAAGCGGGGCGGTCGCGGCGAGCAGGAGGGTCGTAGCGACAATCGCGGCGATCAGGGCGCGGGTGATCCGTGCGCGCATGGCTGGCTCCTTTCGTCTGGAGGTAATGGTGCCCGCGCGAGGGGCGCGAGCACCAACACCTTAGCGGCGCCGCCTGACTCGCCGCTGACCATGGCGCTGACTCCGAGGCACGCTGAGATGCCCAACGGTCTCCAGGGCCGCGCTGCCTCTCGAGCGGTAGCTGCCCCGTGCGCTTCGGGCTGAACGGATCGCGTCAGTACGCCATCCGCGTGTGGTTCGCCGGTTCCTGGTGGTTGGTATTGACGCTAGTAGTCTGACACCGAAACGTTGATGGATGCGGCGGAAGGGGGCGTGGGAGGGCTTCGCCCTCCCCGCAAGACATGCTCCATCACAACCAGGTTGCTAGACCACTAGCTCGACAGGCTGGGGGCGAGTTGGCGGAAGAGGGCCGTGGTATCTGGGGCGGGTTCGGCGTCGATGGTGCGGAGGGCGGCACGGAGGTGCTCGAACGTGCTCACGATCAGGGTGTGGTTGCCAAACCGGGCGCCGAGGCGCATCAGGCGGCCAGCCGTATACTCGCGGCAGGGATCGATCTGCAGGATCTGCTGGTAGCTGGCGATGGCCTGGTGTGGCGCAGCCTGCTCCAGGCTCATTGCCACCTGCTCCAGCGTATCGAGGTAGCGCTGCTCGAGCTGGGTGCGCCGCCCGTCGGCCCAGAGCGCTGCACCGGGCGGGGCGCCAGGAAGGAAGGGGCCTCGGTACAGGGCGCTCGCCTGGCGGGCCAGGTCGAGCGTGGGTGGGCCGGCGAGGACGAGCTCCAGCGCCCGCACATCGTAGTCGATCTGCTCCCAGGGCGACGTGATCGCGCAGGTGCCCTCACGGATCGAGATCGCGAGCCCCGAAAAGATACGCAGACGTCGCAGCGCCTGGTGTAGTGCAGCCATGGAAAGCTCGCTGTCGCCCCAGACCGACTCCCAGAGGCGATCGACGGGGAGTCCCTGGGGGCCGGCCTCGAGCAGGCGCACGAGCAGCGCCCGGTGCAGGGGCGAGAGCTCGCAAGGGCTACCGTCGACCTCGCAGCTAAAGGCGCCGAGAGCGGTGATGCGCCAGCGCTGCTGCTGCCCCCGGCTCAGCTGGGCCAGCAGATCGAGGGCAAGCGGTGAGCCGTTTGCGGCCTCGAGCACATAGCGGTACGGTCTCGCAAAAGCGTGGAGCAGCGGGTCGGCAACCTGGTGGGCCAGGCGCGCGAATTCGCGCCAACTGGCCGTGGCGGCGCCCCAGCCGTGTTGTTCGAGGGCCGCAGCAGCGTGGAGCAGGGCCAGGAAGGCCCGTTCCGGCAAGCTGAGCACCGCCACTTCCAGCCCCACCGTACGCTCGGTGATGGTGTGCGCGCTGAGGGGGCCGGCGGCGCTCAGCAGCAGGCACTCAGCGAGGGCGAGGCGACCCGCCGTAGCGGGCTCCAGCGGGGTGTCGGAAGGGATCAGGGCGCGCCAGCCCTGGGCACCGGCACTGTCCCCCTGGAGCGCGGCGACCCAGAGCCCTCCGACGGCGGCCGCGCCGATGATCGATGGGGTGCTGATGCGGCTGGCCAGCGTGCGGGCGGCGGTGAAGCGCTCCAGGGCCCTGTCGAATGCGCCCTGGAGTGTCTCAAGCTCGCCAAGGCTACAGAGTAGCAGCGCTTCCTCGCGGGGGCGGCCCGCCTCCTGGGCCAGCGCCAGCCCGGTGGTGAAGGCTGCCCGCGCATCGTGGTAGCGCCCCTCATTGATCGCGAACATGCCCAGGTTATTCAGAGTGAGCGAGCGGCGACCGCTGTGCCCCGACACTTGCCAGAAGGCATCGGCACGGCGCAGGTGCTCAACTCCCTCGGACCAGCGGCCCTGGACGGCGTAGGCCCAGCCCAGGAGATCGTAGAGGGTCGCGAGCAGTTCCGGATCGTGGCCGGTTTCACCATCGCGCAGCGCCAGTTCGTGGGCGCGCTCGAAGGCGGCCATCGCTTCATCTTGTGCGCCGGCCTGAATCCTGGCGCGGCCACAGGTGAAGTGGTAGAGCAGCCGGAGCCGGGGCGGCAGGGCGGCTACGGGGATCCGGGCGAGAATCTGCCACGCCTGTCCAGGGTCATCCTGGAGGCAGCGAAACTCTGCCGTGTAGAGCTCGGCCTCCCAGCGGGTCGTAGCGGTGCCCAGCGTGGCGGCAACCTGCAGGGTGGCATCGGCGCGATCCCAGATCCCCAGGTCGGCGTAGATCCGCGCCTGGGCGATATAGAGATCGGCGGGAAGCAGCGCTGTGCCGGGGCGGCGGCCTGCATGGGCTTGCAAGCGGTCAAAGCAGGCGAGCAGGGTCGTCTGGCGGGAGCGCTGACGAAAACGGGGGATGGCCTCGCGCAGGAGCTCGACGGCCCGTGCGGGGAGTTCGGCATCGAGCAGGCAGTCCACGGCCCGCTCCAGGTCGCCCTCATCGTGGTAGATGCGAGCGGCCCGCTCCAGGAGCGCTCGCTCGCGGGGCGGATCAGCCCGCAGGCGGGCCCGCAAAAAGTCGCGGAAGAGGCTGTGGCAGCTCAGCCACCCGGCGCGCCGCGAAACAAAGAGCCCGTGGCGGCGCGCCTCCTCCAGCAACTGGGCGGCGTCGCTACGTTCACGCAGGGTATTGCAACGCTGGGGCGAGAGATCCTCCAGCACGCTCGTATCTTCAAGGAACTGCTGGAGCGGCGCCGGAAGGAGCGCAAGGGTCTGCTCGGCGAAAAAGGCATAGACCTGATCGAGTCCCTCGGGCTGCCAGACGGCCGGCTGGTCGGGGGACTCGGCGGCGCGGCGGAGCATCAGGGCGATCCCCACGATCCAGCCATCGAAGCGGCGGGCAATCGCCTCAGCGCTGTCCTGGGGGAGCAGCACGCCCTGGGTAAGGAACCCGAGGCGCTGCACGTCGGCGCCGTCGAACTGCAGCGCGGTATAGTCGAGCATGAGGGCTCGCTGCTGGACGGCGAGGCGGGCCAGGCCGTGAAAGGACGGCAGCGTGCGCGAGGCCAGCACGAGATGGCAGGGCTCGGCGTAGGCGGCGGTGGCGGCGAGCAGTTCAAGGATCAGCCCGGTGCCGGGCAGCGTGTCGGTGGCGCTGGCCTCCAGCAGGTGTAGGTCGTCGAGCACCAGGGCAAAGGGGGCCGGGGCCGTGGCCAGGGCGTGGGCCGTGGCCTGGTAAAGCTCGGGGAGCGCACCGGGGGCGGCTGTGGCCAGCCTGGCGGCCAGGTTGCCGGCCTCGGGGAGGACCGATGTGAGCGCGTGCAGCAGGTAGTCGAGGAAGAGCCGTGGATCGCGATCGGCGCCATCGAGGGTGTACCAGCAGACCGGAAGGGTCGTCTGCGCGGCCCACTGGAGGAGCGCCATCGTCTTCCCCCAACCCGCCGGCGCCACCAGCGTTACCACACGCTTGCTCTGGATCGCCCGCTCAAGCGTCCCAACCAGCGCTACCCGATCGACAAGCGGTGTCGTTGCCACGGGGACGGTGAGCTTCTGGGCGAAGCGCTGTGTCATGGCATCGTCGGCGTCGTGCCGTCGTCGGGTTGGCTGAGCCAGCTGGTCATGCTGGGCATAGTATAGCACGCCACGGTAGAGGAGCACCCTTTGGGGTGCGACGTAACTCCTGAACTCCGCTCCCCGCTCCCCGCACAGGCCGTGGCATTGATGTCCACCCCCGCGCAAGCGGGGGCGGCCTGGCGCGCGGAAAGATACAACATACCCACGCTCCTCCGCCGTGGTGTGGGCAGAGACAAGCGCCGCCGTCTACGTGAGGGCTCCTGTCCGATGAGCGTCGTACGGCGCGGTAGCGGGGCATGCCCTTGCGCACGCGGGAGGCATCCCGGGTGCCCCGGCCGCCAGTTCGTCGGCTGCCGCCGGTTGCCCTGGGCCTCCAGAAGCGGTATGATGGTGCCACGCAGCAGCGAGCTGCCCAGGATGAGTTATGGCCTACCTTCAGCGCCGCCACCTGACGATCGGAGCCCTCGCGTGTCTTGGGTGCTACCTGCTTCTGGCCGTTACTGCGTTGCTGGGGCCGGCGCCAGCCGTGGCGCAGGGGCGCGGGCCGATCTATACCGTCGAGCTCGACGGGGTGCTGAGCCGGTACAGCGTGGGCTACGTGCGCCGGGCGCTGCAAGAGGCCGAGGCCGCCGGCGCCGAGGCGCTGGTGCTTCGCCTTGGCGTCTCGGGCGCGGTGCTGCGGGACGTCCAGGAGCTCGCGCCTGAGCTTGCTGCGGCCAGGGTACCGGTGGTCGTCTATGTGGCGCCCGCCGGGACGCGCAGCGGCGCCGCGGGGGCATGGCTACTCAGCGCCGCCCACGTGGCCGCCATGGCCCCTGATACGAGCTTTGGCGTCGCGCGCCCACTCGTAAGTGCGGACCCGCGCGTCTCCGAGGCGACTCAGGAGTTGCTCCGGGGGGAGGTGATCGACCAGCTTGCCGGCTGGAACCGTGCTCGGGGCCGCAACGATGGCTGGGTCGAGCGGGCCGTGCGCCAGGGCCTGGTGCTGAACAACGAGCAGGCCGCGTCTCTGAACCCCCCGGCAGTCGAGCTGGTTGCCCGCGATCTGGACGAGTTGCTGACGAGCCTGGAGGGCCGCGCGCTGACGCTCGAGAACGGCGAAACTCGCACCCTCCAGACACTCGGGCGTCCGCCGCAGCCGCTCCCGCCAACGCTGTGGGAGCAGGTGCTGCTCCTGCTTGCCAACCCGACCGTGGCCTTTCTGCTCCTGGTGATGGGCGCTACGGCGATCTACGCGGAGCTGCTCAGCCCGACAGTCGGGGTGCTCGCGGGGCTCGGCCTGGTGCTGATAGTGGGTGCTGGCGTGGGCTTGCTGGCGCTGCCCGTGCAGTGGCTGGCCGTCATCGGGCTGGCGGTTGCGTTCGGGCTGGTCGCCACCGATCTCTACGTGCCCTCACATGGAGCGCTCACCGTGCTTGGTCTGGTGCTGCTGGTTGGAAGCGCCCTCGCCCTCTTCGACAGCGCGCAGGCGCCGGGGGTGAGTGTGGCGATCTGGGCCGTGATCCTCGTGGCCGGCATGCTCGCCGCTTTCGCGGCCCTGGGGATCTATCTGGCGGTGCGCACCCGGAGCACGCCGGTGGCTACCGGTCAGGAGGGCCTGGTGGGGCGCCTGGCCGAAGTGCGCAGCCGGCTTGATCCGGAGGGGTTCGTCTTTGTGGAGGGCGCCCTCTGGCGCGCCATCAGCGAGGATGGCGCCGTGGAGCAGGGCGAGTGGGTGCGTGTGACGGGTGTGTATGAGCTCCGCCTGACGGTGCGGCGCCTGGCCGGAGAGCCGGGCCCCCCTGGCCCCTCAAGGTAGAAGGAGTGCGCAATGGGAAGCGGCAGTGGTCTTCTTGTGTTCGCCTGTGTGGCCTTGCTGGCCTTCATCGGGCTGATGGTGCTGCTCTCGTCGATCAAGATCGTGCCGGAGTATGAGCGCGGCGTGATCTTTCGGCTCGGCCGGCTCGTGGGCGCCCGTGGGCCCGGGCTCTTTCTGGTGATCCCGATCTTTGAGCGCATGGTCCGCGTTGATACCCGTGTGATCACCATGGATGTGCCCGTGCAGGAGGTGATCACCCTCGACAATGTGACGATCAAGGTCAACGCGGTGCTCTATTTCCAGGTGATGAACCCGAACTGGGCGGTGACCAAGGTGATGGATTACATCCGCGCCACGATGCAGATCGCCCAGACGACCCTGCGCTCGGTGGTGGGCCAGGTAGAGCTCGACGAGTTGCTTGCCCAGCGCGAGAAGATTAATCAGAAGCTCCAGCAGATCATCGACGAGCAGACCGAGCCCTGGGGCATCAAGGTGACGATTGTCGAGGTCAAGGACGTGGAGCTGCCGCAGAACATGCAGCGGGCCATGGCACGCCAGGCCGAGGCCGAGCGCGAGAAGCGCGCCAAGCTCATCCACGCCGATGGCGAGCTGCAGGCGAGCCGCGCGCTCGCCGAGGCGGCCGATGTGATCGCCCGCGAGCCGGTGACTTTGCAGCTGCGTTACCTGCAGACGCTCACGGAGATCGCGGTGGAGAAGAACAGCACGATTATCTTCCCGCTGCCGATCGAAACGCTCAAGATCTTCACCGACGCCGTGAGTCGCGGTTCAGCCAATGGCGCCACGGCGCCTGCCACGCAGCCGCCCCGAGCCGCGCCCACTCAACGCCTCGATTAGTTAGAACACCGAGCGTTCTGGGCCGGATGGCGCCACAGTGGCCCGGAGGACCCGGCGCTTTCTTGTGCGTTGTGCAGGGGACAGGCGAACACCGGTGTGTGGCCTGTCCCTACGCCCCATTCACCTCACGGGCCGTGCTGTGGGGCAGCAGGCGCCGCACCAGATCAACCAGCTCGTCCATAAAGAAGGGCTTGGTGAGGTAGCCGTCCACGTTGAGCGTGCGAGCCTGCCGCCGTACCTCGGCGGAGTCGTAGGCCGTGACAAGCACGATCGGTGTGGTTACCCCCTGCTCCCGGAGCATCTCCACCAGCTTCAGGCCCGTCATCCCGCGCAAGTTATAGTCGGTTAGCAGCAGGTCGAAAGGTTGCTGGCCCCACAGCTCGAGGCCCTCCTCCGCGCTGAGCACGGTGACGAACTCGTAGGGTATGCCCAACTCCGGGAGCGCGAGCTCAATAATCCGGCCGATGTGGTTGTCATCCTCGACCAGCAAGATCCGCAGGCGATGGTCGTGCATTGTCATTGCCGTCTCCGCGCAGGTCCGCGCTGGGCCCTGATCCGGTCGGAGGGTGCGGAGGTGACGATATCGACCGTGACGCAGGTGTAGGTTGATGAGCCCCGTTCAGGGTGGATCGCTATAGTAGCATACCACAGAGCGCTGGATCAAGTAAAAGAATGCTTAGCTGGCCTGATTATGGCGGCTTTGACAGGCCAAAAACCCGAATCTATAATGATTCTGGGTGCTACAATGCGTTCATCTGCCCGGATAGGAACCGCGTGACCATGCTGGGAATTACGAGCCCCGTTCGCTTCGCCGTTGCCACGCTGTTGGGTTTCTACCTCGCGCTCTACCCCGGATCGATCACCCTCGTCGCGTTGGACCGTGTTCCTGTCTGGGGCACCTGGATGGGCGGCGCGCTGCTCATCCTGCAGGGCACCCTGATGGGTCTCTGGCTCACCGTCAACTATGGCCGCTGGGGCCTCGTTGCGACGCTGTGGGTGCTGTTTCTTTCCTGGCTGGTGGAGCACGTGGGCGCTACCACCGGTGTCCCCTTCGGCTCTTATACGTACACCGATGTCCTCCAACCGCAGGTGTTCGGTGTGGTGCCGCTGGCCATTCCCTTCGCCTGGCTGCTGATCGTTACTGCCGCAGTGGGCATCGCCGAGCTCTTGCTCGAACGCGATGCCCGCGCCCCGGGAGCCGGCCTGAGGGTTGGCCCCGGCAAGGTGCTCACGGCGGCCGCTCTCGCGCTGCTGCTCGATGTAACGATCGAGCCCTTCGCGGTGCATATTAACCACTACTGGATCTGGAGCGATAGCGCCGAAGCTGCGTACTACGGGATCCCGGCTTCGAACTTCGTGGCCTGGTGGTTTACCTCGCTGCTGCTGAGTTGGGTGTTGCTGCGCTACCGTCAGCGGGCGGCGCGGGCTGCTGCGCCCGCGCTCCAGCGTCCCTTCTGGCCCTGGCTCCCGCCCATGCTCTACCTCTCGAACCTGACGATGTTTGTGGTGGTGAACCTTGCGCGGGGCCAGGAGGCCGCCGCCCTGATCGGTGGGTTCATCCTGCTGTTCCTCGCGTGCTCCCGTGGGATGCCGCACCTGGTGCGCCTGCTGCGTGGCGCCGAGCAGGAGAGCGGGGCCTGAGAGTCACCCTCGACCCGTGGGTTCGCCGCCAGGCGCTCAGGCGTCCGGCTGGTGGGTTCGCCGCGCCGGCCACAACCGCAGGAAGGCGGCGAAGGTCTGGTCGATCCCGCGACGCCCTCGTAGCAGTGGCCGGAAGCGATCGAGCCGTGTGGCCACCACGTCGTCGCGCAGGGCGTCGCTTGCGGCGGTGAGCCGCGCCGTGAGGTCGGCCAGCGTGCCATCGATGTCGGCCGGGTTGGCCGCGCGATGGACCGGTCCGAGGCGCATGAAGGCGTGGGGCCACTGCTGGCCGAGAAACTCGTAGCGAAGCGCTACCGGGCAGAGTTGCACCTCACCCACGAGGGCGATGATCCGGGCAACCCCTGGATAGGTAACGAGGGGGCGCCGGTCGGCGGGCACGATCTTGCCCTGCGGAAAGATGAAGAGCGCCCGTGGCCGGATTCCCCCCCGCAGTAAGCCCGCTGCGTACTGGAGGGAGCGCTGGGCCTCGTCGGGGTCGTGGCGGTTGACGCTGAACGCGCCCGACCAGGTAAAGAAGCGGTAGGCCCGCAACTGCCGCTCCTCCATCATCAGGTGGGCGTCGAAGCGGCCGCCCAGCACCATACGGTGGATGACGTACATCAGGTAGCCGTCCCACCAGGAGCTGTGAGTGAGGTAGAGCACCAGCGGGCCATCGCGCGGGTCGGGCAGGGGGCCGTGCTGTTGCAGCCAGACGTGGTCGAAGCTGCGCCAGAGCGACCAGCGGGCAAAGAGCCAGTAGAGCGCATGGTCACCGAGCCAGTGCTTGGCGGCGGGAATGGCGGGTGTGGGGAGGCTGGCCATCGGTGGGATCAGCTGCGGGGCAGGGCGGCGGGGTGCAGGTGCCTGGCGCGATCGTAGGTGGCCCGGGCGAGGGCTACGGCGTCGGCGGCAAAGCTCCGGGGCGCGGCGTCGTTCTCGGCGTACAGTTCGCCAACGAGATCGCCGCCGGCGGCCTCGATGGCGTGGCGCAGGGGCCAGAGGCCGGTGGTGGGTCCATCGGCAAAGGCCACGAGCGCGACGAAGCGGCGTCGCCCGGTCAGGGGAGCGGCATTCAGGGCACGTACCAGGGCCTGCAGGCGCACGGGGAGGGCGCCGCCCGGCAGTGGTGTGGCGATCAGCAGCACCTCGGCGTCGGCTATGTCGGTCAGCAGCGGCACGGTGAGCGGGTCGTCCAGTGTCGGCGGGCCAGCGGTGAGCAGCACCTCGCCGAGATAGGCGGCCCGCTTGACCGGCGGGAGGGCGGCGAGCATCAGATTGAGGCAGGCCGTGGCCGGGCTCCCCGCGCTGGCGCTCCCGCAGATCCCCAGGGTGAAGATGTAGCCGTCGTGCATGGCACTGTACGATAGCAACCTTAGCGGAACCGAGGACCGAACACCGCGATCTGCCGCATGACGGCGCGACGCCAGTTTCACAACGTGGATGGGACGGCACCGTGCATCGCTCACGGCGCAAGGCGGAGCGCCTACCCAAGCATACTCGGGTAGACTTGCTCCGTCAGCAACTGGGCGAAGCGGGCGTTGCGGTCGCCTCTGGCGAGCCAGGCGTCGATGAGTTGGCGGCCGACGAAGTAGGTGAAGGCGTAGGTTCGCCAGAGCGGCGTGCTGATGAAGCGCAGGCTCTGGCGGGCTTCCCGCTCGGTGCGCAGGCCGTAGCGCATGATGTAGGCCACCACCTCTTCCGGGTCGGCGCCGCGCGCGTGGAGCAGCGTGGCGGCGTTGGCGCTCAGGGCCCGCAGGCTCCACTGGGCGGCGGCGATGCGCGCCTCGCGCTCCGGGTCGCCGGCGATACCGCCGAGGGGGTAGAGGTGCGTGGCGGCCCAGGTGTGGGCCTCGGGTCCAAAGATCATGTCGGCGGCGAGGGTGGCGATGCCCTCGGCGATCACGCACTCGGGGGTGTTAATCAGCTGGATGGCCTGCTCGCCCCAGCCGCGCTCGCGGTAGAGCCGCTGCTCCTTCAAGGCGTGCTCAGTGTGGTGGCCAGGGTAGGCCTCGTGGCACACCAGGTCGAGCAGGGCATTCGCCTTGATCGGCAGGTCGGTGTTGATCTCCACCAGCGAGCGGGCTTCGCCAAGGTACCAGTTGTAGCCGCTCCAGGGCTTATCGCTCACCAGTTCGAAGCGTACCTCCTCGCCCTCTGGCAGCGCCACAAGCGCGGCGGTGCGGCGGCGGGCCTCGGCGGCGATCGTGTCGATCATGCGGCGGGCCACGGCGGGCGGCACCTCGAAACCACGGCGCCAGGCCGCCAGCCGTTCAGCCAGGGGGCCCGGGCCGGGGAGCAACTCCTCCAATGTGGCGTTGGCCTCCTCGAAGCGGGCTTCGGGGGTGTAGACGGGTTCGATGTCGAAGCAAGCGCGCACCTCGTCGGCGTAGCTCAGCGGCTCACCGGCCAGGCGGCGGGCCGTAGCCTCCATGCCGCGCAGTTGGGCCGTCAGGTAGCCCCGGCGTGTCGCGGGGTAGTCGCTCGCGCGCACCACGGCGGCCAGATCGACCAGGTCGGCGGCGATCTGTGCGGGCGGGCGAGCCTCGGGGCGCCGGTGTAGCTCAGGCGGGCCGAAGTAGGCGTCCACAAAGCCCTCGACGTGCGCCTCGATGTCGAAGGCGAGCTCGATGTAGCGCTGGCTGATCGCGTCGAGGGGGGTGTGGTTGGATGGTGCCACCAGGGCGACTCCTCCAGGGCCGAGGCACGGCTCGGTTTCCAGAATACGATCGATCCGCCCCATGCGGCGGCCCGGTCCTCGATGCCTCGATCCTTCGGCGGCTCCCGAACGACATCGGTAGCCGCACTCAGGCGATGGCGGCCTCAATAAAAGGCGTAAAGTAGGCCTCGATCCGCTCGCGGGCCTGGGCGGGTGATCCCGACTGGTGAACGGCGACGCGGAGGTGGGAGGCGTTCGGCAGGCCCACTACGAACTGGCCGATCAGCTGCTTGATCTTGTTGAGCGCCAGGCGCTCTGGCATCTCGGCCTCGCAGAGATCCATGTAGGCCAGCAGGAACTCCAGCTTATCGGCGGGGCCAGGCTGGAACGGCACTTCACCACGGCGAAGCTGGGCGATCTGCATAAAGATCCAGGGGTTCTCCATCGCCCCACGGCCGATCATGACCCCGTCGGCGCCACTGTCGCGCAGGCGCAGCAGCGCGTCGTGGGCGTCGGTCACGTCGCCGCTGCCGATCACCGGGATGCGCACCGCAGCCTTGACGGCGGCCACACGGCTCCAGTCGGCGCTCCCCTTGTAGCCCTGTTCGCGGGTGCGCGGGTGCAGGGCCAGGGCGGCCACCCCGGCGTCCTCCGCCACCCTGGCGGTATCGAGGAAGTTGAGGCTTGCCTCGTCCCAGCCGGCGCGGAACTTGAGGGTGACGGGGATCTGCACGGCGGCGCGCACGGCCTTGAGCAGGCGCGCCATCTTCGGCAGATCGCGCAGGAGCGAGGCCCCGTGGCCCCCGCCCGTCACCTTGGGCGAGGGGCAGCCGCAGTTGATGTCGAGGATGTCGGCGCCGAGTTGCTCCACGGTGCGGGCCGCAGCGGCCACCAGATCGGGCTCGTTGCCAGAGAGCTGCATCGTGAGTGGGCGCTCCTCGGGGAGGTAGTCGAGCAGGTGGTGGCGCTTGAGGGCTTTGGGGCTGACGCTGGCGGCGTTGGTCATCTCGGTGCTTACCAGGCCGCAGCCGCCCAGGCGCAGGATTATACGCCGGAAGATGCTGTCGGTCACCCCGGCCATCGGCGCCAGAATGATATTCGGCGCGATGCGAATATGAGCGACGTGATACTCCGTCGGGAGACGATCGATCTCGGACTGAGTGAGCATAGCTATAGGTAGAGCAACCCCGTCAGAACTGAGAACCAGGAACCGCCCTATGGCGACGCGGTGCTGGCTTCATGCCGTAGCATGGGCTGCTATCGTCATTGCGATTCTTGTTCGGCACCTCGGATGGGCCGATGCGATGATGCAACCGTGGAACCGCCCGGGTTTCGAGCCAGGGGCTGACACGGCCCTTTCAGATTATACCACCGGCAACGGGATCGCCTGGCGCTTCAGCGCCACGATGCGTGAGGGAAGAGGGGGGCAGGATTGTCCTGCACACACCCAGGCAGGGAGGTGCAGCGGCCCACCGCTTGGAGCATGCTATACTCTCGCCCCAGGGGCGCGGCGATCGCAGGGGCATACTCCGAGTCGTCCACCACCGATTGTGCATCCCGAGGGGGCTTTGTGCAGCAGCTGAGTGTCGAGCGGGCTTCCGCCATCAGCGTGGTGGCGGCCCGCGCCCAGGAGGAGATCGCCCGGGCCATCGTGGGGAAGGAGCAGGTCGTCGAGTTGCTGCTGGTCGCGCTCCTCTGCGAGGGCCATGTGTTGCTGGAAGACGTGCCCGGAACCGGTAAGACCACCCTGGCCCGCGCCGTGGCGGCGGCTCTCGGCTGTAGCTTCCAGCGCATCCAGTTCACGCCCGACTTGCTGCCCTCCGATGTCACAGGGCTCTCCTTCTTCAATCAGAAGCTCGGCGAGTTCCAGTTCCGCCGGGGGCCGATCTTCGCCCAGGTGGTGTTGACCGACGAGATCAACCGGGCCACACCGCGCACCCAGAGCGCCCTGCTCGAGGCGATGCAGGAGCGTACCGTCACGATCGATGGTGAGACGCGCCCCCTACCGCGCCCCTTCCTGGTGCTCGCCACACAGAATCCGGTAGAGCTGGAGGGCACGTTTCCGCTCCCAGAGGCCCAGCTCGATCGCTTCCTGCTGCGGCTCCAGCTCGGCTACCCGAGCGTGGAGGAGGAAGAGGAGATCCTCCAGCGCTACGAGCGGGCCAGCCCGTTGGAGGCAATCGCGCCGGTGCTGAGCGCTGAGGAGCTGCGCGGCCTGCAGGTGGAGGTGCGCGCAGTGGGGGTGGCACCGGTGGTGCGCCGCTACATCGTCGAGCTGGTGCGGGCCACCAGGGCGCACCCCGACGTGGAGCTTGGCGCCAGCCCCCGTGGCTCCCTGGCCCTGTACCAGACGGCGCAGGCGCGCGCCGCGCTGCGAGGCCGGACCTTTGTGCTCCCCGACGATGTGAAGGCGCTGGCCGAGCCCGTGCTCAACCATCGCCTGCTGCTCTCACCCGAGGCCCGCCTGCGTGGCCGCAGCCCCTCCGCCGTGCTCGCCCAGATCCTCGCCCAGACACCGGCGCCTGTGGAGTCGGCCCCCCCGGGCTGAAGCACCCGGGCGTAGGCTCGCCCCTGCGACAGGTGGGTCTTCGTAGCCTGGTGCTCCAACTCCCGGCGAACCGCAGCCGCAGGCTAGCGGCCACCCGCCGGCACCTGGTGCATGGCGCCAAGTTGCTCCCGCAGCCAGCCGATGCGCTCGCTGTTCACGCGGTAGCACACCGCCGCACCGTCGGAGTAGGCGTCGAGCAGACCCACTTCGCGCAGCAGGCGCAGATGCTGGGAGAGCGTCGACTGAGCGTGTGGCCCGTCGTCGGGCATATGGAGCAGGATCTCGTTGCCGATACAGTCGGGGTGGTGGAGTACGTAGCGCAGGATCGCAACGCGCACGGGGTTGCCGAGGGCTTTGCAGAGCAGGGCCAGGTGCCGATCACCCGGGCCGGAGCCATCTTCTGCCGTCGCCATTGGCGGCCTCCTTCCACATTTCGCCCACTGTACCGCCCCCGAGGGCTCGCTGTCAAGATTTGCGAAATGTTGACAGAACCTGTCAGGATTGGCCCGTACACTTGTGCTGAGCCGGGGCGCGCCAGGAGCGCGCTGGCCCATCGGTCGATCATCACCTGTGAAGGAGTTCGTCCCATGTTCGAGGCCCAGCACCTGAGCCATGGTCTGAAGGAGGAGTTCGCCAGCCTGAAGCCTACTGTGTTCGCGACCTTCAGCGAGGCCACCGGCGGGCTCAGCGCGGCCCAGGCCGCTGCCGTACCTGGCGAGCGGATGAACAGCATCTGGGCAGTTGTTAACCACCTCTGGTTCTGGAACGAGGCGCCCCTGCGCAAGCTGCGCGGTGAGGAGGTGGCGCCGGCCGACCTCGGGGCGCCCGATTGGAGCGGCTGGCCGCCGATCGGAGACCCGGCCGACGAGGCCGCCTGGCAAGCCGCCCGCGCCCGCGCGCTCGATTCAGCCGCAGCCCTTGCCGACGCTATCGCCACCTTCAGTCCCGAGCAACTCGAGGCTGATGTGGGCGGCTGGGGCCCGGCCTGGGCGACCGTCCAGAGCACCCTGGCCCACAATGGCTACCATATCGGCGAGATCGTCACCCTGCGTCACATCCAGGGTTTCTGGGTGGAAAGCCGCCTGGTGTAGCCACGCCCTTCTCCCCGGATGACGTACCATGTTCGCGATGGAGTGTGTTACCATTGCCAGACGAACCGATCGCAGCGCTGACCTGTGCGCTGGGCGCCGGGGCTGGTCGGAGCGCTGCTCGCCGTCGTTCATCGCGCAGGGGATGAGGGCACACCATGCGACTGAGTGAGGATAAAATCCGGCGGATCGCCGAGCGGCTGCACGATGAACTGGCTGCTCAAGGGTTGCTTGAGTACCGCGAGCGGCCCGGCGCCAGAGCCGGGGAAGGCCGCGCCGCCCGGGTCAAGGCGATTTACGAGTTTATCGTGGCCGACCTGCGGCAGGAGGAGGAGATCGATGCCGAGGTCGAGAAGGTGCTTGCGAGCTACAGCCGCGAGATAAAGGGCACCGAGCGCGATATTCTCTTCCGCAAGCACAAAGAGGAGATCGCCCGCAAGCGTGGCTATATCCTGTAGGGGAAGGAGCCAGGGGCGGGGTGAGGCAACTGGCGCGACGCGGGCGTGGTGCCGGTGATCCGTGTGCCGTGCCACACCACACCCGCGTCCTGTGCTCGTTAGCGCCACCCCCGCCGCTGCACAAGCTCGTTGCCGAGAAGCCCGAGGAGCACCGGGCCCCCGCCGTGATCCTCGAAGCGGGCCCGCTCGAACCACTGGACGGTGACGAGTACGCCGGGGGCGACCTCTTCGACCTGCGGAGGCGAGAGGGGCTGCCCAAAGAGCGCCAGGCTCTCGGCAAAGCTCGTACCGGCGCGCCCGTCGAACTCCAGGCCACTGGCCCGCCAGGCGCTCAGGAAGGGCTCGCAGAGCGACTGGCCGGTGGCCTCGAAAAAGAGGCACCCTGGCTGCTGGCCGGTCCTGGGGAATGCGAACCAGTCGCGACCACCAGCGCGCAGGGTGTCGTCGCCAATTCGGGCGAGTTGCACGTTGTAGGGCGGCGCATGTTCAGGGTGGAGTTCGAAGCGGTGGCGCTCGAAGTACTGCACCGTGTAGGGTCGCCCGTCGCTGCCTGTCTCGACGAACTCCTCGCTGATCGGGAATCCGAAGATCGGCAGGCCTCCCTGGGCCTGCCAGTAGCTCAGGAAGGTCCCCCGCAGGCTGTGGCCGGTCTCCGGGAAGTACTGGACGCCGGGGGCGCTCACGGGGGAGATCGGCGCGAAGGCGGCGGGCGCGGCACCGGGCGC
>SFCB01000274.1 GCA_004367505.1 Chloroflexi bacterium OHK40 | reverse complement strand
CGCAGGGCTGGGCGGGCCCGGCTAGTGGTGGGTGAGAAGTCGTGCCGGGCCGCCTCATCGACGGCGGCGGGATGTCCGGCCACAATCAGTTCGTCGCTCGCGAGGCCGAAAAGCCCGAGGGTGGCCAGGGTGGTGCGCAGGGGAGGCAAATGCAGCTCCTCAGGAGTCACCACCAGGCGCACCCGGGTGCCGGTGGCGGCGTCGAGGCGAGCTCGCTGCTCCTCCAGCACAACGCGCAGCTCCTGGAGCGGGGCGACGGTGCTCGGGGCGATCAGGGCGGCGGGCACAAGGGCGGCCTCCTGCGAGCTGCGCGAGCGACCGGGACCCCGGTCGAGCCCGAAGATCAGGCGGGTGACCCAGCGGAGCGAGTCGGGCAGAGTGAGCGAGCGCAGCAGCGCGTCGGGGGTGGGCCCATCGAGCACCAGCAGGTCGAAGCGACCGAGCTGGCGGGCCTTCTCGGCCACCAGGAGGGCACCCACGGCGTCGGCGCCGGGGAAGGCGGGCAACTCATCGGCACCCAGATCGCGGAGCCGGCCCACGAGGCCACCGCGCATGGAGGGGCGCAGGCTCTCCCAGCGCTGACCCACCTCGTCGAGGGGGCTGATCTCGATCGCGGCGAGGTTGGGTTCGAGCTCGAGGGGGCGAGGGCCGAGGCTCTGGCCAAGTAGCGCACCGGCGAGGTGGCCGGGGCCTACCGAGGCGAGTAACACCCGCTGTCCACGGCGAGCGGCGTGGCAGGCGCTAGCGAGGGCCGCAGCGCTCTGCAGCAACTGGTGGGCGGCGGAGAAGATCAGCAGCTTCATCAGGCCGCCTCGACCCGCAGCTCATCGGCGCTGCCTGCGAGGGGGGCCAGGGGCTCGCCGGTGGCCTCGCGGAACTCCAGGCGCAGCACGCCCTCTTCGTAGCGATGCGCGCCAAGGGCACAATCATAGAGGATGCGAGGCAGCGCGATCGTGCGCTGCAAACGGCCCACGGTGAGCGTCAGGTCGGGGCCGCTGCGGGCCAGCACCACCGGCTCGCCCTCGCTGAGGAAGGGCAGCCGCAGGCAGAGTTCGTAATGGCCGGGCTCACCCTCCTCGTTCCACTGCTCCAGCCAGATCGGGCGTTCGTCGAAGAGCAGCGCGCCCGGATCCTGCTCGCCGAAGGTAGCGCGGCCGATCGCCTCCAGAGCGGGTAGCCCGATCGGCTCGCCCTCCTGGAGCACGGTGCGGAAGATCGGCGTGGGGGTGAAACAGGCCTCGATCTCTTCCAGGTAGCCGCGCTGCAGGCCCACCCAGTAGTCGAAATAGGGGCCGAGGTCGGCGCGGCGCGGCAAGATCTTATTGACCATCACCGCATCGACGAGCATCCCATAGAGGTTGAGGAAGGTGTAGGCCCGGCGCGTCTCCAGCAGGGGCAGCTTCTCAGGGTTGAGCACCAGGCGCAGCGAGATCGTGGGGCTGAGCAAGAAATTCGCCAGTTCGTCCATGCGCTCCAGCAGGCCGCCCACCTCGTCGAAGAAGCGGTCGTCGGGCAGATCGCGTTTAAAGGGGCGGGCGATATTGGCGAGGCCACGGTAGACGCGGAAGAACTTCTTCCCGGCGTCACCGCCGATGATCATCTCGGGGTAGGCGAGCAGGCGCAGCGTATTGCCGGTGGGTGCCGTATCGAGGACGATCATATCCCAGCGGCCACTCCGGGCCTCGCTCATCACCCGCTGGAGGGCCAGGATCTCGTCGAGGCCGGGCTGGTTGGCGAGCTCGGCGGCGGTGGAGCGGTCGATGCCACGGCTCGAGTAGGTGGAGGCGACGAACTGCTGGAAGCCGCCAAGATTGTGGCGCCACTCGTAGATCGTGTCCACCTCCAGGCCGTAGAGGCAGGGCGCGAGCGGGGTTGGCCGGTCGCGGCTGATCGGCGCGCCCACGGCGTCGGCGAGGGAGTGGGCCGGGTCGCTGGAGAGCACGAGCGTACGGTACCCCGCGCGGGCCAGCATGGTTGCCGTGGCCGCGGAGATCGTCGTTTTGCCGGTGCCGCCTTTCCCGGAGTAGATGATGACACGCGCCATATCGTCTACCGCTACTCCTCGTGCTGCCCGTTGCCGTTCAGGCTTACCACGTGGGCGTCGCCGGGGCGCTCGGGCCGGGTGACGGCGATGCGGCGCACCGGAGCGGGGCGGGGGGGCTGATCGGCTCGTCGGCGGGCAGATCGGGTGGGGGCTCCACGCGGCGCACGCTGATACTGCGACGCACGGGCTCCGGGCGCAGGGCCGGTTCGGGCTCAGGGGCGTGGGGCGCGGCGCTCGCAGGCGGTGCTTCATCGACCTCAACGCGGGTAGAGGCCGTGCGCCGGACGGCGGCGCGCACCTGAATTCGGCGGGCCTGCTGAGCTTCGGCCTGGGGGTCCTCCACCGGCTCGGCGAAGCGCACGGCGGCGCGCACCACCGGGCCCACGGGCGCGAGGGGGCCACCCTCGGCCTCCTGCTGGGCGGCGGCGTGGTAGATCCCGCGCATCGCGTTGCGGCGCACGCGCGGATCTTGCAGGCCGTTCACCAGTTCGCTAGCACCGCCCACGGCCTCGCTGGCGCGGCGCAGGCCACGGGCCAGGCGCCGGGGCGCTTCGAGGAAGAGGCGCAGTGAACGGCTCACCTCGTACATGCTCGGCTGCTCCGGCAAGGTGGGCAGAGGGCCAACCGGGCCGGCAGGCACCGGCGGCGGACCGCCGCTTCCGGCGCTTGCCCCGGAGCGCTGGCGCTCATAGGAGGCAATCAGGTTCCCCGGGGTGAGCGGAGTGGTGGGCT
>SFCB01000062.1 GCA_004367505.1 Chloroflexi bacterium OHK40 | reverse complement strand
CATCCGCCGCCTCGGCGCCGAGTCGCCCGGCGGGCTGGCCCTCCCCGCAGCGCGCCCCACGCCCGCCCAGCTCTACGCGCCGCGCGGGGTCTTCCTCGACGACGAGCGGCTGATCGTGGCCGACTCTGGCAATCACCGGGTGCTGATCTGGCACGGCCTCCCCGCCAGCGATGGCGCCGGCGCCGACCTCGTCCTGGGCCAGCCCGATTTCCTGAGCGAAGGCCCGGCCGCCGGCGGTCGCGGCCCGGCCAATGGGCTCTTTCTGCCCACCGGGGTGCTCGTGGCCGCCGGGCGGCTCTACGTGGCCGATGCCTGGCATCACCGCGTGCTCGTCTGGGAGCGCGTGCCCGAGCACGCCGCCACCCCGCCCGACTACGCCCTCGGCCAGGCCAGCCTCACCACGGTCGAGCCCAACCGTGGCGCAGCGCCCTCCGCCCTCGGCCTCTACTGGCCCTATGGAATCGCCGTTGTGGCCGGCTGGTTCTACGTGGCCGATACCGGCAACCGCCGCGTGCTCGGCTGGAACGGCCTGCCCGAGCCCGGCCAGCCCCCCGACCTCGTCCTCGGTCAGCCAACTCCCGACGCCACCGCTGAGAACCGTGGCGGTCCTCCCTCATCCGCTAGCTTCCGCTGGCCCCACGCCATCGCCGGCGACGATACAACACTCTACGTGGCCGACGCCGGCAACCACCGTGTGCTCGGCTGGTCGCCCCCGCCCGTCGCCGACCGCCCGGCCGACCTCGTCCTCGGCCAGCCCGACTTCACGAGCGCCCAGGAGGTGCCCTATCTGCCCCAGGGGCCTGCCCGGCTGCGCTTTCCCTACGCCCTCGCCTATGAGCACGGCCTGCTGGCTGTGGCCGATACCGCCAACAACCGCGTGCTCGGCTGGGAACCCGCCCCCCGATCCGGCGCCGGCGCCCCCGCAACGCTCGTGATCGGCCAGGAGCATTTTGCTGCCACCGGCGAGAACCGCTGGCGCGCCGTCGCCTCCGACACCCTCTGCTGGCCCTACGGCCTCTGCTTCCACCACGGGCGCCTCGCCATCGCCGACTCCGGCAACAACCGCGTGATGCTCTGGTCGCTCACCCTCACGGAAGGAGCCCCTTGATGTGCCTCGGTATCCCCGGCAAGGTAGTCGAGATCTACGAAGCCGCCGGCGCCCGGATGGGCAAGGTGGACTTCGATGGGATCGTGAAGGAGGTCTGCCTGGCTTACCTGCCCGAGATCCAGGTGGGCGACTACACGATCGTCCACGTGGGCTTCGCGATCACCCGGCTCGATGAGACCTCGGCCAGAGAGACCCTTACGATGTTTCACCGTATGGGCATCCTCGAAGAGGAGCTCAACGCCGGAGAGGAGGTGTCGCCGTGAAGTACCTCGACGAGTTCCGCGACCCGGAACTGGCCGGGCGGCTCTTCGAGGAGATCCGCCGCCTTACGACCCGCCCCTGGGCGCTGATGGAGGTCTGCGGCGGGCAGACCCATTCGATCATTCGCAACGGGATCGACCAGTTGCTTCCCCCGGCGATCGAGCTGATCCACGGCCCCGGCTGCCCGGTCTGCGTCACGCCGCTGGAGGTGATCGACCGGGCCCTCGCGATCGCCGCCCGACCCGAGGTAACCTTCTGCTCCTTCGGCGACATGCTACGGGTTCCCGGCAGTAGCCAGGATCTCTTCCGCGTCAAGAGCGCCGGCGGCGATGTCCGGGTGGTCTATTCGCCGCTCGACGCCGTCAAGCTCGCCCAGCAACTCCCCGAGCGCCAGGTGGTCTTCTTCGGCATCGGCTTCGAGACGACCGCGCCAGCCAATGCCATGGCCGTGGTGCAGGCCGAGCGCCTGGGCCTGCACAATTTCTCCATGCTCGTCTCCCACGTGCTCGTCCCCCCCGCGATCAGCGCGATCATGGAGTCGCCCCAGAATCGAGTCCAGGCCTTCCTCGCCGCAGGCCACGTCTGCAGTGTGATGGGCACCTGGCAGTACGAGCCCCTCGTGTCCCGGTACCGCGTGCCAATCGTCGTCACCGGCTTTGAGCCCCTGGACGTGCTGGAAGGCGTGCGCCGGGCTATCGCGCAGCTTGAGGAAGGGCGCGCCGAGCTGGAGAACGCCTACCCCCGCGCCGTGCGGCCCGAGGGCAATCGGCCCGCCCAGCAGGTGCTCGAACAGGTCTTCGAAGTGACTGACCGTAACTGGCGCGGGATCGGTCCCATCCCGGGCAGCGGCTGGCGCCTGCGCGAGCGCTACCGCGCCTTCGACGCCGAGGAGCGCTTCGCCGTCGGCCATATCCGCACCGATGAGTCGCCCCTGTGCCACAGCGGCGAGGTGCTCCAGGGCTTGCTCAAGCCCAACCAGTGCCCCGCCTTCGGCAAGGAGTGTACGCCCCGCACGCCCCTCGGCGCCACCATGGTCTCTAGCGAGGGCGCCTGCGCCGCCTACTTCCAATATGGCCGTTTCATCCCCGTGGGCGCTGTGGAGGCCTCCCGATGAGTAACACCCTCTCGTTTGAGGGCTGGGTCTGCCCTGCCCCCCTGCGCGACTACCCCACGATCGTGATGGGGCACGGCGGCGGCGGGAAGCTTTCAGCCGAGCTGGTGCAGCACCTCTTCCTGCCCGCCTTCCACAACGCCGCCCTGGAGCAACTCGGCGATGCCGCCGTGGTGCAGGCCGGCTCCGCCCGCCTGGCCTTCTCCACCGACTCCTTTGTCGTGCGGCCGCTCTTCTTCCCCGGCGGCACCATCGGCGACCTGGCCGTCAACGGGACCGTGAACGATCTGGCGATGAGCGGCGCGACGCCGCTCTTCCTCAGCGCCGGCTTCATCCTGGAGGAGGGGATGCCTCTCGACCAGCTCGGCGCGATCGCCGCCAGCATGGGCGCCGCTGCCCGCCAGGCCGGTGTGGCCCTCGTGACCGGCGATACCAAGGTGGTCGACCGGGGCCACGGCGACGGGGTCTTTATCAATACCAGTGGCGTGGGGCTGCTGCCGCCCGGTCTGACGATCGGGCCACACCTGGCCCGCCCGGGCGATGTGGTGATCGTCAGCGGGCCGATCGGCCTCCATGGGATCGCCATCCTCAGCGTGCGTGAGGGGCTGGAGTTTGGCTCCGCCGTCGAGTCCGACACGGCGCCCCTCAACGGCCTGGTGGCGGCCATGCTTGCCCGCGCCGAGGCCATTCACGCCCTGCGCGATCCCACCCGGGGCGGGGTCGCCTCCACCCTCAACGAGATCGCCGCCGCCTCGCGTGTGGGCATCAGCATCAACGAGCGGGCCCTCCCCGTGCCCGGGCCGGTGCGCGCGGCCTGCGAGCTGCTGGGGATGGACCCGCTCTACGTGGCGAACGAGGGCAAGCTGGTGGCGATCGTCGCGCGCGAGGCGGCCGAGGAGCTCCTGGCGCTCATGCGCGCGCATCCGCGCGGGGCCATGGCCACGATCATCGGCGAGGTCACCGCCGACCACCCCGGGGTGGTTGTGGCCCGCACCGGTATCGGCGGCGCCCGCGTGGTCGATATGCAGGTCGGCGAGCAGTTGCCCCGGATCTGCTAAGGGGCGCGGGCGCGCCCCCACGGGATCTCCCGCGCTCAGCACTGCGTCATCAGCGGCAGGTACAGTTTGTTCGGCAGGTCGCCCGCCTGGCCGGGCGCCACATCCCGCAGCGCGGCGCTCCAGTTGATCGGGCCGGGGTCGGCGCCGTTCACCAGACCGAGCGGCGTGAAACCGGCGGCGGTCAGGCCGGGGAAGATCGCCCCCAGGTTCGCGTTGGCCAGGCGCCGGTAGATGATCTCGCCCAGCACCACGCGGAAGTCGGTGGTGATGCGCAGATCCTGGCCCTGGTCAAGATCCTGGAGACCAGGCCAGTTGCCGTACACCCGGCCACCGTTCACGTTGCCGCCGAGCACCATCATCACGTTTCCGTGGCCGTGGTCGGTGCCGTTGCTGGCGTTGCGCCCCAGGCGCCGCCCGAACTCGCTCATCACCACAATCGTCAGCCGCCCAAGGTAATCGACCAGGTCGTTCACCAGGGCATGCAGCCCCTGCGAGAGGACACCGAGCCGGTCGGGCAGGTAGCCGCTGCCGTCACTGTTGGCCTGGCTCTCGTGGGTATCCCAGCCGCCCAGGTCCACCGTGGCGATGTGCAGGCCTTGCTCCATCTTCACCACCTGGGCTACGGTCTTCAGGGCGTCGCCGAAGGAGCCGCCCGGATAGGTGACCCCGGCCCGTGGGGTGTAGGTGCCCGGGTTGGCGGCGCGGATGGCCTTGATCGTGTCGATCGTGCGCCGCCCGGCGACATCGACGAGGTTGCGCCCGGTGCCGGGGTAGAAGCCCTCCAGCACCTGCATCATCTTGTAGTCCTCTTCCTTGCGGTTGTAGCGCCAGTGGGTGCTCAGGCCAAAGTTGCGCGGGTTGCTCATGGCCACGGCGCCGTTGTAGTTGAGCAGCGAGGCCGGAGCCTCGGTGCCCGCCGCCACAACGGGGAGCAGGCCCGCGCCGAGCGTCGCCGTTTGCAGGTGGCGGGTGATCCAGCCGCTGCCGGTGGCCTTGTTGCCGGGCGTGCCACGCTCGATATAGTCCATCGCGTCGAAGTGGCTGCGGGTATCGTCGTCGAGGCCGCAGGCATGCACCAGCGCTAGCCGGCCACCGTCGTAGAGCTCCTTGAGGTGAGGCATCTTGCCGTTCAGGCCGAAGCTGCTGGTGCTGTACGAAGCGTTGCGCGGATCGATCAGCAGAGGAGCGTTGGCGCCGCTGAGCGGCAACGCGATGCTGCCACGGGCCTGCCGGTAGACCGTGTCATCAAAGGGGCTTAACAGGCTCAGGCCGTCACAGCCACCCCGCAGAAAGACAACTACCAGGATCTCGTCGCTGCCCGCCGCGCCGGCCTCGTCGGCAAAGATCAGCTGGCCCACCTTGCCAGCGGCCATCGCCGCGATGGCGGCGCTGCACCCCATCAGAAAACCTCGTCGCGTGATCGACACGGTGCTCCTCCACGCGCCGTATGGCGGCGCTCTGCTGCTATGTGCTGCTCGAAGGGAGAGGGGGCCAGGCGCGGAGGGGGGAGAGCCGCGCCTGGCCGGATGAGGGGCGCCCGCCCGGGGGGGAAGGCGTGCGGTCGCCCCTCCGCGGAACGCGCCGGGCCGTCTGGCCTCAGCGCAGGCTATATTCGGGGGTCATCGCGAGCAGGTGCACCATCGCCCGCACCCGGTCGTGGAGCGCCTCTGCGGCGCCCCAGTCGGGAGCACCACGCAGCGGCTGCGGTGGGGCGTTCGTATCACCGCCCTGGGCCAGGAAGGCGATAAGCGCGCTGCGCACCGAGGGCTGGAGGGCATAGCCGCAGAGCCTGGCGGTCCACGCATCGACGATCGCGGCGCACGAGGCGCCGAGGTTGGTCTGCCCGATCAGATCGATCTGTACGTTGCCGCCCCAGCTCTGGGTGAGGTTGTAGATGCAGTTCCAGCGCGTGAGCATGCCGTTGGTATTGGCCCAGTAGCTGGCAACGTCCGGATGGCCGGTGGGGGTATCCCAGCCGAATAGGCGGTGGCCCGTCTGGTCGGCGGTGTAGAAGAGGCTGGCCCAGTAGCCGCCCCGGCTCGTATCGCCGCCCACCTGCTCCACGTCGCTCGGAAGCTCCGCGCCCGTGGCCCGCAGATAGGCCCAGAGCACATCCAGCGGCCGCCGCATCTTCGCGCCAAAGGTGGCCCGGCATTCGGGGGCCAGCAGGATCGTGCGGATCACCTGCTTGAGCTGGTCGGGCGCCTCGCGGTTGGCCAGCCACACCTCCACCGCCGCGTCCACCACCCGCTGGGGCGGATCGTCGGCGATCAGCCGGCGCACCAGCTTGGTGCAGACATGGCGGGCCGTGCCCGGGTGATAGCAGACCAGCGAGAAGACATCCTCGCCGTCCTTCATGTCGGGCTGGCGGGCCGGGATGTTCGGCGCCGGGGCCACGCCGGCCATCACCCGGGGCGCCAGCACGGTCTTCGGGTAGGTGTCGTGCCAGTCGGCCTTGTAGTAGAAGGCGCCCGTGTTGGGTCGCCCGTCGCGGCCATTGGCAATCGTCCAGCCTGTCAGGCAGCGCGAGGCCTCGTAGATGTCGTCGTCGATGTAGCCTACCGGGTAGACCTGCCCCCCAACGGTTATCGTCTCGATCTGGCCCCGGTCGTTGTAGAACTTCAGGTAGTGGTCGGAGCCGAGGGTGTGCAGCTCGAAAAGCTCGCGGGCGTAGTTCTCGTTGCCGCCTTCGCCACCCGCCGCCCGGTTGGAGACGTTGTCCAGGTAGTACATCATCGCCACGCTGCGGCCCACCGCCCGCGTGAAGGTGCGGAAGTTGCCCAGAGCATGGGCCCGGATGATCTGATCGTAAAATGGCCAGGTAGCGGCGATGTTCTGGTCCGAGCTCGCCTTGACGTTGAAGTGGTTGTGCCAGAAGTCAACCAGCACCTCAAAGAGTTGCCGGCGACTGTAGACAGCCCGGATCCAGGTGGCAACACGCACCTCGTCGTAGGGGCGCATACGCTCGGCGTAGGCCATGTCCATCCCGCTGTTGGCGCGGGCCCAGAGTTGCTCGTCGCTGGCGTAGAGGAGTTGCAGCGGCCGGACTTCGTTGACGCTGTCGTAGCGGATCTTCAGTTGCGTGCTGGCGATCCGGCTCTCACAGGCGCTATCGTCGATCGTGCTCGGGTTCAACTGCTGCTCGACCCAGCGCTCGTAGCGCTCGTCGTCGGTGCTGCCAAGAGCGTTGAAGGCGGCGACGTCGCTCGGGCTCGGGCCGTTCGAGAGCCGGTGCATGGCCACGATCAGCGGTGACGCCTGTGGGACGATCGCGCAGGCGGCCATCGCCGGCTCAGCTTCACCAACGATAGTCTGCGCTACCGTCGCCGCAGCGGCCAGGGCCGCGCCGCTCCCGAGCAGGCGCCGTCGAGTCAGCGTCATACGTCCTTGCTCCTCCAGGTGTCGATGTCGGCTGCGTGGCAACAAAAGTATAAAATACGTTAATAGCCCTGGCAATATGACGATGGTCCCGCCATGGGGTGACCATGAGCGGTACGGGTCGTACGACAGGGGCGCGTCCGTTTGCCCTTGCAGAAGATGTGTGCTACCATCCACTGTCGGCCCGCACGGGGCCATCGGGCATCTGGAGTGGGCATAGGCAGGCGATGGACTGGATCACGGTTCGCGGCGCCCGCGAGCACAACCTCAAGAACCTTGACGTCCAGATCCCCCGTGGCCGGCTCGTGGTGATTACCGGGCTCTCCGGCTCGGGCAAGAGCTCACTGGCCTTCGATACGATCTTCGCCGAGGGGCAGCGGCGCTACGTGGAGAGCCTCTCTACGTATGCCCGCCAGTTCCTCGGCCAGCTCGAGAAGCCCGACGTCGATGCGATCGATGGCCTGTCGCCCGCGATCGCGATCGACCAGAAGAGCGGCAGCCGCAACCCCCGCTCCACCGTGGGCACTGTCACCGAGATCTACGACTTCTTGCGCCTGCTCTTCGCCCGCGTTGGGCGGCCCCATTGCCCCGCATGCGGCCGCCCGCTCCAGCGCCAGACGCCCCAGCAGATCGTTGACGCCGCCCTCGCCCTCCCCGATGGGAGCCGCGTGCTCATCCTTGCGCCCCTCGTCCGTGCTCAGAAGGGCGAGCACCAGGCCGTCTTCGATGATGTGCGCCGCCGGGGCTTCGCCCGCATCCGCGTCGACGGTGTGGTCCACGAGCTCGATGCCCCGCCGAAGCTCGAGAAATACCGCGCCCATACGATCGAGGCGGTGGTCGATAGGCTCGTGATCCGCCACCAGAACCAGGGAGACCGGGAGATCCGTGGAGAGGGTGAACCAGGGACGCTTTCTCCCTCCACCGCCGACCACCCCGATCGCGTCCGGCTGACCGACTCGGTCGAGACGGCTCTGAAGCTCGGGGGTGGCCAGCTGGTGCTGCAGATCATCGGTGGCGACGAACTGATCTTCTCCGAACAGTACGCCTGCTCGGTCCACGGGCCAGTGAACCTCGGGAGCCTCGAACCGCGCGACTTCTCCTTTAATAGCCCTCAGGGCGCCTGCCCCACCTGCGGCGGCCTCGGGGTGGTGCAGGAGTTCGACCCGGCCCTCGTGATTCCCGATCGGGCCCGATCGCTCCGGGAGGGCGCCGTGGCGGCCTGGGGCGAAGGTGGCAAGGCCAGCCGGCGCTACTACGACGACCTGCTGGCGTCCCTGGCCGACCACCTCGGCTTCTCGCTCGATACCCCCGTGCGCGCGCTGCCGCCGGAGGCCGTTGGCGCCTTACTCTACGGCACCAATGGCGATGTGCTCACCCTGCGGTACCACGTCGCCGGAAAGGAGCGTGAGGTGCAGGCGCCCTTCGAGGGCGTGATCCCCAATCTGCGCCGCCGTCTCGCCGAAAGCCGCGATGAGGCCGAGCGCGAGCTGATCACCCAGTTTATGACGCCTCGAACCTGCCCGGCTTGCGGCGGCGCCCGCCTGCGCTCCGAGGTCCGCGCCGTCACTGTCGCTGGCGCTACGATCGCCGACCTTGTGCGCATGACGGTGGCCGAAGCGCTTCCCTGGGCCGAGGCGCTGCTGAGCACAACGCGAGAGCCAGATCACCGGCCGGGCAGGGGGGGCGAGGATACGCCACCATCGCCCGAGCCCTCCTCTGCCGCGCTCACCAGCCGCGAGAAGCTCATCGCCACCCCGATCCTAAAGGAGATCCGGGGCCGCCTCGCCTTCTTGATCGATGTTGGTCTCGGCTACCTGGAGCTCGACCGGCCCGCCACCACCCTCTCCGGCGGCGAGAGCCAGCGCATCCGCCTCGCCACCCAGGTCGGGGCCGGCCTCTCAGGGGTGCTCTACGTGCTCGACGAACCCTCGATTGGCCTCCACCCCCGCGACAACGACCGCCTGCTCCAGACCCTCCTGCGCCTGCGCGATCTGGGCAACAGTGTGCTCGTCGTCGAACACGATGAGGAGACCATCCGCGCCGCCGACTGGGTGGTGGACATCGGCCCCGGCGCCGGCGAGGCCGGTGGCGAGCTCCTGGCCAGCGGCCCGCTGGAGACGCTCCTCGCCGAACCGCGCTCGCTGACCGGCCTCTACCTCAGCGGCCGGCGGCGCATCGCCGTGCCACAGCGGCGCCGCAAAGGGAACGGCAAGAGCCTCGAAGTGCGCGGCGCCCGTGAGCACAACCTCCAGGGGATCGACGTGCGCATTCCCCTCGGCACGCTCACGGTCGTCACCGGTGTGAGCGGCAGCGGCAAGAGTAGCCTGGTGCTCGACACCCTCTACCCCCGGCTGGCCCAACTGCTCCACGGCGCCCGTCAGCGGGCCGGCGCCCACGACGCGATCTACGGCGTCGAGCACCTCGACAAGATCATTGCCATCGACCAGAGCCCGATCGGCCGCACTCCGCGCTCCAACCCCGCCACCTACACGAAAGTCTTTGATCCCATCCGCAACCTCTTCGCGGCCACTACCGAGGCCCGGGCCCGAGGCTACGACGCATCGCGCTTCAGCTTCAACGTCAAAGGTGGCCGCTGCGAGCACTGCAGCGGCGAGGGTCTCATCCAGGTGGAGATGCAGTTCCTCCCCGACCTTTACGTCCCCTGCGAGGTGTGCGGCGGCACCCGCTACAACCGCGAAACCCTCGACATCCGCTACCGTGGCAAGTCGATCGCCGAGGTGCTCGACATGACTGTCGAAGAGGCCGCTGCCTTCTTCGCCCGGGTGCCCGCCGTCTTCGAGCGCCTGCGCACCCTCTCCGACGTGGGCCTGGGCTACATCCGCCTCGGCCAGCCCGCCAACACCCTCTCCGGCGGTGAGGCCCAGCGCATCAAGCTCGCCGGTGAACTCGCGCGCCGTGCCACCGGCCGTACCCTCTACATCCTCGACGAGCCGACCACCGGCCTCCACTTCGCCGATATCGAGCGCCTGCTCGCCGTCTTGCAGCGCCTGGTAGACGCGGGCAACACCGTGCTGGTCATCGAGCACAACCTCGATGTGATCAAGTCCGCCGACTGGGTGATCGACATCGGCCCCGAGGGCGGCAGCGGCGGTGGCCGCCTTGTCGGCATGGGTACCCCCGAGCAGATCGCCGCCATCCCTACGTCCCACACCGGCGCCTTCCTTCGTCCCCGACTCTTGTGAATCACGGCGGTGAGGGCGCTGGATCGCGATCCCGCCGCGACGCCCCGCTGAGCCGCCCCAACGCGCCCTTGTGTATAATTGACGCGCCACTTTGGGATGTTGTACAATGGCCAGGATTACCTCCGCGAAACCCCGCCCGTTCCGCATGTCATCCGACTGTAATCTGCCGCGCTTGTGGGAGCGTGGCGCTACAGCATATAGTACAGTTTGTGATTCTGGGAGGATTACACCCACCGCTGTTCTGGTCGCAGAAAGGGGCCGCCGATGGAGCGGATCGAGCGAGTCATCATCCGAGACTACACCCCAATCCCCCCTTTCGCCGAGCCTGCCCGCGAGCTTCGGATCCTCAATAAGCCCCTCTGGCTGCTCCAGCGCGATCTGCTGAAGAGCTACTGCAAGGGGAGCAGTGAGATCGACTCGATCGATGAACTGGAGGAGCGCGTCCCCCTTGCCGATCGGGAACTGCTCGTCTACCGGGACAATCTCTTCTTCAACGCCGCGCTGATCGACGCTTTTATCAGCGAGGCGCGCCGCGCCGCTCGCCCGGTACAGATCGGCTTCGCCCTGACCGATCAGAGCATCGCCCGCCACGCCACCCAGCTCAGCGCCGGCATTGTTCGCCGCGAGGACAGCGCCTACATCCGCGACGGCGAGGAGCTGCGCGGCGATCTCTTCGTGGCCGAGCTCTACTACTTCCCCGCCGGTCGCCGCGATGAACCCACCCCGCTCGTGATCGATACCCAGAGCCACGAGATGGGCTACTACCATATCCCGAGCTATATGGCGAGCAAGGGCGACCTGACCTACCAGATCCCTCTGCGGGCCTTCCTCTCCGTCGAGAACTGGGTCCACGTCTTCATGGCCAATGTGCTCATGGGGGTCTTCTCGCAAGCCGCCGTCCAGGACGTGAAGATGGGCCAGGCCCGCCTGAAGGACATCCTCCGCTGGCGACCCGAGGATTGGCGCACCTTCCTGGGCAAGGTGGCCTTCTCCGCCGCCGCGATCTGGCAGCGCCTCAACCCCTTCGAGGATCCCTGGCGCAATCACTTCCTCGCCTCCCGCGCCCTCGTGAAGGTCGGCAAGCGCGCATCGATCGATCCGACCGCCATCATTCACGGCCCTACAGTGATCGGGGATGATGTCTATATCGGCCCTGGCGTTGTCATCGCTAACAGCATCATCGGCAACAACGTAAATGTGATGCAGGGCAGCCAGATCATGCTCAGCGTGGTGAGCGATCGCTGCTTCCTGCCGTTTAACGCCGGCCTGTTTATGACGACGCTCATGGAGAATAGCATGGTGGCCCAGAACTCCACCCTGCAACTCTGTGTCGTTGGCCGCAATACCTTCATCGGCGCCAACAACTGCTTCACCGACTTTAACCTTCAGAACGAGCCGATCAAGGTCATGCACCACGGACGACCAGTCGAGGTCAATATGCCGGTGCTCGGCTCCGCCGTGGGCCACAATGTCAAGCTCGGCAGCGGCTTCGTCGTCTACCCTGGTCGCATGATTGAGTCGAATGCTGTTATAATCTTCGATGATGAGAAGAGCCTGATCCGCAAGACGGTAGCCGGCCACGACCTCGAAGATCTCGACGATGCGAGCGGGGAGCCGCGCCGGATCGTGTACCACTGGCCCACCGTCTACGACGACCCCGCCGAGCGGCGAATCACGCCGCCCGAGGATCCGCCCGCTCCTGCCAACGGCGCCCGCCCCGCCACCACGACCGGCGTGGAGGGCCCCGGCGAAGACGCCATCTCGCTCAACTACGATCGCCCAGCCGTCGGCGCGTCCGCCAGCGCGAGGAGGATTGACCGGTGAGTAAAGAGCGCATTCTGGTCGTGGAGGACCAGGCCGATATCTCCAGTCTGCTGAAGATCTACTTCACCTCCCAGGGCTACGAGGTTTTTACCGCGATGCGCGGCGCTACGGCCCTGGAGATCTGCAGCAAGACGCCCCCGAACCTCGCCCTGCTCGACGTGAACCTCCCCGATATGGAGGGTTACGAGATCGGCAAGGCGCTGCGGGCCAGCCCCCGCACCCGCCATATCCCGATCATCTTCCTCACTGCCCGCGGCGAGCGCACCGACCGCCTGCGCGGCCTCGGCGAGGTGCAGGCGCAGTACTATATCGTGAAGCCCTTCGATATCGAAGAGGTGCATACGATCGTTCGCAATCAGCTGGAAGAGGCCCGCCGCAAGAACCAACTCCACCCGGTGACGAACCTCCCTACCGCCGAGCTGATTAACGATCAGTTGCGCTCCCTGCTCTCGACCCAGGGCTGGGCGATGGCCCTCATCCACATCAATGGCTTCGAGACCTTCACCCAGAGCTATGGCTCGGTAGTCGGCGAAGATGTGCTCAAATTCACCGCCCTCCTGCTCAACGAGGCGATCAATGAGCAGGGTGGTACCGAGGAGTTCATCGGCCATATGGTGGTTGGCCCTGATTTTGTGATCACCTCGGCGCCTGAGCGCATCCGGCCGATCTGCGAGCGCCTGCTCGCCCGTTTCGATGATGAGATCGGCCTCCATTACAACTTCAAACATCGCCGCCAGGGATTCATCGAGGTGCCGGACGAGAAGGGTGAGCTGCGCCCCGTACCCTTGATGTCGATCTCTATCGGCGTGCTGACCAGCAACGATGGTCCCTTTTACGACATTCGGGAACTGAGTGAGACGGCCGAAGAAGCCCGCCAGCGCGCCGTCCACCAGGCCCGAGAGCAGGGCCGTAAGAGCGCCGTGGCCTACGGCCGCAACCGGAAATAGCTGGCGGCCCGGTTGGGTGCGCAGGGGGAGCAGCGGGCACGCCTGGCACCGCGCTCCCCCTTGCTGTCTGTGGCACCTCCCCCACCCGAAACAGGCCGTAACCCCGTTTATACTAGCGGGCTCAGCGTGCGATGCCCCGCCGTGTCGTTCGATGACACGCTCCGCCCCGATACTGCCAGCATACGCCCTTGCAGGAGCGGCCCGTAGGCCCTATGGATACGACGATCGCCCCGACCTCTACCTCTGGCTGGGAACTTCTGGCCCAGCTCGCGCAGTGTGCCCAGGATGGCGCCGAGAGCTATGACGCCGCCCACTGCGCCGAGAAACTGGCTGGCCTGGTGGCGCGCTACCTGCCCGCTCCGGCCGGGCGCCTTGAACTCCTGGAGGAGGGTGAGCCGGTGGCCGTGGCCGCCTGGGGCGATGCCGTCGATGACCCGGCGCCACTCTCGCTCCGGGCCGAGGGTGAGCTGATCGGCCGCCTCGCCCTGGGAAGCCCTGGCGGCGCCAGCAGTCTCGATCCACCGTTCGCCGCCGCCCTCGCCGCCCAGCTGGCGCTGCTCCTGCTTACCCGCCGCCGTGCGGAAGAGGCCACGATCGCTGAGCAGATCCGCTCGCTCGTAGCCACCAACCTGGAGCTGGTGGGGGTGCTCGAAACCCGCACGCTCCTCGCCGCGATGCTTACCCGGGCCGCACCCCTGGTTGGCGTGGTCGCGGCAGCGATCTATACGCCCGAGGAGTCCGAAGGCCAGCTCACCCTCCTTGCCGCAAGCGATGTCGGCTTCCTCTTCCCGGCCGGGCTACCGCTGGCCGGATCCAGCTTGCCCGCGCAGGCGGTCGCGACACGGACCTCGCAGGTTGGCAACCTGGCCCCCAGCCAGAGTCGCCGACGGGGCACCTCCACACCCACCGGCGAGCACCCGGCGCTCGCGCTGCCGCTGATCGCCCAGGAGCTCCTGATCGGCGTACTCGTGCTCGTGCTGCCCACGGGCCCGGCCCCCACTGATGGGTGGACCGGCCCCTCTGGACGCCAGCAGCGCCTGATCGCAGTGTTCGCCGAGCAGGTGGCACTCCTCACCCGCAATGCTCAACTCTTCAGCCAGCAGCAGCAGCGGGCCCGCGAGCTGTTCGTGCTCTATGAGAATAGCCAGGAGATCACCACGACGACCCTGGTTGAGAATATGCTCAACCGGGCCACTGAGAATATCGCCCTGGCCCTCGCGGCTGAATACTGCGCCGTCTTCCTGCTCGATGAGCATGGCCCCGAGGTGCTCCGAAGCGTCGCCACCTATGTCGAGCCGGCACATAGCGCCCGCTTCGGTGCCCGCCCCGGCGGCTCGCCCGAGCCCGCGCTCCCCGGAGCCAGCGCCCTGATCGCCCAACTCGGGCGCGGCGACCCCCTGCTGATCGAGGATACGTCGGCGGTGGCCACCCAGAACGCCCTCGCCGCCGCCCTGGCCGACGATGGCTGCCGCAGTGCGCTCGTCCTGCCCCTCCGCGGCAAGGACCAGACTCTCGGCCTGCTGGCAATCGGCTACGCCCGCCCCCGCCGGCCCGTTAGCCCCTCCGAGCGCAACCTTGCCCAGGTTCTCGCGGCACAGGTGGCCACCGCTATCCTGAACCGTCGGCTCTACCAGGCTGAGCAGCAACGCGCCGCCGAGCTCGAGCTCCTCCACCGCATCAGCCAGCGCCTCAATGCCGATCTCGGCCTCGATGAGACGCTCGACGCCATCCTCGCCGGCGCCCGCGCGCTGCGCTTCAGCGGTGCCCGCGTTGCGCTCTACGATGCCCGTACCCGCACCGTGCGCCTCGGCGCCCAGCAGGGCCTACGGCCCCCCGCCCAGGCTGCGCCCGCCCTGACCGATTGGATCGTACGTCACCAGCGCCCCCTGCGCATCGCCGACCTTCAGCAGCCGCCCCCCCAGCTCAGCGAGCTCGGCGATCTCAGCGGCCTGCTCCTCCATGATGGCATCCCCGCGCGCGCCTACCTCGGCGTGCCCCTCCACCGTGGTGATGAGCTGCTCGGTACGCTCGAACTCTGCGCGGCCCGGCCCAACGCCTTCAGCGACGATGACGCCCGCCTGCTCAGCATCGTCGCCGGCCAGTCGGCCCAGGCGATCGCCAATGCCACCCGCTACGGGCAGACCGACGCCAGCCTTCGCGCCCGCATCGAGCAGCTGCGCGCCCTCCAGCGCGTCTCCAGCCAACTCGCCATCACGCTCGACCAGAAAGAGATCCTGGAGTATGTGCTCGAGCAGGCGCTGCGCGCCACCGGCGCCAGCCAGGGGATGATCGCCCTCCGCTCCGCCGATGACCCCTCCGCCGGCCAGGAGGCCCTCGGCGCCCTCGGGGGTCAGCCTGTTCCCGACCTCTCCCGCCGCATCCTCGGTGAAGCCGAGGCGAACCACCCCACCTACGTGGTGGTTGAGGCGGTTGGCTTCCCCGAGCCGCACCGCTCGGCAATGCTCGGCGCCACGCTGGCCCCGTCTGCCACAACGGCCTTCCTGGCCCTCGAACGGCGTGAGCCCGAACTGAGCGACGAGTTGCCACCCGCTGAGCAGGCCGCCCTGCACAGCACCGAGGCGCGCTCCGCCCTCGCGGTGCCGATCTTCTACCAGGCTGGGGTCTACGGGGTGCTGCTCCTGCTCGCACTACGCCCGCACGCCTTCGACTACGACGCAATCGAGTTCCTGCGCGCCCTCACCCATCAGGCCGCCGTTGGTATTGGCAACGCCCAGCGCTACGCCGAGCTCGAACACCTCTACCGCATCCACAAGAGCCGCGCCCAGATCCTCAATAACGTGCTGGAGATCGGCCAGGCCCTCCGCGCCGACCGGAACCTCGAGAACTTGCTCGAACAGGTTGGCTATAGCGCGATGGAGAGCGCGAACTTCCGGACGGTGCTCTTCTGCCTCACCGACCAGGATCGCCCCGATCTGCTGCGGCCCGTCTCGGCTGCCGGCATCCCGCTCAGCGAGATGGACCGCATGGCCCACGCGCCCCTGCCCGCCGCCCTCGCCACCAGCTACCTCGACCCGCGCTTCCGGATCGGGCGCTGCTACTTCGTGCCCGCCGAGGAGGCCCAGCAGTTCGAGCAGGGCTTCGACACGGCCGTCTTTAGCTATAGCCCCTCGACCGATGCGCGAGCCCCCGGCGAGTGGCAGCCCGGCGACCGCCTCTGCGTGCCGCTCTACGCCACCGAGGGCGCCCTCCTCGGCATGATGTTCGTCGGCGACCCCCAGGACCGCCAGCGGCCCAGCGCCCGCACTGTTGAGCCGCTCGAGATCTTCGCCGACCAGGCCGCGATCGCCATTGAAAACTACGCCCTGCTCCGCGATGCCCGCGCCCGCGCCGAACAGATGGCCGCCCTTTACCAGGTTGGCACTGCCTCGACCTCCACCAACGACCTTGACACCCTGCTTGAGCGGGTCTACCAGGAGATCGTCGCCTACCTCGGGACGCCCAGCTTCTTCTACATTGCCAGCTACCGCCCCGATACCGAGCAGGTGCGCTTCGAGCTCTTTATGCGCCAGGGCGAACTGCTCCCCAGCGCTCACAAGCTGGTTGCCCCCAAGGGCGGCCTTACCGGCCTGATTATCGACAGCGG
Organism: Chloroflexi bacterium OHK40; assembly: GCA_004367505.1. Classification (GTDB taxonomy): domain Bacteria; phylum Chloroflexota; class Chloroflexia; order Chloroflexales; family Chloroflexaceae; genus OHK40. The sequence goes on along the minus strand of SFCB01000062.1, from coordinate 41,075 downwards.
CCAGTCACTGCTCATGCCGGATCTTGCCGCCGACCCGAAGCTCCACGATCTGGCCATTACCTACGCCGACAACGCCGACCAGGTACGCTCGTGGATCGGGGTACCGCTGATCAGCCAGGGGCGCGTGATCGGGGTGCTCAGCGTGCAGGACTTCGCGCCCAACGTCTTCACTGAGCGCGACCGGCAGTTCCTCGCCGCCCTCGCCAACCAGCTCGCCATTGCCATGGAACGGGCAACCCTGTTCCGGGAGCGCGAGCGGCGCATCAACGAGCTCAATATTATCAACCGGGTGGGCCAGATCACCAGCTCCACCCTCGACCTCGAGCTCATGCTGCGGCGCACCTATGAGCAGCTCTGTACCTTTCTCCCCCTGGACTCCTTCTACATCTTCGTCTACCAGGAGGCCGAGAATGAGATCGTGCTCTCCTTTGAGGTAGACGGCGATTTCCAGGAGATCGACCATTCCATCCGCCACCCCGCCCCCAGTAGCCTCACCGCCCAGATCATTCGCACACGGCGCCACCTGCGCTTCAGCGATCTGAGCAAGGAGTACCGCACCGCCGGATTCCAGCCCGTCAGGTTCGGGAGTGACCGCGAGTCGGCCTCGTGGCTCGGCGTGCCGCTGCTCGTCGGCGATGGCAGCGTGGTAGGCGTGATGGCCGTGATGAGCTATACGCCCGACCTGTACGGCGAGCGCGAGCTGGCCTTCATGACCACCGTAGCCAACCAGCTCGCCCTGGGTGTGCAGAACGCCCGCCTGCTCGCCACCGCCCGCGAGCAGGTCGAGCAACTCGCCCTGCTCAACCGCGTCTCGGTGCAGGCCAGTGCCGAGACTGACGTGCAGCGCATCTACCAGATCATCGTCGACGCCATGGCCGACGCGACAGGCGTGGACCAGGCCCGCCTGGTGATCTATGACCGGGCGCGTGGCGTGGCTCCTGCCGTGGCCGAACACGTGCCCAGCGGGATCCTCGACCAGATCCAGGTGCCGATCGCCAACAGCCCCTCGGTTGATTGGCTCGACGAGCACAAGCAGCCCCTGGTGGCCGAGGACGCCCAGACGCATCCGCTCTTCGTACTCTCCCACCAGACCTTCCGCGAGCTCGATATTCGCTCGATCGCGCTCATCCCCCTGCTGATCGACGCCGAGGTGATCGGCGCCGTTGGCCTGGACTTTGTGGGCCGCCGGGGCACCTTCCAGCCCCAGGCCCTCGCCCTCTGCCAGACGATCGCCAGCCAGACGAGCACCGCGATCGCCCGCGCCCAGGCCTTCGCTGCCGCCCAGACCAGCGAGAACCGTCTGCGGCAGAAGGTGCGCGAGCAGACGACGCTGCTCGATGCCGCCCGCATCCTCTCCTCGCTGCTTCGCCCCCAGGAGGTGCTCGACAAGCTCATGGAGCTGGTGAGCCGCCAGCTCGATGTGACCACCGTGGCCCTCTGGACGATCACCGAAGACAACATCCTGGTGCCCGCCGCCCTCGATGGCATCCCCGCCGAGCGTGGCCGGACCATGCGCGTGCCCGTGGGCCAGGGCCTCACTGGCCGGGTTGCTGCCACGGGCCAGGCCTCGATCATCAACGATGTGAACGCCGACGGCGGCTCACTCTACCCCTCCTACCAGCGCGACAACAACCTGGTCTCCTTCATGGGCGTGCCTGTGATCTACCGCGAGCAGATCATCGGCGTGCTCAGCGTGATGACCAACTACCTGCGCCACTTCACCGAGGACGACCGGGCCCTGCTCGCCGGGCTCGCCGACCAGGCGGCCACGGCGCTGGAGAATGCCCGGCTCTTCGAGGAGCGCGAGCAGCGGATCAACGAGCTCTCGACGATCAACAAGATCAGCGCGGCCGTCAGCGCCACCTTCGATCTGCAAGCACTGGTCGAGGCGCTCCACCAGGGCATCGGCGAGGTGATCGATGTCAGCACGTCGCTGCTCGCCCTCTACGATGAGGCAAGCAATACGCTCAGCTACCCCCTGGCCTACGACCGGGGCCGGCGCATCAACCTCGCCGCCCGACCCCTCCCCGAGGGTACGAATGGCTGGGTGATCCGTACCCACCAGCCTTTGCTCCTGCGCAGCGCCGATGAGGCCCGGGCGATGGGCCTCGATATCGACAGCGGCCGGGTTGGAGCGAGCGACCAGACCGAGGAGTCGTTCCTGGTCGCCCCCTTGCTCTTCCGCCAGACGGTGCTCGGGGTGATCAACATCCAGAGCTATGAGCGCAACGCCTTCGACCAGAACGACCTGCGGTTCCTCACGACGGTGGCCAATCAGGCGGCCGTGGCGCTGAATAACGCGCGGCTCTTCAGCGAGACCCGCCAGAACGCGGCCGAGATGACGACGCTCTTCGGCGTGACTCAGGATCTCGCCGGCACCCTCGAGCCCGACAAGACCCAGCAACTCGTGGCCGACGCCGCCCTGCGCCTGCTTGGCGCCGAGCTCTGCGCGGTGCTCCGGCTGGACCGTCTGGGCCGCATCGAGCAGCAGGTGCTGATGGAGGCCGGCGAGCCCCGTGAGGATCTGGCGATCAGCTTCCGCCTCGACGGGATGACCAGCCGCCTGCTCGAGAGCGGCCAGCCGCTGGCCATCACCGATCTGCACCAGATCCCCGGCGCCAACCCCGACGCCATCGCCTTCGGCGTGCGCAGCGCGCTCGGCATTGCCATCGGCTCCAACGATGAGCGCCTCGGCGCCCTCTGGGTAGGCTTCCGCCACCCCCACGAGTGGAGCGCCCATCAGATCTCGCTGATCTCCATTCTGGCCAACCAGGCGAGCCAGGCCTTCAAGAGCGCCCAGCTCTACCATCTGGAGCAGCAACGCCGCCTGCTGGCCGACACCCTCCGCGATGTTGCCCAGTCGTTTACCTCCACCCTGGCGCTGCGCGAGATCCAGACGCTCATCCTCGACCAGCTCGAACGGGTGGTGAGCTATGATAGCGCCGCTGTGCTGCTCCGCGACGCCGGCTACGGCCATCTGCAGATCACCGAGGCGCGCGGCCTGAGCGACCAGCGTCTCCTGCGGGCCGACTTCGATGTTGAGGCGAACCCGCTCCTGCAGACCCTGGCGCTGGAGCGCCAGCCCGTGTTGCTGGAGGACGCCCTGCACGATGAGCGCTTCGCGCCGATTCTGGAGCTCGGCTGGCGGGCCCGGGCCTGGATCGGCGCGCCCTTGCTCGTAGATAATGAACTGGTGGGCATCCTCGCCATCGGTGCCGAGGTGCCGGGTGCCTACGACGCCGACGCCGTCGAGGTGACCTTCGCCCTCGCCAACCAGGCGAGCCAGGCCATTCAGAACGCCCGGCTCTTCGACCAGATCTCCAACCTGGCCGCCGACCTGGAGCGCCGTGTGAGTGAGCGCACCGCCGAGCTCGAGCAGGCCGGCCGCCAGCTCTCCGAGGAGAAGGATCGCCTCGAAGCGGTGCATAACATTACCCTGGAGCTCACGACCCAGCTCGACCTCACCGGGATCATCAGGCGGGCACTGGAGCTGATCTCGCTCAACCTCGGTGTCGCCCGTGGCTCGATCATGCTGCGCGACCCGGCGAACGGCGATCTGGTGTGTCGGGCCGTGCTCTACGACCGTGGCGACGTGCGGGCGGCCAGTATTCCTCTCCACTTCGACGGTGGCGAGAGCCTGGCCAGCTGGGTGATGCAGCACCAGGAGCCAGTGAACATCCCCGACGTGCTCGACGATGAGCGCTGGATCAAAGAGCCCGGCCGCGCCGACGACGTACGCTCGGTGGCCGCCGTGCCCCTGAAGACGAGCGATGCGGCCCTCGGCGTGCTGGTGCTCTCCAGCCCAGAGGTGGCCTACTTTACCGACTCGCAGATGAACCTGCTCGGCACGATCGCCAGCGTGGTGGCGGCGGCGGTCTCCAATGCCCAGCTCTACAGTTACATCAACGACCTCGCCGGTACCAACGCCGTGCTGCTCGAACAGCAGCGCGAGGAGACGTCCAAGAGCGCTGCTGTGCTCCAGTCGGTGACCGAGGGCGTGATCGTGCTCGACACCGACCGGACCATCCTGCTCTTTAACCCCGCCGCCGAACACGTGCTCGAGATCCCCGCCGAGGCGATGACCGGCAAGCCCCTCAGTGTGCTGGAGCAGTTCGGCGCCGACGACTCAGCGCGCCGGCGGGCCCAGGTGGTCTATAACGGCCTGGTGAACGGCCTGCGCCAGGTGCGCCTGGGCCAGCAGTACTCTACCACTCTGGATCTGACAGAGCCGACCCAGGTGATCAACGTGAACCTGGCCCAGGTGGTTGGCCCCGACGGCCAGCGCTACGGCGAGGTGGCCGTGCTGCGCGATATCACCCGCGAGATCGAGGCCGATCACGCCAAGCGCCAGTTCATCTCCGACGTGAGCCACGAACTCCGCACGCCCCTGACGGCGGTCAAAGGCTATGTGGATGTGCTCCTCCTCAGCGGCACCCAGCACATGACCAGCGACCAGGTGAGCTATCTGCAGATCATCAAGAGCAATACCAACCGCCTGCGCTCCCTGATCGAGGATATTCTGGACTTCGCGCGGCCCGACAGCAAGAAGAAGCTTACCTTCTCACCTGTCGAGATGCCTGCCGTGATCAATGAAGTGGTGCAGTCGCTCCGCTTCGAGTATGAGGCGAAGGCCATGCAGGTAGTGGTAGAGACCGCACCGGACCTGCCGGCCGTGATGGCCGACCAGAAGCGCATTACCCAGGTGTTTCAGAATTTGTTCACAAACGCCGTAAAATACACCTATGAGGGCGGGCGCATCCACGTGCGGGCCTACCTCAACCGCGCCAGCATGCTCCAGGTAGACGTGGAGGACAACGGCGTGGGGATGACGCGGGAGCAGCAGAAGAAGCTCTTCCGGCCCTTCTACCGCGCCGACAACCCCCTGCGCGATGTAGCGGGTGGCACCGGGCTCGGCCTGGCGATCGCCAAGCAGTTCGTAGAGATGCACGGCGGCGAGATGTGGGTGCAGAGCGAGCAAGGCAGAGGCAGTACCTTCAGCTTCATCCTGCCGCTGGAGCAGCACGAGACGAACGACGTGGACGAGGAGACTGAGTGAGCGCAACCCACCTGGACAACCGGCTGGTGCACTACGAGGTCTTCGGCCGCGGCCAGCCGATCATCTTCCTCCATAGCTGGCTCGGCTCGTGGCGGTACTGGGTGCCAACGATGGACCTTGCCTCGGAGCGCTACCGCGCCTACGCCCTGGATTTCTGGGGCTACGGTGAGAGCGACCGCCGTGGTACGGGCTTCTCGATCAGCGGCTACGTGGAAATGCTCTGCCGCTTTATGGACCAGATGGGCATGCCGGTAGCCAACCTCGTCGGCCACGGCATGGGCGGGATGGTCGCCATCCGCACCGCCCATGAGCGGCCCGAGCGCGTGCTCAAGGTGATGACGGTGGCTACGCCGATGTACGGTCAGGTGCTGGCTGGCCATATCAAGCCCGGCACCTTCTCCAAGCTGTTTGGCGGGAACCATACCAATGCATGGGCCCGGCTGCTGCGCAGCATTCCGATCGCTGATCCGGAGGTGCAGCAGGAGCTCTACGAGGACACCGATGGCCTCTCGGAGCAGGTGCTCAACAGCGTGCAGGACTCCATCCTCGAGGCCGACCTGCGGCCGGCTGTGCAGGAGCTAAAAGTGCCGCTGCTGGCCGTGTACGGCGGACAGGACAAGATCGTCAACGCCGACCACGCCGGCTTCCTCAACGATCCCGGGGAGCGGTCGGCCCAGCTGCTGGTGCTGCCGAAGGCCAACCACTTCCCCTTCCTCGAACAGTCGAATACCTTCTCCCGGCTTCTGCTCGATTTCCTCGTCTCCCAGGGCACCCCGGTGGAGATCCGCGAGGAGTGGCGCCGGCGGGTGAATCAGCGGGAGTACCTGTAGCCTCCGCTACTGCGACAGGATCACCACGCTGTAGGGGCCCAGGTTCACCGCTCCCTTACAGGGCTGGCCGTCCTGGCCATCGGGAATGGCGGTGACATCCGGCGTGTAGAAGTTGTCGAACTCGGGGTCGTAGCCCTCCCAGTCGCTGTTGAAGCGCACCTTCCACAGCCCCTCGGCCGGCATGCCTACCCAGTAGTCCTGCCAGGGCGTGGCGGTGAGGTTCGCCACCACCACGACGCTGTCGCCCGGGCCGCCCTCGTCCCAGCGGTGGAAGGCCAGTACTTTCGCGTCGAGGTTGACGTGATAGATCGCGCAGCCCCGGCCGATCAGGCCACGGGTGCCATTCTCCCAGTTGCGGCGCAGGCGAAAGAGATCGCGGTAGAGGGCGGCGATACCCGGGAAGCGCTCTAGTTTGGCCCAGTCCAGGGGCTTCTGGTCCTGGAACCAGCCATCTTCCAGGAACTCCTGGCCCTGAAAGATCATGGGAATGCCCGGGGCAGTGAAGACCAGGGCGGCGCCGAGGGTGGAGCGCTTTTTAGCCCAGATGCTCGCGGCGTTCTCGGGCCAGATTTCTTCGGGCACGCGGGCCTTGCCGTTGGCCACCTCGTCGTGGGACTCGGTGTAGATCACGCGGCGGAAGGCATCGCCGTTGTAGCTGTGGCCGATGGCATTGGCTACCGCCATCACGTTGCGATGTACGTCGTCCTGGGTGATGATCGCCTCACGCACCGGGTGGACGAAGGCCGCATCCCACTGGGCATCAAATCCGGCGCCGCCCGCAGCGGTGGGCGCGGTGATGGCCTCGCTGTTGCGCAGGTCCTCGGCGATGGTGATCTTCCAGGGCTGACGCCGCTTGACCTCGTCGTTGATCCAGCGCAGCAGGTCCCAGCCCTCGGGCAGGTTGTCGCCCTCGTGCTCGGTGCCCTTGACGTTCCGGATGTAGGCCGTCGCATCGAAGCGCAGCCCATCGACGTGGTAGTCCTCCAGCCACATCATGGCGTTGTCGACGATATACTGGCGCACCTCGTGCCGGCCATAGTCGGGCCGGGTGTCGCCCCAGGGCGTGTTGGCCCGCCAGTCATTGTAGAAGTAGATCCCGCCCATGCCGTTCTCGCTCCAGCCGTCGAACTGCCAGAGGTCGATGTCGGACGGGCCGAAGTGGTTATAGACCACATCGAGGATGACGGCGATGCCATGGTCGTGAGCGGCCTTGACAAAGCGCTTAAAGGCCTGGGGGCCGCCATAGGCGCTCTCGACGGCAAACGGGTGAGCCGGGTTGTAGCCCCAGCTCACGTCGCCGGCGAACTCCATCGGCGGCATCACGAGAACGGCGTTCACCCCGAGCTCGCGCAGGTAGCCGAGCCGCTCGATCGCGCTGTCGAAGGTGCCTCGCTCCGCGCCCTCGGGTACGGCAAAGGTGCCGACATGCAGCTCGTAGATCACCAATTCGTTCCAGGGCGGTGTACGGTAGTCGTCGTTGCCCCAGTCGAAGCGCGGGTCGTGAATAACTGCCTCGCCCACCGAGTTGGTTAGCTCACGGGCGTAGGGGTCGTTGCGCCAGAGCTCGAGGTCACCGTTGAGGATGCAGAACTTGTAGCGCTCACCGGGGCCAACGCCCTCACAGTGGGTTGACCAGTAGCCATCACCGTCGGAGCCGAGTGGCGCCGCGTCGGGCGACCAGTCGTTGAAGCTGCCGGCCACGAAGACGGCATCGGCGTTGGGCGCCCAGACACGAAAGGTTGTGCCGCCTTCGATGGGCACCGCGCCCATACCGGGATGGGGCGAGGCTTGGGCGTCGCGGGCGCGCGGCGTGGACTTGCGGGTGGGGGCGCGCTGCGCGGCCGGCGCTCCCTGCTTCTTCCGGGCCTCCTGGGTGGTCATCTCCGCTCCTTACCCTGATGACTCGTGATAGAGGCTCCGCGAAAACACTGACGGCGCGGAGCCGGGGTAGTGTCCAGCAAGATGTGTGCCACGGTGATGGTTTGACGCCCCCCTTCTTTGCTGGTATGATCGGCAGACAGGGCGTCCGAATGCCGCAGCACAGCAGAGGAGGATGCGATGCCCGACGAGGGGCAGACGGAGGGGCGCAAGGCGGAGCATATCCGGATCGTCCTGGGCGAGGATGTGGCCGCAAAGGGTGTGGCCACCGGTTTTGCCGCCTACAGGCTGCCGCACACGTCCCTCCCCGAGCTGGATCTGGCGGAGATTGATACTCGCAGCAGTTTTCTGGGCAAGCCGATCGCGGCGCCGCTGCTGATCAGCTCGATGACCGGCGGGGCCAGCGTGGCCGAGAAGATCAACCTCGCCCTGGCCGAGGCCGCCGAGACGATCGGGCTCCCCATGGGCGTCGGCTCGCAACGGGCCGCCGTGGTGGACGGGCGGCTCGCCCCGACCTACCAGGTACGGCGGGTGGCGCCGCGCATTCCGCTGCTAGCCAATCTTGGCGCCGTACAACTGAACTACGGCTTCGGCGTGGAGCAGTGCCGGCGCGCGGTGGAGATGATCGAGGCCGACGCGCTGATCCTGCACCTCAACCCGCTGCAGGAGGCGGTGCAGCCCGAGGGGAATACGAACTTTCGGGGCCTGCTGGCCCGGATCGAGCAGGTATGCCGCGCCCTCGAGGTGCCGGTGGTGGTGAAGGAGGTGGGCAATGGCATCTCCGCCCACGACGCGCGGCGCCTCTACGACTGTGGCGTGCGGGTGATCGACGTGGCCGGCGCCGGCGGCACCAGTTGGAGTGAGGTGGAGCGCTTCCGCCAGCCCGACGATGCCGGCCGCCGGGTGGCCGGCGCCTTCGCCGACTGGGGTCTGCCTACAACGGAGTGCATCCGCCAGGTGCGCGCCGCTCTCCCCGATGTGACGCTGATCGGCTCGGGTGGGGTGCGGAGCGGGGTGGACGTGGCCAAGGCGATCGCCCTCGGCGCGGATCTTGCCGGAACCGCCAAGCCCGCCCTTGCCAGCGCGATCGACGAGCGTGGCGCCGCCGCCGTGGTTGAGGGGCTCCAGAGCTTCATTCGTGAGCTGCGCGTGGCGATGTTCTGCAGTGGCTGCGCGAAGCTGGCCGACCTCAAACAGCTTGAGCTGATCCGGTAAGCGGCTGAGCGGCTGTTTGCCGGGTGGTGTGACAGGCTGGCGCCACCGCCCACCGATGGGTCTCTCCCTGCCCCCTGGGCACCGCTATGCACGTCACCACGCTCAGCCTGCGCGACTTCCGAAACTACCAGCGCCTGGATCTACAGCTGTCGCCGGGGATCACGCTGCTCTACGGTCCCAACGCCGCCGGCAAGACGAGCGTGCTTGAGGCGCTCTACTACCTGGCGACGACCCGATCGCCCCGCATTACCGCTGATCGCGAGCTGGTACGCTGGGAGGCCGAGGGCGAGGCTGGCGTCACGCCCTTCGCCAGGGTGGCCGCCGAGGTGCAGCGGCTGGCCGGCCGGGTGCGCCTCGAAGTGATTGTGCAGCGCCGCGCCGACGAGGACGGCCAGCTCACCAATACCTCGACCAGGATCGTGCGGATCGAGAAACGACCCGCCCGCGCCCTCGATCTGGTGGGCCAGCTGCGGGTGGTGCTCTTCACCCCCGCCGACCTGACCCTGGTGGATGGCCCCCCCGCCGAGCGCCGCCGCTACCTCGACATCACCCTCTCCCAGATCGACCCGCACTACGTGCGCACCCTCGCCCACTACCAGAAGCTCGTGCAGCAGCGCAACAGCCTCCTGCGCTCCTGGCGCGAACGCCGCCGCCCGCCACGCGCCGTCGATGATGAACTGGCCTACTGGGACCAGGAGCTTTCCGCCGCGGGGGGCTACGTGCTGGCCGAGCGGCTGCGTGCCGTGGCTGAGTTGAACCAGATCGCCGGTCCGCTTTTCTGCGCGATCAGCGGCGGCGAGACGCCCCTCACGGTCACCTACCAGCCCAGCCTGGAGCTCGGCGGCCTAGCCGACAGTGGGGGGCTCGCGGCCCGCATCGGCCAGGCCCTGCGCGCCACCCGCCGCGAGGAGCTGGCACGAGGCCAGACACTGATCGGCCCGCACCGCGACGACCTGGCCTTCACCGTGGGCACGGTGAACCTCGGGCGCTACGGCTCCCGCGGCCAGCAGCGCAGCGTCACGCTCGCGCTGAAGCTGGGCGAAGCCGCGCTCATGCGCCAGCGCAGCGGCGACACGCCCGTGCTGCTACTGGACGACCTGCTCAGCGAGCTGGACGCCGAGCGCCGGGCCCACATGCTTGAGGTGATTCAGCGACCGGGCCAGCAGACCCTGCTCACGGCGACCGACCTCGCCGACTTCAGCCCCGAGTTCCTCGCGGCGAGCACGCGGTTGCGCGTGGAGGGGGGGCGCGTGTACCCGTCGTGAATGCCTGGAGCCGCCCCATTGGGGCATAGAGCCGCCCCATTGGGGCATAGAGCCGCCCCATTGGGGCGGCTGTACGGGGGGCTCCCCTGTGTCGTGGACGATCCATCAGGCCATCAGGATTCTACTGGATTGTAGGCTGGTGGCTCACCGCGGGCCGGCCTGAGGTGAGTAGGCAGCCGGTCGTAGAGCGCGGTGAAGAAGCGCAGCGCGCCGGCGACGTCGCCGTTGAGGGCCTCGGCGCGGAAGCGCCAGCCCCAGTTGGCACCCAGCAACCCGGGCGTATTCATGCGCGCGTCGCTGCCGAGCCGGAGGATATCCTGGAATGGTACGACGGCCAGATCGGCGACCGACATGAAGGCGGCGCGGATCAGCTCCCAGGCGATATCGGAGCCATCGCGGCCGAGGTAGGCGCGCACAATGTTGCGCTGATCCTCGCTCAGCCCGGTGAACCAGCCAATGGTTGTGTCGTTGTCGTGGGTACCGGTGTAGACGACACAGTTGCGCACGTGATGGTGGGGCAGGTAGGGGTTGGCGGCGTCGCCGTCGAAGGCGAACTGCAGGATTTTCATTCCGGGAAGATCGAACTGCTCGCGCAAGGCGTGCACGTCGGGGGTGATCAGCCCGAGATCCTCGGCGATGATTGGCAAGCTGCCGAGCTCCTGCTCAAGCCGGCGGAACAGCGCGGCGCCCGGGCCACGCACCCAGCGGCCGTGGATCGCCGTCTCCTGGGTGGCGGGCACCTCCCAGTAGGCCGCAAAGCCACGGAAGTGATCCAGGCGCAGAATATCTACCTGGGCGAAAGCGGCCCGCAGCCGCGCCACCCACCAGGCATAGCCGTCGGCGGCCATGCGCTCCCAGCGGTAGAGGGGATTGCCCCAGCGCTGGCCAGTGGCGCTGAAGTAGTCGGGCGGTACCCCCGCCACCACGGTGGGCAGGCCCTGCGCGTCGAGGAAGAAGAGTTCGGGGTTGGCCCAGACGTCGGCGCTATCGTAGGCAACAAAGATCGGCGCATCGCCGATAATGCTGATGCCCCGCGCATTGGCGTAGGCCTTCAGTGGGGCCCACTGGCTGAAGAAGAGGAACTGGAGGTAGCGCTGCACCTCGATGGCCGGGGCGTGTTCGGCGCGAGCCCGCGCCAGGGCCTCAGGCTGGCGAGCCCGCAACTCCGGGGGCCATCCGCTCCAGGCAGCGCCGCCGTGGGCATCCTTCAGGGCCATGAAGAGGGCGTAGTCGTCGAGCCAGGCGGCATTGGCCGCCTTGAAGGCCTCAAAGGCCGCGGCCACCTCCGGTGCTGCGCCGGCCCACAGCCGCTCGTAGCTGCGGCGGAGCAGCGGAAGCTTAAAGCCAATCACCGCGCCATAGTCGACCTGATCGAGGGACAGGGGCTGCCCATCCGCCGCAGCGGCCACCTCTTCGGCGCTGAGCAGGCCGTGGCCGACCAGCGCGTCGAGGCTCACCAGCAGTGGGTTACCCGCCACCGCCGAGAAACACTGGTAGGGCGAGTCGCCGTAGCCGGTGGGACCGAGGGGCAAGATCTGCCAGAGGCCCTGGCCAGCGGCCACGAGAAAGTCTACAAAGGCATACGCCGCCGGACCGAGGTCGCCGATGCCCCATGGGCCGGGCAGGGAGGTAGGGTGGAGCAGGACGCCACTCGAACGAGGGAAGCGCATGGCCTTCTCTCCAACAACATACGGCGTCGGGGCCGCTCCCGGTGCGCCAGATCGCGGGCGCCATTGTAGCACGAGTTGGCGGGAGCGTTGTCTATCGGGGGCCTGGCGGACAGGTGGTACAATCGCGCCAACCACCACAGCGAACCCTCGCAGCTTTGCGGAGTGTAGCGATGCCCATCCACGCAACTGATCACGGCTGGGTGCTGGAGACAACCACAACCGCCTACGCCCTCGGCCTGAACCGGTCCGGGCTGCTGGCCCACCGGTACTGGGGGCCACGCCTCCCGGACCTCAGCGACTACCCCCCAGCGCCCGATCCGGCTTTCTGGAGCTTTAACAACGTGGGTCACCTCACCCCCGAGGAGTTCCCCGGCTACGAGGATGTCAAATTTATCGATCCCTGCCTGAAGCTCACCTTTGCCGATGGCGTCCGCGATGTAGTGCTACGCTTTGATTCCGCCGAGATCATTGCGGAACCCACCCCTGAGCTGCGCATTCACCTCCGCGATACAGCCTACCCCCTGCACGTCCAGTTACACTACCGCGCCCACGAGCGCTATGACCTGATCGAGCGCTGGGCCAGTGTCACCAACCACGACAACGCCCCCGTCACCATCGAACGGATCTGGTCGGCCCAGTGGCACCTGCCACCCGGCGAGCACTACCGCCTGAGCTACCTGACCGGCCGCCACGTGGACGAGTTCCACCTGCGCCGCGAGCCGCTCCTTCCCGGCCTGAAGGTGCTGGAGAGCCGCCGCATCACCACCAGCCACCACGCCAACCCCTGGTTCGCGGTAGACCGCGGCGACGCCACAGAGGAGAACGGCGAGCTGTGGTACGGCGCCCTGGCCTGGAGCGGCAACTGGAAGCTGGTCGCCGAGACTACCGACTTCGGATCCACCCGTGTAAGCCTGGGCCTCAACGACTGGGACTTTGCCTGGCGGCTGAACCCCGGCGAGACCCTGACCACGCCGGGCTGCTTTGCCGGTTACAGCAGCGAGGGCTTCGGCGGGGCGAGCCGGCGCCTCCACGACCTGGTGCGCGAGACGCTCCTGCCCCACGGCACAGCGATCCACAAAGTGCTCTACAACTCGTGGGAGGCAACCGAGTTCGATGTCGATGAGCCCTCGCAGATCGCGCTGGCGGAGCTCGCCGCCGAGATGGGCGTGGAGCTCTTCGTCGTTGACGACGGCTGGTTCCACCGCCGCGACAATGATCGCGCCGCCCTGGGCGACTGGTGGCCCGACGCGCGCAAGTTCCCCCGTGGGCTCGGGCCACTGATCGAGCGGGTGAACGCCCTGGGCATGGAATTTGGCCTCTGGATCGAGCCAGAGATGGTCAATCCTGACAGCGAGCTCTACCGGGCACACCCCGACTGGACGATCCACTTCCCCACCCGCACCCCCACCATGGGCCGGAACCAGCTCATCCTCAACTTTGCCCGAGAGGATGTGCAGGATCACGTTCTCGGGATGCTCGACCGCTTGCTCGCAGATCACAAGATCACCTTCATCAAATGGGACATGAACCGGAACGTGAGCCAGCCGGGGTGGCCCAACGCCCCTGGCGACCCACGGGAGCTCTGGGTGCGCTACGTTCACGGTCTGTACCGCGTGTGGGGCACACTGCGCAAGCGACACCCCCACGTTGTCTGGCAGAGCTGCTCGGGCGGCGGCGGTCGGGCCGACCTGGGCATCCTACGGCTGGCCGACCAGATCTGGGTGAGCGACAACACTGAGCCCACGGCGCGGCTGGCCATCCAGGAGGGCTTCTCGCAGATCTTCCCGGCAAGCACCATGGAGTCCTGGGTCACCGACATGGGGCCGGCTCACCTGCCGCTGGCCTTCCGCTTCCACGTGAGCATGTGCGGTGTGCTCGGCGTGGGCGGGCACCTGCTGAAGTGGGACGCTGCGAAGCGGGCCGAGGCGGCGCGCTGGATCGCCCGCTACAAGGAGCTGCGGCACCTCGTGCAGCTGGGCGACCTCTACCGCCTCCGTTCGCCCCAGGCCCATCCGCTCTCGGCCCTCCAGTACATGGCCAAAGACAAGTCCGAGGGTGTCCTCTTCGCCTTCCGCACCCATCTGCCGCTGAACACACTGCTCCCACCGATCTCCCTGCGCGGCCTCGACCCCACGGCCCGCTACACCGTTGAGGGCTTTGAGGGCGCCCGCTCAGGGCTGGCGTGGATGCGATCCGGGCTCATGCTGGAGCTCGGCGACTTCGAGAGTACCGTACGGCACATCCGGCGGGTCTGAGTCGAGCACCAGGAACCAGATCACCGCATGCAGATGGCGTTCGAACGCGCGCCAGCCCTCCCCGCCGCTGCACGGGAACAAGCCGAACGTGCCAGTACCGTTCCAACCTCAGTGGTTGGGCATCGAGGATGGAGTTTCGGGGAGGATGGAGCCCTTCCCGGCCATCCCATGCCCGAACAGCTCGGCTGTTTCCGCACGCGTGACCGCCCCCCTGATCCTACGGCGTACAGACGGGCACACACAGGGCGGGCGACATGATGCGAGGCATCACGCCGCCCGCCCTGTGCAGAGGTGAAGGCTGTTACCCCTTCACCGAGCCTGCCAGGAGGCCACGCACGAAGTAGCGCTGCAGCGAGAAGAAGACGATCAGCGGCAGCACCATCGAGACGAAACCGCCTGCCGTGAGCAGGTGCCAGTCCTGGCCGCGCGACCCGATCATCTGGGCCAGCTTGATCGTAACCACCTGCTGATCCGGTGCTGAGCCGAGGAAGATCAGGGCGTTAAGGTAGTCGTTCCAGACCCACATAAACTGGAAGATCGCGAAGGAGGCCAGAGCCGGAACCGAGAGAGGCAGGATCAGGCGCATGAACATGGTGAAGGGCGAGGCCCCATCGATAAAAGCCGACTCGAGGATCTCGCGGGGCAGACCGCTGATGTAGTTATAGAGCAGGTAGATCGCCAGGGAGAGCCCGAAGCCGGTGTGGACGAGCCAGAGGGCCAGGAAGGTGCCCGTGACCTGCATGCCGCTGAAGGTTCTCAGGAGCGGGATCATCGCCACCTGGCTCGGGATGACGAGCAGGCCGACAACCATGGCGAACATCAGGCGCCGACCGGGGAAGCGCATCCAGGCGAAGGCGTAGGCGGCGAAGGCGGCCAGCAGGATGGGGATCACCGTGGCCGGGATCGTCACCGTGAGCGAGTTGAGGAAGGCCTTACCCATGTTCTCGCCCTGCTCGGTGCGCGTGGAGCCATCCTCGAGGGTGTAGGTATACTGCTGGCCGAGCAGCACGGCCTGGTAGTTGCCGAGGGTAAAGTTGGTATTGGCGGCCCACTGCTGGCTCTGCACATCGATCAGGCGGGCGCGGCGATTGGCCCAGATCACCCGGCGCCCATCGGGCAGCGTATACCCGGCCCGCAGCTGGTCATCGGTGACCGTCACCCCCAGCTGGTCGAGGGTGATTGGCTGATCGACGGGGAAGCCACGACCGAGATCGATCTGGCTTTCCGTCACATACTCGCGATGGGGGAAGATCGTCCACCAGCCGCTGGTGGCGATATCGGCGCGCTCGCGAAAAGACGAGATCAACAGGCCGAGCAGCGGGATCAGCCACAGAATGCAGAGGATTGCCAGGCTCCCATTGATCAGCACATCGCGCAGCAGGCGGCTCCCGGATCTCCTGCCCGGGCGAGTCGTTGCCATGGTTGCCATTTAAAAGCCCTCCTGCTTCTGAAGCTGGCGCAGGTTGTACACGATCACCGGCGAAATGGCGATGAAGAGCACGATCGCGATCGCCGAGCCATAGCCAAAGTTGCGATTCGTGAAGAATTGGCGATAGAACTCGGTACCCACCACCGAAGTGCCATACTGGCCGCCAGTCATCACATAGACGACGTCGAAGATCTTCAGTGTTCCAATAGCGATCGTTGTGGTGACGGTCAGGATCGTCCCCTGGATGTACGGAATAATGATCTGGAAGAAGGTCTGCACCTCGGTGGCCCCATCCACCTGAGCGGCCTCGGTAATATCGGCAGGCACGCCCTTGAGCGCAGCGGAGAAGAGCACCATGGCGAAGCCAGTCGAGCCCCAGATCATCACCAGAATAAGGAAGAGGTTGTTCCAGGGCTGGAGGGTGAGCCAAGACTGGGGCGGGATACCGAAGGCGGTGATGATCGCGTTCTGCAGGCCGATCTGGGGCTGGCCAGGAGGGGCATAGGCATACATGAAGCGCCAGATCACGCTCGCGCCAACCAGCGAGATCGCCATCGGCAGGAAGATGATCGCTTTGGCGACCACCTCGAAGCGGCTGCGGTCGGCGAGCACAGCGATCAGCAGACCGAGCACCACACAACCGGCGGTGCCAAGGAAGAGCCAGATCAAGTTATTGCGGAACGACTCGAGCATCGAGCGATCGGTGAAGGTGGCGATGTAGTTATTCAGGCCGACGAACTCGGTCGTATCATTATTGAAGAAACTCTGATAGAGCGTAATCAGAGTCGGGATCATCAAGAAGAGAAAGAGAATCCCGACGCCAGGAAGGAAGAAGAGGAAGGGCCGCACCCGGTCGCGCCAGTAGGGCGGCAACGACTCGATGACGGTATTACCCGTCACGAAGAGCGCACCGACACCGCCAACGCCCCAGACAATCGCGATCACCGCGTTGAGGACGCTCGTCTCGCGCGCGCCGCGCAGGTAGATGAAGCCCAGCCAGAGCAGCCCAAGGGTCACGGCCAGGCCCAGAAGCCCGACCAGGAACTGCCCGGTGAGCAACGCGCCGGCTGCGGGCGACGGGACAGGCCGCTTGTCGGCCTCGCTCGTTTGCTGAATCATGTCGGCTCTCCTGTCTTCAGGCCGCCATTGGCCTCACGTAGGGTGGACGGTAGTAAGAAGAGGGGAGCTTCATTGAGCCCCTGCTCCCGCCGCACGCCGGTACTTCCCCACGCCCCCCTGGCCCGGTCCACGGCGGTGCCTTCACCGCCGTGGACCGGCTCGCTCACACGGGATCGGGCTGCGCCTTAGCCCATGTGAGCGCTCCGTCACCGCTGAACGTTCGCCCAGCCGTTCTGGATCGTCTCCAGCGCCTGGTCGAGATTGGCGCTCCCGCTCACGTAGTCGGTCATCCCCTTCCAGAAGCTCCCGGCGCCAACTTCACCGGGCATCAGGTCGGAGCCATCGAAACGGGCACTATCGGCGTTGAGGATCGTCTCGGCCATGCGCCGCTCCAGGTCGCTCCGGTAGTCCTCCAGCACCGAGTTCTGGTGGGGCGACAGCGCGCCACCGCCCAGCTTGATCCAGGGCTGAATGGCCTCGTAGGTGGTGAAGTAGGAGATCACCGCGCGCACCTCGGGCCGGTCGTTGAACATGCTGAAGAGGTCGCCGGCGAAGAGCACCGGCTTGCCGTACTGCTCATCGATCGGGGGCAGGTAGAAGAAGTCGTAGTCGACGCCCGCCTCCACACCCGGCACGTTCGTCTCAAAGAAGGTGGTGATGAAGTTGCCCTGGCGGTGCAGCCAGCACTGGGGCGGGTCCTGGAGCATGGGGGTGGGCGCATCGCCGAAGTTCGTGGAGGCGATCGCCGCGCGCCCGCCATAGACGTACTGGTCGTTGAACCAGATGTCGGTCAGCACCTGCATGGCGTTGCGCACCTCGGGCGAGTCGAAGGAGAGCTCGCCACGGGTCCAGGCATCATAGTTCTCGAGCGAGGTCGTGCGGAGCATAATGTCCTCGACCCAGTCGGTGGCCGGCCAGCCAGTAGCTCCGCCGCTCTCGATCCCGATGCACCAGGGGGTATCACCATCGGCGACGATCTGGTCCATAAGCTCGACCATCTCATCCCAGGTCTCGGGGATGGTGTAGCCAGCCTCTTCGAAGGCGGCCTTGGGGTACCAGACGGCACTCTTGAAGTTGATGCGCTGGAACACACCGCCCAGGATGGGGTTACCATTGGCATCGGGAACAGTGTTGGTATCGATGAAGCCCTGGTTGTAGTTCTCCTGGAGCCACTCAGGGTTGAGGAACTGGTTCAGGTCGATGATCTTCCCCTGGCGCGCGTAGCTGGCCATGGCGCCGGGCTGCGGGAAGTTGACGATATCCTCGATCGTGCCGCCCTCCACCTTCACCGCGATCGTCTCGGTGCTGGAGCCGGGCACCAGGTTCACGGTGATGCCAGTGGCCTCCTCAAAGGGCTCAAACGTGGCCTGGAAGCGCAACTCCTCCTCGCCGGAGAGGCCGTGGAGCAGGCTCACCGTGGTGCCCTCGTACTCGCGGTTGAAGGCCGCCGCCAGCTCCGCGCTGATACGGCTGTAGTCGGTGGTTCCGGTCGTACCGGAGGGAGCCTCGGTGGCGCTGGGAGCCGCCGTCGCGGCGGGGGCCTCAGTGGCCGCCGGAGCCTCAGTGGCCGCCGGAGCCTCGGTGGCCGCTGGAGCGGCCGTGGGATTCTGTGCTGCCCCACCGCCACCACAGGCAGCGAGGATCATACCGATCAGAAGCAGGGCAAAGACTGCATAGCCCTTGATGCGCATTGTGCACTCCTCCTAACAATCGCTGTTGCGAAGGCTCATTCACGTGGTCGCCATGGGCCATCAGAGGGTCAAGCGTACCTCCTCTTGCTCAACTGGACAGCCCCGCCCCGAGCGGGGCTTCGGATGCGAGAACGAAGCGTGTCGCTACCAGGAGCAGTGACACGAGTAAGAAGTCCAGGTCCGACGTGGCACGCGCGCAGGCTGCCAGGGCGATCAGCAGGCGGCCGTCGTCGCCCGTGGGATGAGCTTAATGGGAAGGAGTTCGTGGGCAGGGGCAACCGGTTCGCCAGACAGCGCGGCAAACAGGATCTCGACGCCGCGGGCGCCACTGTCGAAGAGCGGCTGGTGCACGGTTGTAAGGCCGAGATACTCGGCAATATCGATGTCGTCGTAGCCGACGACCGAGAGTGAGGCCGGTATCTCGACCCCGAGGTCGCGGGCGGCCTCTAACACACCCATGGCCTGAGTGTCGCTCGCCGCGACGATGGCCGTGGGTGGCTCTGCGAGTTGGAGCAACTCGCGTGCGAGCACCCGGGCCTCGTAGCGCCCGTGGATGCCGTGGCGTTGATAGGCGGGGTTGGGCACAATGCCATAGCGCTCGAGAGCCTGGAGGTAGCCACGCAGCCGGTTACGGCTACTGGTGAAGTTAAAGGCCTGTACCTCTTCCAGCGAGTCGCCCACGAAGCCGATCCGGCGGTGGCCGAGCTCGATCAGGTGGCAGGTCGCCAGATCGCCGCCAGCGACATCGTCGACATACACCCCGGCCATGCCGTCGGCGACCGTGTCGATCAGGACGACCGGCACGCCCGTTTGCCGGAGCATGGCCACCTCCTGGGGGCGGGGCGACAGCGAAATGACCAGTAGCCCATCGGTGCGGTCCCGGCGGGGTACATCGCGCAGGCAGACATCGCGGCGCTCGACTGTCTCCACGTTGAAGACCACCAGATTGTAGTTGCTCGCCGAGAGCATCAACTCGATGCCGCGAAGCCGCTCCACAACGGATGGGCGGGTAAAGAACGGCGCAATAGTGGCAACAGTGAGGGTTTTGCCGGAGGCGAAGTTGCGGGCAATCTGGCTAGGGGTGTAGTTGAGCTCGGCAATCACGTTCAGCACGCGCTGGCGGGTGGCCGGGCTCACCAGGGGGCTGTTGTTCAGCACCCGCGAGACGGTCCCGAGACCAACGTTTGCCGCACGCGCTACATCGCGAATGGTTGCCCCCATGGCAGCTCCCGCTCGCTGTCAACCCTGACGCTCGTTGCTGTCGTCTGTTGGAACTGGTTCCATCGTACCAGATAATCCCACGCTGTCAAGGGCGCTGCGGCGGGAGTGCGAGGGGCCATTCCGCACACCTGCAGCGTTCGCTCACGCCTGCCTCGTGCCCGACTGCCCATGCCCGGGCCCCTGAAGCCCGGCTAGGCAAGAAACGCCACCCCCTGCCCTCTTTACCCGCGCGGGGCAAGCGAGCAGGGGGTGAAGGCGGCTACGGAGCGTCGGGCTAGCAGCAGTTATGCGCGCACCTCGCTACGCTGGAAGCGCACGTAGGCAAGGGCGAAGAGCAGCAATGTGCCGGCTACGAGGCCCACCAGGTGCGGCCAGCCGAGCATCACGCTCTCACCCAGCGGCAAAGGAGCGCCGAGAATGGCCCCTTCCAGCTGCGTTGGCAGCACGATCCCGAGGGAACGGACCTCCGGGTTCAGCAGCGCCACGGTGGCCTCGACATAGAGCGTGTTTGGCGAAAGCCGCGAGAGCGCCTGCTCTAACTGGGCCTGGGCAAGCAACTCCGTGGGCAGACCGAAGCGCACCGGCCGCAGCGCCTGGGCCAGCATGCCCGCCACGATCCCCCAGAAGATCATGAAGAAGAGCCAGGTGGCGAGGGCCGCCATCGCCGCTGTCGCGCTCTGGCGGAAGACGACCGAGCAGAGCATGCCCAGCGCCAGCCAGAAGCCGCCGTAGGCGATCGTGAGCACCAGGAACCAGAGCACCCGGGCCGTCTCCTCGCCCCCCGGCGGCACACCGAGGCGCAAAATACCCAGACCGGCGATGAGCAGCCAGATCGTGGTGAGCACCAGGGCGAGCGTAAAGAGCCCGGCCAGGAACTTGCCCAGCAGCACGGCGTCGCGGTAGATCGGCTGGGCCAGCAGCCGCGACATGGTGCGCTGCCCGAACTCGCCATTGATCGCGTCGAAGGAGAGGGCGATGGCGATGATCGGCACAAGGAAGACCAGAAAGCCGACGAAGGCCGGCAGCGGCTCGCGCCCGGTGGTGAAGAGCCGCAAGAAGAGGTACGGGTCCTGGCCCACCGTCTCCCGGAGCCGCCCAGACGCCACGAACACGGTGCCAGCCGCCGTTAGCACCGTGATCAGCTCCAGGATGAACATGCGCGTACTGGTGAGGTAGTCGGTTACCTCTTTGCTCACCACGGCCCACAAGCCTGTCCATGGTGAACCCTCGCGGCGCTCGGCGCTCACCATGGGGCCGGAAGCCTTACGCTGTGCCAGCATGGCTCGCCTCCTTCTGGAAGTAGCGCGCGTAGATCTCCTCCAGGCTGGGTGCCTCGCTGGCCAGGGCCAGCAGCCGCCCCCCCGCGTCGACAACGGCCCGCGCGGCCGCGGCCCGCAGGTCGCCCGCCGCATCGAGGACAAAGCGGGCCGGGCCGGTGCGGCTGACGCGCTGCACACCCTCGACGCGCCCGAGGGCTTGCTCCAGGTTGGCCTCGCCCTCGGCCTCGATGATGATGCGGTAGCCGCCACCGAGCACCTGGCGGGCCAGTTCGTCCACCGGGCCTACCAGCGCGAGCCGGCCGTGCGAGAAGAGGCCCACCCGGTCGCATACGGCCTGCACCTGGTGAAGCAAGTGCGAGGAGAGCAACACGGTGATGCCTTCGGCCCGCAGGCCACGGATGAGCTCCAGGAACTCGCGGGCCGCCTCCGGGTCCAGGCCGAGGGTCGGCTCGTCCATGATCACAATCTCCGGACGCTTGACGAGGATCTCGGCGAGACCGAGGCGCTGGCGCATGCCGCGTGAGAAGGCGCCGACACGCTTGTCCATCACCTCGCCGAGTCCCATGCGCCGGAGCGACTCCTCGATCCGAGTGGCCGCTTCGGCACGGGGGATGCCGTTGAGCCGGGCTGTGTAGGCCAGGTTCTCGCGCGCCGTCAGATAGTCATAGAAACCAACCTGGTCAGGCAGATAGCCCACGCGGGCCTTGACACTCAGCGGGCGGCGCGCCGGGTCCAGGCCCAGCACGCGCACGCTGCCCGCTGTGGGCTCGGTGAGGCCGAGCAACATGAGGATCGTCGTCGTCTTGCCGGCGCCGTTCGGCCCGAGCAGGCCGAACACCTCGCCACGACGGATCGACAGATCCAGGGCATGCACGGCGGTGAAGTCGCCGTACTTCCGGGTGAGCCCCTCGGCCTGGATCACGATATCATCCATCGCTTTCCTCTGTGCATGCGTGTAGGATCACTGTGAGTTAGAAGTGCCGGGAACGCTATCGCGTTTTGGCAAGGGTCCAGGGAACCGGGTACAGAGCCACGGCAGCAGCAAGCCCTGGATGCGCCCAAACTGTCAAGCGACCTGAAACCTTGCCTTTGCGGTAGCGCGTCCGGGTGAGGCTTCCGCAGCAACGCGCCTGGCAGCCTGCGGCTGGCAACCCGGCCACTGGAAGCGCCTGCCCTCATCCGGGGAAGCCTGATCCATCGTCGTCCTGGCGAATGGCTTCGGCCCCTCGGTGCCCGCGTGCGACTGCGCCGCCTGCACAGGGCCAGGGTGCCACCGGGAGGCGTCCGGTTCTGGTATCGATCCCCACGCCATCGGAAGCCGCTACCGCGTGGGCCAGGGACATCGGAACCCGCTAGCAGCCCCGATGTCCCTACCTACCGCCACAGCCACGCCGCCCTAGCACTGCTTCGCCTTAGCGCACCGCTCACAGGTTGAGCCGGCTACGGAGGGCTGGGACGCGTCAGAACGCCGTCCAGCTACGCTTCTGCGGTTCCTGGTGCTGGGTTCGTGCGCTAGCGCCGGCCGAAGCGCGAGACCGCCAGGCCCACCACACCAACCGCCACGGCGATCAGGGCAATCCCGATGATGCCCCACAGCGTGGAGGTGAGTACGGTGATGCGGAAGTCAACCGACGCGCTGCGGCCCTCTTCCGGGCGGGCACTGAAGCTCACCACATAGTCACCGGCCACCGCCTGGTCTGCCGGGCGCACGTTCGCCGTCACCTCCATCTGGGCGCCGGGGGCCAACTCGCCGATCGAGGCAGGCTCAAACTCGACCGTCCAGCCGCTCGGGGGGGTGCTGCTCAGGCTGATGTTGCGGGCAGGCGCGCTACCATTGTTGCGCACGATCAGGGTGAACGGCTCGGTGTCGCCGATCGTTGCCTGGCCCGAAAGCCGGCCGTCGGGCGTGGTGAGCGCAACCTGAGGCTGGCCAACAACCTCGGCCGTCAGGGTAGTCTCGGCAGTCAGATCACCGCCCTCGGCCCGCACATAGATCGGGAAGGAGCCGAGCTCAACGCCCTCGGGGGCCTGCACCTCAACACTGATACTCTCGGAACCGTCGGCCTTCACCGGCAGGCTCGTCACTTCCTGGCCGCCGGACCTAAACTCCACGAGCCAGCCCGCCGGCGCCTCGGCGACCAGATTGACGCTCACATCGGCGTTACCCTCGTTGCGCAGGGTGGTGCTGAAGCGGAAGGTGCTGTCGGGTGCGCCACGAACAGCCGGAAGGTCGACATCAAAAAGCAGTCGGGGCGGAAGCTGCTGCTGCACCACCAGCGTGAGATCAAGCTCCGCGCGCTGGCCCTGACCTTCGGCCAGAACGCTGAAGGTGTACTCGCCGGCCTGTGCGCCCTCAGCTGGCTCGACCCGGAGATCCACCCGGGTATCCTCGCCGGGGTTGACGAAGGCCGACTGGACCACCCGGCCGTCACCGCGCAACGTGGCCGTCCAGCCCTCGGGCAGATCACGCACGCTCAGGCGTACAACCTGGGCCGTCGGGGCGCGCAGGATGAGCGGGAAGTTCAAGCTTTCATTGACGGCAACTTCCTGTGCGGGGAATTTGGTGAAGAGCGTGAGGGTCGTTGGGGTAGTACTCTGCGGCTCGGACTCCTGGGCTGCGGCCGGGGCCGCCACGAGGGCAAGGGGCACCAGGCACACTGCCAGGAGCAGCGCGAGCAGGGGCATGCGTCGCATTCTCGTCCTCCTTGGTGAGTATCTGAACGGCAACGACAAACGGCCACGACAATCTGTGCGATCCTCGATATAGGGGGTAGAGATAAAACCAGAGTTAGCTGATTCTTAGAGAATCGTTAGAGCTGGCGGTTTTTTCTTTAACTTTTTATTTACTTTTGTCACGACACTGTAATGTCGCGTGCTTGCCCCTGGTGGCCCCGGGCCGTTAGCATCCATAGTGGAGATACTCGCCGCTCGCGATGCCGGGGACGCCATGATCACGACGACCAGCCTGCCGTTCCTCCCGCTCGGGCGCGCCCTTCGCCGCCACCGCACAACTGTCGGCGCGGCCCTCGCCGCCGAGCCTGCCGCGCAGTTGCTCCCCACGCTGCTCACGCTCCCGCTCGGCGCCGACCCGCTGCCGGACCCCGCAGCCATCCTCGCGCTACCCACATCCGTCGCCCTGCTTGGCCCTCCGGGCAGCGGGCGAACGCTTGCCCTGCTTCAGGTTGCCGAGCGCTGGTCGGCCCACGGCGGCGACAGCCCGGTGTTATACCTGCCGCTCCTCGAATGTGATGCGCCCACGCTTCCGCCGCGAGCCGTGGTGGCGAAGGCCGCCCAGGAGGCCGGCTTTCCTTCAAGCCTCGCCGATGGCGCCCGCCCCGGCATTCTGCTCCTGGACGACTGGGAGCTGCTCCCCGCCGACCGTCGCGCGCTCTGGCAGGGCTTTCTCAGTGGCGCGCCCCGCTGGCCGGCCCTGCGCGCGGTGGTCGCGCTCCCCTCGGGCCAGCCCTGGCCCGAGCTACGCACCCTGGTACTCCCGCCGCCCGACGACGGGCGTGTTGCGCTGTGGCTCGCTCATCTGCTCCCCGATCACGACCCCGCCCCGATTCTCGCGGCCCTCGGCCAGGCGCCCCTGAGCGGGCTGCGCGAGAGCCCGGCCGACCTGGCGCTGCTCGCGCTGATCTATCCACTCGCTGGGATACCGGGCACACGGGCCGAGCTCTACGAGCAGGCCTACGCCCTGGTCCGGCCAGTGCTGGAGGGCGAGCAGCAGGCCCCAGCGCCTGCCGAGCCAGCGGGCCAGCCACCGGTACGGATCGGACGCGCGGTGCTGCGGCACTACCGGCTCGCGCGGGGCCTGGCCGGTGGCGCCGATCTCGATGCCCTGGCCGCCCTCCCACCCACCGAGCGCATCGCCACGGCCCCCCTCGTTGCCGGCCTGCTCAACGACCCGACCCCGGTTCTCAGTGCGCTCTGGGGCAAGGGCGAGCCCGACCACGCGGATCTGCGCGCCCTCACGGCCTGCGCCCGCGACAGCGCCGGCCGCGCTCCGCAGTGGGAGCTGCGCCTGGTGGAGCGCCTGTCCGCTCCGGAGGCCGCGCCGACCGAGCAGGCGCTGCTGGCCGACCTTGCTCCGGCGCTTGCGGAGTTACTGGCGACGGCGGCGACGGTGGATGCCCGGCGCGCATCCGCGGCGCTGGCCGCAGCCGGGGGTGCGCTCGTCGATACGGGGCCGCTCCTCCAGCTTGTAGACAACCCGGCAGCGCCAGCAACATTACGCTGGCAGGCGGCCGACATCCTGGCCGCACGCCCACCGGCGCCGGCACTGCTGGCCGCCGTGCCAGCCGGGGCAGACGTCACAGCCCTGGCGGCCCGCAGCATGATCGCCGGCCTGAGCGGGCCCGAAGGCCGGGCCTTGCTCGCCGCCTCGCCGCTGCGGGCGGGGCTGGAGGCCCTGCTACGCGATCCCGAGGCTTCCGCGCGGGCGCAGGCGCCAGGGCTGGCGGTTGTGGCCGACACAACCCTGCCCGAGGAGCTGCGGGCAGCGGCGCTCGCAGCCACCGGCGACCTGCAAGCCGCCGAGCAGCACGCTGCCACAGGCTCACCGGCCCTGCGCCGCGCCGCGCTTGCGGTGATCGCCGCGAGCGAGGCCAGTACAGCGCTTGACATCCTGGCCCGCCTCCTCGACGCCCGGAGCGGCGCGACATCCTCCGATCTGCTCGACACGATTGCTCGCCAGGAACACCCCGCAGCCACCGGACTGCTCACGCGGGCCGCGCTGGACGAGAGCCAGCCCCTTGAAGATCGACTCCACGCCGTCGATCTGCTGGCAGGCCGTGGGCCACATGGCATGCGCGTGCTGGAGCGCCTGCTTCCGGCGCGGGGCCTCCCGGTGACGGTACGGGCTGCCGCTGCCGGGCACCTTGGTCGCCTGGGCACAGCCGGCGCGCTCCCAACGCTGCGCAATCTCCTGGAGAGCCAGGGACCGCTGCTACTTCGGCAGGCGGCGGCCCGCGCCCTGGGCGCGCTCGGTCGCCGGCCGGAGCTGCGCAACCAGGCCGTTGCCGCCCTCATCACGGGCCTGCGCCGTGTGGGCGTTGATACAGCCCTGGCTGAGCAGATCGTCCGCGCGCTTGCTCACACCAGCGCCGATGCTGCCCTCCCAACCCTCGCCGCCCTGCTCGCCCCACGCCTGGAGGAGTCCTTACGGGCGGCATGGCTACGACGGGTGCCAGAGCTCGCGGAGCGCTCGGCCCCCGCATGGCTCGCGCTGGAACTGCCCGAGGAGAACCGGCTTGCCCTGATCGAAACGATGGCGGACGGCGACACCACAGCCGACCCGCCAACGAGCCTCGGCGAACTGGTGGCGCGTCAGGCGGCGCGGATCGCGGCAACGGCGGCCACAGCCCTCGCCGATCTGGCCAGTTCACGGCCGGAGCTGCGCGAGCCGGTCATCCGGACGCTGCGGGGCTCCATCGCGGGCGAGCACCGCGCCGAGGTAGCCCGCGCGACACTCGCCGCACTGGCCCGCGTGAGCGACCCGGCAACGGAGCTATGGCGGCTCCTCGACGATCAGGGGACCCCGCTCACATTACGCTGGCTCGCGATCGAGCGGCTTGGAGCGGCGCCAGGCGCCGGGCCAGCACTCGCCCAGCGCCTGGCCAGTGGCCAGGACGACACCTTCCTGCGCATCACCATGGCCGAGCTCGTTGTGGCCCACGGCGAGGCCGCCGGCATCGCCGTGCTACGTCGGCTGGCGCTCGCGGTCGATGAAGTGCTCCCGCTCCGCATAGCCGTCGTTGCCGCCCTGGGTCGCAGCGACGATCCCGGCGCAGCCGCCACACTGGGGCGGCTCATCGCCGACCACGGCGCGCCCACCGATCTGCGCGTCGCAGCGGCCGACGCTCTGCAACCCCGCATGGACGACGAACAGCAGCTGGCACTCCGGCAGCTCCTGCGTGCCAGCGCCACCCCGCCTGAGCTGGCAGCCGCGCTTGCCCGGGCGCTCGCCCGCGCCGGCGACCGTGAGGCGCTGCCTGCACTGCTGCGCGCCGCTCAGAGCGGGCCGGGTGCCACCGCCGTGGAGAGCATTGCCGCGATCGCCCAACTCGGTGACGCCAGCGTGGCGCCACTGCTGGTTCGGATCAGCCAGAGCCCGATAGCCGCCCCGGGTGTACGGCTCGCGGCCGTTGCCGCCCTGTTGCGGCTCTGCGGCGCCGAGTACCTGACCCTCCTGCAAGAGTACCTCGCCTCGCCCGCGCCGCCGCTGCGCCTGCAGGCCTACGCGGCCCTTGCGGCGGCCCTGCCAGACGATGAGCGCCTGATCGAGCCGCTGGCCGACCCGGACGCCCCGCTTCCGCTGCGCCTTCAGGCCCTGAGCGCACAGATCGGCCGGCGCGCCGACGAGCAGCTGCTCGGTGCCGTGCTCACGAACCCGGGCGAGCAAGCACAGCTACGCCTGGAGGTCGCAGCCGCTCTGGCAACCAATGGCTCTGGCGATGGGGTTGAGGCCCTGGCGGTCGTTCTCGCCCCCGACGGACCAGAGGCACCCCTCGCGCCGCCCCTGCTGCGCCGGCGCTGCATCGACAGCCTCCGCGCGATTGCCAGCCGGCAGGACCAGACGGCCACGCAGGCCCGGGCACACCTCACGCGCATCGCCACCGACTCGGCCCAGCCCGCCGAGCATCGCCACTGGGCCGCCGTGGCCCTGCTGAGCTGCTGACACCCGAGTCGCTTCCACCAACCCCGAGGAGTCCGTGATGGGCACGCGCATCATGGTGATCGACGACGAGCCGCTGATCTGCACTCTGCTCGCACATCAGCTCGGCGGCGCGGGCTACCAGGTCTCGACATTCCGGCGCGGCTACGAGGCGCTGCTCCGCCTGGCCACCGAGCCGCCCGACCTCATCCTGCTCGATGTGATGATGCCCGAGATCAGCGGCTGGGATCTCTGCCGCCAGATCCGGGCCAGTTCCAATGTCCCCGTTATTATGTTAACCGCAAAACACGGGGACGACGATGTGGTCACTGGCCTGACGAGCGGCGCGGACGACTACGTGGCCAAGCCATTCAACCAGGCGCAGCTGGTGGCGCGAATCGAGGCGGTGCTCCGCCGCGCCCAGCCCCAGCGGGGGCGCGCCGGTGGCGCCAGCACCTCGCAGCGACCGTCCACGCGGCCCGTCGTGGCACCCCGGGCTCCTCAGCCCCCGGTCGCAGCGGTGGCTGTGTCGCAGCCGCCCACGCCCCGCGCGACGCCCGCGCCCCCATCGCTGCCACGGCTCGGCCCACGCCTTGCCGAGGCGCGTCACCAGCGGGGGATGAGCCTGTACGAGGCAGCCCAGAGCGCGGGCGTACGCTGGGAGTTTCTGCAGGCGATCGAGCAGGAGGAGTTCAGCTACGTACCGCGATCGGAGTTGCGCGCCGCTCTCCGCGCCTACAGTAGCCTGCTCGGTGTCGACCTGGCGCCCTACGCGCCCGGAACACACCAGCGGCGCGCCCGCCGCCCCGGCCCGCTCTCCGTTACCGTTGGCATGGCGGCGATCCTGACGCTGGCGATTGTGCTGCTGACGCTGGCGCTCTAATGCGACAGTTGCCGTTGCGCTCCCATGGCCCGCCCGATGGCGCGCACAGGCTGGCCGCAGCGTCCCAGGAATGGGCTCACATTGCTCGTTCGGAGCTGCATAGACGCCGCACGCTCCCTGCGCGTGCGCCTGAAAGAGGAGCGACTTAGTTCCAGTCCGGCAGTACGGAGCCTTCAGTCGATCGGGATGGCGAGGACCGGACAGGGGCTCTCACGGAGCACCTTCTCGGCGGTACTCCCCTTGAAGAAGCGCTCCCAGCCCCTGCGCTGGCGGGTCCCCATGACTACCAGGCCAGCATCACGTGCGCGGGCCTCGCCCAGGATGGCCTCGGCCGGATCGTCGGCGGGATCGACGTGCTCGACATCGAAGCCAGCGGCCTGCAGCTCGTTGCCGAGGATGTTGAGGTAGCCGGCGGCGTCGTAGTCCGCCAGCGGCTGGGCCAGGGCGAAATCGTCGCCGGGGACGGTACCGGTGACGGGGAGTTGCAGGCCGCTGATGCTATTGGCGGCGGGACCAGAGGGAAGGGGGACGTTCGGGCCAGGAATCAGATCATCCTTAGGCGGAAGGGAATGGGGCTCAAAGGCGCGAACCAGCACCAGCTTTGCACCGTAGACCGTCGCCAGCTCCCGGGCTGGAGCGATGATCTGCTCGGTCTCGGGCGTCCCATCCAGGGCGACGATGATCGTGCGGAACCGTGTGGGGCGATCCATGGCGCGCTCCTTCGTGGTGACAGACACGCTGTGCAGGATCAGACGGCACCGGCGCGGGGATCGTCTCACCAGGGCCGGCGATCAGCTGAGGCGGCGCTGCTCGCCGGCGCCGAGCTCAAGCCAGGGGCCGGCCCCGGTGGCGACACGCACCGGGCCACCCTGCTCTACTGCAAGGATGAGGCCGCCATCTGCGCTGGCACGCACCCGCAGGCGGGCACCGCGCCAGGCGATGGGCATAGCGAGCTCACCCCAGCCGGCGGGAATGTGTGGCGTGAATCGCAGCCCTTCATCCTCTGGCTGCATCCCGAGGAAGCCCAGAGCGAGGGCCTGCCAGATACCGCCCAGCGCGGCGATATGGACGCCCCCCGAGGCGCCCGCATGGCCCTGGCGCGTGAGGTCGAGATCGATGAGCGCGGCCCGGCGCAGATAGCTCTCGGCGAGGTCGAGCTTGCCGAGGCGGGCGGCGAAGAGCGCGTGGAAGCTGTAGCTCAGCGAGCTATCGTGGCTCGTCTTCGGCTCATAGTAGGCGAAGTTGGCGGCGTGGGCCTCAAGCGGGTACTGCTCCCAGAGCAAGATCAGGAGCATAATCACATCGGCTTGCTTGAGCACCTTGGTACGCTGCATGGGGTACCAGCCGAGCTTCGCGTCCACGGTTGCGACGCTCGGATCGTGGCCGGTCAGATCGATCGGGTCGAGTTGGTGGTAGCCCGCGAACTGCTCCACGAGGCCCGTCGCAGGATCGTAGCCGGTGACGAGCCCGGCGGCCACGGCCTCCCAGAGGGCCAACTCGGCGTCGTCGAGAGCAAGGCGATCGGCGAGCTCGCGCCAGCGCTCGGGGTGCTGGCGGGCCAGATCAGCGGCGAGCGCCCTGGCGGCGCGCAGGATGTGGGCGGCGAGGCCATTGGTGTAGGCGTTGTCGTCTACCGTCTCGTGATACTCGTCGGGGCCGATCACACGGCGGATATGATACGCGCCCTCCGCGCCGGCCTCGGCCCGGCTGGCCCAGAAGCGGGCCACGTCGAGCACGATCTCAGCACCGGGCCCGCGCATAAACGCCCGGTCGCCCGTGGCACGCCCGTACTGGAGCACGGCGAGCGCCACGTCGGCCGCGATGTGGTGCTCCTCGATTCCGGTGAGCACCGGCACGCGCTGCCCGCCGCTCAGCATGTAGGCCGGTGTCACTTCCTCACCAGTGTCAGCCGCCTCCCAGGGATACATGGCGCCACGGTAGCCGCTGGCGGCAGCCTTGGCGCGGGCCCCGGCCAGGGTGTGGTAGCGGTACATCAAGAGGGCGCGGGCGGTGGCGGGGTGGGTGTAGAGGAGCGCGGGCCAGACGAAGATCTCGGTATCCCAGAAGACATGGCCACGGTAGCGCTCGCCGGTGAGGGCGCGGGCGCCAATCGAGCTACGCTCGTCGTCGGGCGAGGCGGCACCTACCAGGTGGTAGCAGGCGAAGCGCACCTGGCGCTGGAGCTCGGCATCGCCGGGAATGCTGGCGTCGATCCCGTGCCAGCGCTCGGCCCAGGCGCTGGTGTGCTCCCGCAGCAGTACCGCCGGCCCCCGCTCCCAGAGCGCGCGCACACGGGCGGTGGCGGCAGCGGCCGGGGCGACCTCCTCGCGGGAGGTGGCGAGGGCCACGAGCTTGTGGAGCGCGTACGTACGGCCGGCCTCCGCTTCCCAGCTGAAGCGCTCGACACAGGCGCCGGCGCCCTCGGCCACAAACGCCATCTCGCGGCGTAGCGCGATCTGGCCGGCGCCGAGTAGTTCGCTACGAGCGGCAGCGGCGATGGTGTAGCCCGAGCGCGCCGTGCGCACCACGAGCAGCGCGGCGTCCTCGGCAGAGCCGGTGTACACGGGCGCCAGGTGGGGGGTCTGCTGCTCGTTCGTCACCCGCCCATCCAGCAGCAATTCAACGCTAAGCTCGCCGCCGTAGTTCTCGGGGGTGATGGTGAGGAACTGGCCCAGCGCGCGCCGGTCGGCCAGCGAGGCGAAGCGCAGGCTGGTGACGGCAGTGATGCGGCCTTCGGCGTCGCGCAGGCGCCAGGTGCGCAACAGGGCGCCCTGGCGCAGATCGAGCGTGCGGCGCTGATCAAGCAACTCGCAGCGGTCGAGCCGAAGCTCGGCGCCGGCCACCAGGAGCCGCAGGCGTGACCAGTCGGGGACGACAACGAGCTCAGGGATGGGTTCCTCGAGCTCGGCGGCCTGAGGCGCCACCGGCGTATTGAAGATCCCGGCGATGAAGGTCGCGGGACGGGAGGCGGGGTGGCCCTCTTCCATGGCGGCGCGCGTGCCCTGATAACCGTTCACCAGCGCGCAGACAGCCTCGATCTGGGCCTCACGGGTCGGATCAAACCCATCAAAGGTGAGGAGCCAGCGCGGATCGTCGGTGAGGGTGAAGGGGATGTGTTCTGTCATGGTTCCGCATCCATCGCGTGTAGCCAGGGAACGGGAGACGCCTCCCGTTAGAGGAGCTGAAGATCCAGCTCATCAAGACTCGTCACCACGGTTGTGGCGCCAGCGGCGCGCAGGGCTTCCGCGTCGTCCAGACGAGCCACGCCAACGCAGTCCATCCCGCCGGCACGGGCCGCCTGCACCCCGGAGACGGCGTCCTCGAAGACGACACAGGCGGCGGGGGGGAGGCCGAGCTCGGCGGCGGCGGTGAGGAAGATCTCGGGGTGCGGCTTCCCATGGGCGAAATCGCGACCACAGACGTTGGCGTCGAAGAGATCGAGCATCGTGCCAAACGGCTCAACGGGGATGCGCACCAGGAAGTCGTTGGCGTTCTTCGACGACGAAGCGGCGGCAAGGCGCACCCCGGCCTGCTTCAGGCGCAGGAGCAGGCGCCGCCCATCCTCGAAGACGGTGAACGCGCGCCGTGCGATCAGTTCGACGATCATGGCCTGCTTGGCCTCGGCATAGGCCCGTGCCCGGGCACCGTCCGGGTCGGGCACCCCGAAGTAGGCCAGAGCTGCGGCCGCCCCAGCCATTCGCGGTTTGCCGGCGAGCTGAGCCAGGTAGACCCCAGTCGTAAAGCTGCCGGGGGAGTAGCCCGTTGCAGGGGCCAACTCGCGCCAGGGGCCTTCCATCAGCCGCTCAAGCGCCGCCCGCCAGGCCTGCTCGTGGGGCGAGTCGACCAGCACCCCGTCAACGTCGAAGATCGCACCGTGGTGGCGCATAGCGTAACCTCGGTAGAGCATAAAACCCGGAACCGCCTACCGCCAGACGCGAACCGCGAGCCGCCGCACGGCACTGCACAGCCCGGATGGGGCAGCGGTGGAGGAACGCGAAGCGCTGCGACGGCACCACACGGGCCCAACTCCCACAACCGCACTCTGCCAGCGCTCCACAACGCCCGGCGGGGACGAGCAGGTGAGGGCGCCACTGCCCATTGGCGTGCCGCTCCCATGCACCACGCAGCGCCCGATCCTCGCGCATGGTGCATGGTCCGTAGTGGATTACTGTCCGGCAAGGCCCGAGTAGCTGGCGCTCTCAAGGAAGTAGCGGTTCAAGATGAAGAACAAAATGAGCACCGGGATGGCATTGAACATCGCGCCGACGAGAATCGCGCTGAAATCGTTGGAGAACTGGGTGCGGAAGAAGTTCATACCGACGGTCAGGGTCATCATCTCGGGGCGCTGGAGGAAGAGCAGCGGGCCGGTGAAGTTGTTCCAGGAGCCCTGGAAGGCAAGGATGGCAAGCGTAATCAGGGCTGGCCGCGAGAGGGGCAGGGCGATGCGCGTATAGGTACCGAAGCGATCCAGGCCATCGATCTGGGCGGCCTCCTCCAGCTCACGGGGGATGGACTTGAAGAACTGGGTGAGCATGAGGATGCCGAAGGGGGTGACAATGCTCGGCACAATCAGCGGCCAGTAGGTATTGATCCAGCCCAGGCGCGCGAAGAAGACGAAGCCGGGGATCATCGTGATGACGGCCGGGATGGCCATAGTGGCGATAATGAAGGCATAGATCCAGTCCCGCCCCGGGAAGCGCATCCGGGCGAAGGCGTAGCCGGCGAGTGAGCAGAAGAAGAGCTGGGTGAGCACATTGACAATCGCCAGCCAGGTGCTGTTCCAGATCCAGATCGGTACCACATTCTGGACCGTGGGCAGCGAGAAGTTCCAGACGCGCACCCAGTTATCGACGCGCCACTGCTCAGGGAGAAAGGTCGGGGGGAAGGACGTCAGCTCGACATTGGTTTTGAAGGTGCCCAGGAACGAGAGTACGAAGGGCAGAAAGGCGATGATCGAGATCACGATCAGGAAGCCATAGCGGATCACGGCGACGATGTAAAAGGAAGCGGGCTTCCCCTCGCGCGCCGCCGGGGTCACACTGCGGGTTTCGGCTGCGGTGGCCATAGATTGCTCCTACTCCTGCTCGATCAGCCGGCGCTGGATGAGCGTGATCCCGACGATCACAAAGGCCAGGATGAAGGCCATCGCGGCGGCGAAGCCGGCCTCGGCCTGGGTGCCGGTGCCCAGCGTCTTGGTGTAGATCAGATACGCGGGGGTCAGGGTGGTCTTGAGCGGGCCGCCCTTCGTCAGGATGGCGACCTGGTCGAAGACCTGGAAGGTGCCGATCGTGCCGAGGATCACCACCAGCGCGATCACCGGGCGCAGCAGCGGCAGGGTGATGTACCAGAAGGCCCGTGGGCCGGTGGCGCCATCGATGGCGGCGGCCTCATAGACGTAGCCAGGCACATCCTGTAGGGCGGTCAGAAACATGACCATGAAGGTCGGGATGGTGGTGAAGATCGCCAGCATCATGATCGCGACCCAGGCCACGCTGGGGCCCTGGAAGAAGGCTGGCACCACCTCGCCGAGGCCGATCGCGTTCCAGAACCCGGCGAAGATCCGATCGGGGGTCGTGAGCCAGGGAATGTCGGTGCCCAGAAAGAAGTTGATGAAGCCGGTAGGCAGGTAGAGCCAGAGGAAGATCAGGGACATCACGATCGACGAGGCGACGCTGGGGGAGTAGAGCAGGGTGCGGAAGAAGCGCATGCCCTGAAGCTTAGCGTTGAGCAGCACCGCGAGCAGGATGGCGCCGATCGTCTGAAAGAAGGTGACGATGACGAAGTACCAGAAGGCGTTGCCGAGGGCGGCGAGGAAGTCGGCGTCGCGAAAGGCGCGCAGGTAATTGTCGAGGCCCACGAAGCGGGCGTTGGCCGCCGCGAACGTGGCCGTCAGATCGGTGAAGCTAATGCCGAAGGCATAAACGAGCAGGCCAACGGTGAAGATCGCGGCGGTGATCAGGTAGGGAGCGATAAAGAGATACGCGGTAATCGCCTCTCTGCGGGCGAGGCTGCGGGCCCGGCTACCGCTCGGGGCCGGCGAGACCTTGCTAGTGGTTGCCACGAGCACCTCCTTAGTTTGATCGGACAGGCTCCGGGCCCGTGCTCGGCTCGGACACGGGAACAGGGCGAACCCATACCGCAGGCGCATGTCGCGCCTGGCGCCCTGTCCCCGTATCCGCCTGGCACCGGCTAGCGGGCCAGGATCTCGTTCACTTCCTGGGCCGCCTGGTCCAGGGCCTCTTGCACCGACTGGGTGTCGAGGAAGATGCGCTCCTGGGCCTCGTTGAGCTTGGCGATCACATCGCCCTTCTTCACCGGGCCGCCGAGCACGCTATCGGCAAGCCGTCCGTAGTTGCCGGCCTCCACCAGGGTTCTGGCAACGGGGTTATCGGTGTAGTAGGGGTCGTTGGCCAACTCCTTCCAGGTGGGCTGAGCCAGGCCGGAGGAGATCAGGGCCTGCTGGTTCTCGGGGCCGGCGAGGAAGAGCACCGCTGCGGCAGCAGCCTTCGGGTACTGGGTGGCGGCGTTGGCCGCAAAGGCGTTGGTGAAGAGCCAGCTGGCCTGCTCGCCACCATCGGGGATGGGGAGCGGGATGGCGGTGTAGTTCAGGTCCGTCGCGCCGTTGGCGGGGTCGGCCAGGAAGGGCACGATCCAGCCACCCTCGACAGCCATGGCGGTGTTGCGGCCAGCAAAGGCCTCCCCACACCAGCCCTTGCCCAGATCGCCGAAGAGCGCGCCCGAGCCCTCATCCTTGAAGCTCTTCCAGAACTCGATCGCCCGCACGCCGTTGGCGTCGTTGAAGACCGCCTGATTGTCAACAATGAAATCGTTGCCAGTCTGGAAGATGAAGGCGCCCGAGCGGAGGATGTCCGAGTTGAGGCAGAGACCATACTGCTTGCCAGGGCCATCCCCCTGGGTCATGGCGGCGGCGGCCTCCTTCCAGTCGTCCCAGGTGGTGATGCTGGCAGGATCAACCCCGGCGGCCTCAGCCAGGTCGGTATTGATGAAGACCACCAGCGGGTTGAAGTCCTTGGGCAGGCCGTAGGTCTTCCCATCCTGCTGGTAGAGGGTCAGGGTGGGCTCGAAATAGCTGGAGGGGCTAACGCCCTTGGCGGCCATGGCCTCATCGAGGGCCAGCAGCAGGCCGTTGGGGGCAAAGGCGCCCATGAGCTCGCCGTCGAGCAGGAAGACATCCGGGGCGGTGCCGGCGGCGAAGGCGGCCTTCATCTGGGTCTGGTAGTCGTTGAGCGGCTCGAAGGTGAGCGTCACGCCGGGGCAGGCCTCCATAAAGCGGGCGGCGCCCTCGGTGTAGAGCTGCTGCTCGGTGGGGTTGCCGGCGGCCTGGAAGCGCAGGGTGGCCCCCGGCTCAACCTCGAGGCCGTAGCAGTTGGCGGCGGCCTGGCCACCAGTGGCGGGGGCCTCGCCGCCGGTGGCGGGGGCCGTGGTGGGGGCAGTCTGCGTGGTGCCAGCGCCACAGGCAGCGATCAGGGGCACAAGCAGGGCCGTGGCGAGGGCAAGCGCAAAGGCACGGGTGCGATTCATTGCGGCTGTCTCCTTTGGTCGGTTTCGTCCTTGAGTCGCCGGATGCGCCGGCGGGGCTGCATAGGGCGTCGTAGAGGCGATGCAGCGCTGCCGGGAGCGGAACACATGCGCGTGATTCAACTCCTTTCCAGGTTGAGGTGGAGCCGGGTTGCCGGCGCCACAGCAACCGTTGTGCCGGCGTAGATGACAGTGAGCGCCTGTAGCCCCTCGCGGTGGTCCAGCTGCAGCGCTCGCGGGGAGATATTCAGATCGAGCGTGTGGGCGCCAACCCGCAGGCCGCGCACGCTCACCGGCGGGTAGCCGGCAGGCATGGAGGGCGCCACCGTGAGGGTGTGGGCGGGGGCATCTGGTGCCAACCCGAGCAGGCCCTCGATGATGAGCTGCACGTAGAGGCCGGCGCTCCAGAGCTGCACGAAGCAGAGCCCTTCGGGGATGAGCTCCTTGAAGGTGCCGAGGGTGCCGTGCTGGGCAGTGAGGGCAATCATGCGGGCCAGTTCCAGCCCGCGCTCGGGGCGCCCATGCTGGAAGGCCGCCAGCGCAAGCAGGCCGGTGGGAAGCGTCCAGACCCGCTCATCGACCTCGACGGTGTGGACGAGGCCCCACTGGTTGACGAACTCGGCCTCCAGGCGGGCCAGCACGCGGCTGGCGCGCTCGGGCGCGGCCAATCCGAGCTGCACCGGCAGCACCGCCGTCCAGTGGCGGTCGAGTTGCAGGCGCCCGTCTGAGTGCATCGAGTCGCCGTAGAGGCCCTCGTCCTCCATCCACCAGTCGCGCTCGAAGTCGGCGTTGACCGCGTCGGCGTGGGCGGCATAGCGGGCGGCCTCGGGGTCGCCCAGGGCGGCGGCGAGCCGGGCCAGCGCCCGCAGGCCCGCGATTACGTAGCAGGCGCTGTCGAGCTTGCGTGAGCCCATGCCCAAGCGCTCGACCATCCCGTCACCCACGGGGTAGCGCGGATCGGGGCCGCCGATGGCGGGAACATACTCGAGCAGGCCCTCGCGGCAGATCGGGAAGAGCCGCCGGGCCAGCTCCATGTCGCCTGTCCAGCGCAGGTAGTCCCAGACGGCAATCGCGAACTGGGGCGTCTCCTGAATGTTACCGGGGTTGAAGACACGGCCGTTCGTGGTCACCTCGTGGGGGATGCGGCCGCAGGCGCGCTCGGCATAGGCGGCGAGGGTCAGGAGAGCGCTACGGGCGGTGGCGGCAAAGCCCGCAGCGACCGCGCCGGGCACGCTGTAGGTCGTGTCGCAGCCGAAGAGCTGCGGATACTCGGGCAGCCCCGCGAGAAAGTAGGGGCCGGTGTCGGGATAGTCAGCCTGGAGCAGGTGCAGGTTGGCCTGAGCGAGGGCCAGGTCGCGGCAGAGCTCCTGGTCGGCGCAATCGATGGATGGTCGGCCAGCCAGGATCGTACTCTCGTCATCGGCGAAGCGCTGGCCGGCGCTATCGATCAGCTCGCGCCATCGGGCGGCTGCGTGGGCCTCGCCGCCAT
Source organism: Chloroflexi bacterium OHK40 (assembly GCA_004367505.1). GTDB lineage: Bacteria > Chloroflexota > Chloroflexia > Chloroflexales > Chloroflexaceae > OHK40. Next base: position 3,600 of record SFCB01000062.1, on the reverse strand, counting down.
CGTGAGAGACGGCGAGAAGCAGCAGCCAGCTACGCGAGGCGCCAGGGGCGAGCTGGAAGGCGTAGCGCAGGGTGGCCGTCGCGCCGCCCGCACGCGGGGTCAGCTGGAAGCTATCGGGGGGCACGGCCGCGCCGAAAGCCACGCCCCAGGCGGGCTGCGCGGCATCACTGCCGAGCAGGAGGGCATCTGCCATGCGGTAGCTGCCACGGGCGGAGGCGAGGCCGCCGAACCAGCAGCCAAGGAAGGTGAGCTCCGCGATCACCTCCAGCAGCCCGCTGATGGTGGTAGGCCCGCTATTCGTCACGCTGAGCAGAGTGGCGTAGACGGGAGCGTTGGGGAAGACCCGGTCGCGCCGGGTGGCCTGCAAGGGGCCAGCGTCCCACTCCCAGCGGAGCTCGGCGGGACCCTCGATAAACGTGCCGTTGGCAGAGGGCAGCGGGGCGCCATCCTGGTCGAGCAGCGCAACGGTGAAGCCATCGGCCACCTTCACCGGGTGAGCCCAGATCCCGCCCATCTCGCCGACGAGGTGCTCGACGCCGATGGGGCGAATGGCGCCGGATCCGTGACCGATCGCATAGATCTGGGGCGCGGCGAGGATATACGGCGCATCGATCGCGTCGTAGGCTGTGGTTGAGAATGTATGGGCGCCGAATCGAAACTGGCGGCTGGAGATCTTCATAGGCTTGCAGGTATGGGGGCTTCTCGAAAGCAAGTGATTCTTTCGGTGCCTCGTTGATGCAGCACGCTCTACGCACGCAACCGAAAGATGCTGGTGGTTTTGTGGAGGCTGCTGCCCGGCTACCGGCAGCAGAACGCCACGATCAATCCTGGCCATCGGCGCATGCCAGGCGCACGGCGTCTCGCGCGAAACTCCGCAACGACGGATCGAAGAGCACTCAGCCGCTCGACTCGCGAATCACGAGCTCGGGCGCAACAAGGGACTGGCGCGGGCTCGAGTCGCCGCCGATCACATCCAGCAGGGTGGCGATCAACTGATCGCAGATCGCATCGAAGGGCTGGCGCACCGTGGTGAGCGAAGGGCGCGTATGGGCGGCCAGGGGCAGATCGTCAAACCCAACAACCGCAAGGTCGCGACCGGGGCGAAAGCCAAAATCCTCCATGGCGCGCATCGCGTAGATCGCGTGCAGATCAGAGGCGGCGGCAAAAGCCCCGGGAGGAGCAGGCATCTGCAAGAGCTGGCGCACGGCGGCGCGCGTCTCCGTCTCGGTATGCAGATCGTTGAAAACGAGCGCCGGATCGAGGGCAAGATTGCCATGAGCAAGCGCCTGGCAGTAACCGGCGTAGCGGTGGTGGGCGTAGGAGTAGGCGAGCGGCATGCCCAGGTAGGCGATGCGCTGGTGGCCACGCTCGATCAGGTGGCTGACGGAGGCGAAGGTGCCGGCCTGGCTATCAAGGTCGACGTAGGCATATGGCACCGGCGATGCGCAGCGACCAAAGGCGACAAAGGGCAACTGCTCGGCAGTGAGGTACGTCACGCGCTCGTCGGTCACCCGAAGGTCGGCCAGGATCAGACCATCGGCGCGGCGGCCACGCAGGAGCTGGGAAAAATCCTGGCGGAAGTCGGCGCCGCTGCGCAGCGGATGGATGAGCAGGTCCAGGTCGTAGCGGGCACAGCTCCGGGCGAGCACCGCGATAAAGTCCTTGAACTGCATATCCCCGGCAGGCTGATCGCCAACCTCGGGCACATAGGCGATCACCCCGCTGCGCTGGCCCTGGAGGCGCCGGGCCACCGCACTGGGATGGTAGTCGAGCTCGGCGGCGGCGGCGAGAACCCGCTCGCGCGTGGCGGGACTGACATCGGGCGCGTTGTTAAGGGCGCGCGATGCCGTGCCCACACCAACACCGGCGCGTCTGGCGATATCGACGATGGTCGCCTTGGCCACGGCAGGCTCCTGGGGTAGTTCTGGAAACGTTTCCGGCGCGATGGGGCCAGTATAGCTGGAAACGTTTCCGTTGTCAAGAGGCATGTGAGGGGCGAGGGACGGGGGCGCGTAGCGACGCGGCACGCTGCGTCTCGCCAGGAGGCGCGGGCGCGCCAGCGGGCCGTGCTGCCCGTTCCCGCACCAGCCGGTGGCACTGCCACCCCGACGCCAGCGGCCCGGCATCGGGTACAATAGCGGCGCCAGTTGGAACGCAGGGTGCCAGGATGAGCCACGACAACCCACCAAGGCCGCGCAAGGTGGCCGAAGAGGAACGGATGGCCGACATCGTGCTGCCGGACCAGACCAACGGCTTCGGTACGATGTTCGGCGGCGATGTGATGGCCATGCTCGACAAGGCAGCCGCGATCGCCGCGCTGCGCTTCTGTCGCCAGCCAGTCGTCACCGCTTCGAGCGAGCGGATCGATTTCCGTACCCCGATCGGGCAGGGCGAGATCATCGAGGCCTACTCGCGGGTGATCTACGTGGGCCGTACGTCGATGGTCGTCCGGGTGCGGCTCTATGCCGAGCACCCGCTGCGCGGCGAGCGCCGGGTCTGTACCACCGGCTACCTCAGTATGGTGGCGGTCGGTCGCGATGGCGCCAGGCCCACCCCCGTGCCCGAGCTGCTACTTGTTGACGATGAAGCCCGCGCCGAGCACGCCGTCGGCGCCGAGATCGCCCAGGCGATCGCCGCGCGCAAGGGAGCCTGAGCCCGCGCCAGCGCCGCGCAACGGAACTGGCTGCCTATCGGTCAAGCTCAGCCGCCGGCTGAGAGTACGGCGTTCTGAAGCGGTACGGCGGCAAGCACGCTTCTGGTTCGTAAAAACGGCCTGATTCAGCCGGTCGGCTGGAGCGCAGTGTTAGCCGGCCCGCTGGATAGGGCTATGGCATTGCCACTGCCAGCAAGGTGTTCAATTTCGCAAGCACTTCCGCAATCGTCGCAACTGGCAGGACGCAGCTATAGTCGGCTTGGCGGGCGCGCCAATCCAAACTCTTTACCTGATCGGCTAGAATGACACCACTGACCGCTAATCCAGCGGGGATAACGACCTCGAACGGATAGCCTTTCTGCTGGTTGGTAATTGGGCAGACGATTGCCAAGCTCACGCGAGCATTGTAGGCCGCAGGCGATAAGACGACGGCTGGACGACGTCCGGCCTGCTCGTGGCCTGCCTGGGGCGTAAAGGTGAGCCAGACAATGTGACCGCGCTCTGGGACATAGGCTGGCATCACCACACCTCAGCGCCTTGAGGTGGGTCAGTGACGACTTCCGCGTGGATGTTGGCATCGGTAATAGCAGCCAGCATCTCGGCAAGTGACGGGTGCGCTTCGACGAGTGGCAGGATGAACAACTTACCATCGGTAAGGGAAAGTTCAACGAGAGAGCTATCCTCAATACCGATCTGCTCGGCGAAGGCTTTGGGGATGCGTAGGGCTAAAGAATTACCCCATTTTTGCACACGGGTCTTCATAGATGACGCTCCAGTGATACGGTACACATGGCGTATAGACAAAAAAGATACAGCCTGAAAGGATGTTTGTCAAGAGGCAGGACGGACGCGGGTGTGACGTAAAGTCCTGCACTTACGCGGCACCCGCCAGCTCACGCTGGCGGCGCACGCTCCAAGGACGACGCCAGGGATGGCCCTGCTTCGGT
>SFCB01000186.1 GCA_004367505.1 Chloroflexi bacterium OHK40 | reverse complement strand
TCTTCCGCCAGGCGCGGGACCGGGGGATTACGGCGCAGTTCCTGGGGCCGGACGGGCTGGATAGCTCGGAGCTGCTGGAGTTGGCCGGCGACGCGGTGGCGGGCATGTACTACACCTCCGTGGCCGCGCCGGTGAGCCAGTTCCCCAAGGCGGCGCAGTTCGCCAGCGACTTTGAGGCGACGAACAACGCTCCGCCGCAGCCCTTCGCGGCCCAGGCCTATGATGCCACCGGCATCTGCATGGCGGGCATCCTGCAGGCCGCCGTGGAGGCGGGCGGCAAGCCGACCCGCGAGCAAGTGACGGCGGCAATCAAGGCGCTCCCGCTCCTTGGCGGTATCACCGGCGATTACCAGTTCAACGAGAAGGGCGATCCGCTCACTGGCGCCTACTTCGTACTCCAGGTGGATGCGGCGGATTGGAATGCCAATGCCGTGATCACCCGCCTGGACATCGCGCCGCCCCAGTAAAGAGTGTTGTCGTGGTCGTAGGGCATAGGGACGATGTCACCCATCGTCCCTATGCTGTACACGGTGAGGGTTATGGCTGCGGAAGCAAAAGCGACCACGTCGCCACACACCGGCCAGCGATCGGTCGGTGAGATCGCGCGTACGGTGCTCGGCCCCCTGCTCCAGCTCCTGCTCTTCATTGTCGGGGCCGCCGCCTCGCTGGGGCTCCTGGTGATCGTGCTGGCGCTGCTGCTCAGTGCATCAACCCCCGACCTGCTCTCGCGGGTGGTGACGATCCTGCCCCAGGTGATCATCGATGGGCTGGTGCGTGGCTTCCTCTTCGCAACCATCGCCCTCGGTTACACCATGGTCTACGGCGTACTGGAGTTCATCAACTTCGCTCACGGTGAGCTGTTCATGGTGGGCGGCGTTGTGGGTGCGTACGTCGGCTTTTTTCTGGACCGGGCCGGGATCATCGACGGCTTTAACCCCTTCCTCTTCGTGGTGGTGGTGGTCGCGGCAGGGATGACGGTGAGCGGTCTGCTGGCGGTGACGGTCGAGCGGATCGCCTACCGGCCACTGCGAAATGCGCCGAGGCTGGTGCCGCTGATCTCGGCGATCGGCGTGTCGCTGGTGTTGCAGGACCTGGCGCGCCTGTTTATGACGAACTTTCCCACGAGCGAGCCCCTGGGCTTCAACGCCCGCTACAATAGCCCCGATTATGGTCCGCCGCTCACGCTCTTCGAGATGAACGTGGGGGAGCGAAGCGTGCCGGTGGTGCTCAGCCCAAAGGCGCTGATCTTCATCACCGTGGCCACTCTGATGCTGATCGGGCTGAATTACCTGGTGAACGCGACCCGGCTGGGTAAGGCTATTCGGGCCACTGCCCAGGATATGCCGACGGCGAGCCTGATGGGGATCAACGTCAACCAGATCATCTCGCTCACCTTTCTGATCGGCGGCGCGCTGGGCGGCGCGGCGGGTGCGCTCTTTGGTCTGAACGTGGGCGCGGTGAACCCCTACATGGGCCTCATTCCCGGCCTTAAGGCTTTTACTGCAGCAGTACTCGGCGGTATTGGCAATATCACCGGGGCCATGGTTGGCGGGATTGTGCTGGGCTTTATGGAGGCCTTCGTCGCCTCCTATCTTGGCCTCTTCACCGGAGGCGCGATCTCCGGCGCGGCCTACGCCGATATCGTCGCCTTTAGCATGCTCATCCTGATCCTGATCTTCCGCCCGTCTGGCCTGCTCGGCGAGGCCACCACGACGAAGGTGTAGCCAATGGCGACGACGACGCCCCCCTCTAGCGCCTGGGAGCGGCTGACCGAGCCCCTGCGGAGCGGCCCGACGGCCTATGGCTTCCTCGGGCTCTACGCCGCCGTCTGCACCTGGTTATTGCTCACCAACCCGCGCACCAGCCTCGGCACCGATATCGTCTTTGTGCTCTTCCTGCTGCTGGTGCTGTTTACCTTTCGCTCGCGGGTGGCGCGGCCCTTCAAGATTGGCCTGGCAGCGGCGCTGCTGGGGATCGTGCTGCCGATCTTTGGCACGCTCAACCCCTTCTACATCGATGTGGCCACCCAGGCGGGGATCTTCGTCACCCTTGCCCTCGGCTTGAATGTGGTGGTGGGCTTCGCGGGCCTGCTCGACCTTGGCTACGTGGCGTTCTTCGCGGTGGGCGCCTACCTCTGGGGCATCCTCAGCACCCCGCAACTCACCGAGATCAACCCGGCCTGGAGCCCCGTGCCGCCGATCATGTTCTACCCCTTCGTGCTGCTGGGCCTGGTGGCCGGCGGTGTGTTCGGGGTGCTGCTCGGCCTGCCGGTGCTGCGCCTGCGCGGCGATTACCTGGCGATCGTGACGCTGGGCTTCGGTGAGGTGATCCGGGTGCTCGCGAACAACCTCGATAAGCCGGTCAATATTACCAATGGCTCACAGGGCATCCGCGAGATCGCTCGCCCGCCACTGATCTTCGCCGAGCCGCTCCGAGGGCTCGGCCTGCGCTTCGACGACCAGCAACTCTACCAGCAGTTCTTTTACTTCGCCGTGCTGCTCGTGGTGCTGCTCACGATGATTGTGGTGAGCCGCCTCAAGAGCTCCCGGATCGGTCGGGCCTGGGAGGCCATCCGCGAGGATGAGACTGCCGCGATCGCGCAGGGGATCCCCCTGGTGCGCATGAAGCTGCTGGCGTTCGCCGTGGGCGCTTCGTTCGCCGGCGCCATGGGGGTGATCTTTGCCTCCAAGCAGCTCTTTATCAATCCGCCCACCTTCGACCTGCTGCGCTCGATCAATATTCTCGCGATGGTGATCCTCGGTGGCATGGGCTCCATCCCCGGTGTGGTGCTCGGCGCCGTCTTCGTGACGCTGCTCAACCTGCAGATCCTGCCCCGCACGGCCACCGTGCTGCGCGAGGCCCAGGATGCTGGTTTCCCCATCCCCGAGACCTTTGATCCGACCCAGTATCAGCGCCTGCTCTTTGGCCTGCTGCTGATCCTGATGATGATCTTCCGCCCCGAGGGGATCCTACCAGACGAGCGACGGAGCGAAGAGCTGCACGAGGCCCAGCAGGCTCAGCAGGAGGAGCCCCCGCCGGAAGAGGCCGCCGCCACCCCCGCTGGGTAGTCTGGCCGCTCTACACCCCCACGAAGGGATGCTGCGCATGACCCTCCTCGATGCGAAGAATATCACCAAGTCGTTCGGTGGCCTCACCGCCGTGAACGATGTGACCCTGACGGTCGAGAAGGGCCGCATCGTGAGTGTGATCGGCCCCAATGGCGCCGGGAAGACGACCTTCTTTAATATTCTGACCGGAATCTACAAGCCCGATAAGGGCACGGTCGTCTTCGATGGCAGGCCGATCGCCGGGAGCCGGCCTGACCAGATCGCCGCGCTTGGGATGCGGCGCACCTTTCAGAACATCCGTCTCTTTGGCAATATGACGGTGCTGGAGAATGTGCTCGTCGGGATGCATACCCACCTGCACGCTCCCTTCTGGTCGATCGTGACTCGCGCGGGCAGTGTGCGCCATGAGGAGGCCAGAGCCCGCGAGCGGGCCCGCGAGCGCCTGGCCTATGTGGGGCTGGACGACAAGCGCGACGCGCTGGCGAAAAATTTGCCCTACGGCGACCAGCGCCGGCTTGAGATCGCCCGGGCCCTCGCCGGCGAGCCCAAGCTCATCCTGCTCGATGAGCCCACCGCTGGGATGAACCCCAATGAGACGGCTGAGGCGACTGACCTCATCCGCCGCCTGCGCGATGAGCTCGGCCTGACTGTAGTCCTGATCGAGCACGATATGCGCCTCGTGATGGCGATCTCCGAGCGAATCTCTGTGCTCGACTACGGCACCAAGATCGCGGAAGGCGACGCCGCCACTATTCGCAGCAATCCGCGTGTGGTGGAGGCCTACCTCGGTAAAGGTGCTACGGCGTAGCGCCGGGCCTCTTCTCGCGAGCCCGCGCAGCTTAGCAAGGTCGGGTGATGAAACGCGGGATCCGCAGAGCCTTCATCCTGGGCGCCGTGGCGCTGCTCTTGAGCCTGGTGGCGATGGCGCTTTTCCTGCGCCAGCCAGCCCGGGCCGAGAACGGCCTCGCAGAGGCCCGCGCTCGCTGGGAGGACGCTGGCCCCGCTAGCTACCGCCTGCGGCTCACCCAGCAGACGAGTACCAGCGCCTGCGACCAGGAGATGGTTATCCGGGATGGGGTGGCTGAGCCGGTGCGCAATACCTGCGGCCAACCGGCAACCTGGACGGTGCCGCGACTCTTCAACTGGATCGCCGAGCTTGAGCGTGAGACGAACCGCTGCTATCCCGATCCCTCCATGTGCGCATGCCAGGGGAGTGTGAGCACCCGGGTGCGCTACGATGAGCAGTTCGGCTTTCCGCGAGAGATCGTCTACGAGTGGCGCAAGCGGCCGAATCTCGTCAACCCTGATTACTGGCGCTCGCTGTTCGACCAGAGCTTCCCCGGCTGCAACCGCGATGGGCGCGGCGGCCAGGTGGTCGTGAATGTCTCGCTTACCGAAGAGCCGTAAGGGCACGCTATGGCACTGCTCGAGCTCCACAATGTCCATACCTACTATGGCAAGATCCACGCGCTGAAGGGCCTCTCGCTGCGGGTCGAGAAGGGTGAGATCGTGACCCTGATCGGCTCAAATGGGGCCGGTAAGAGCACGACCCTGCGCACGATTTCGGGGCTGCTCACTCCCCGCCAGGGGGAGGTGCGCTTTGGTGGCAAGCGGATCGACCATACGCCGCCCCACGAGATCACCCAGCTCGGTGTGGCCCAGTCGCCCGAGGGCCGCCGTATCTTCCCGCGCCTCACGGTGCTGGAGAATCTGGAGATGGGCGCCTACCTGCACAATACCCGTAGCCCGACCTACCACGAGGATCTGGAGCGGGTCTTTCAGCTCTTCCCGCGCCTGCGCGAGCGTACCTCGCAGAAGGGCGGTACTCTCTCGGGCGGTGAGCAGCAGATGCTTGCGATCGGCCGGGCCCTGATGAGCCGGCCCCAGATGCTGCTCCTCGATGAGCCCTCGATGGGCCTGGCCCCCGTGCTGGTGGAGCAGATCTTCGAGATTATCAAGACGATCAACAGTCAGGGGATGACGGTGCTGCTGGTGGAGCAGAACGCCCTGCAGGCCCTTGGGATCGCCAACCGTGGCTATGTGCTGCAAAGCGGTGAGATTGTGCTCGAAGATGATGCAAAGGCGCTTCGTGAGAACGAGATGGTCCAGAAGGCTTACCTGGGCCTGGAATAAGCTCCCGCATCTCAGTGTTCGCCAATCTCACGGGGCACACGCGGTAAAATCCCCGTCACTACCTCGTAGCTAATGGTCCCCAGCCAGTTGGCTACCTCGTCGGCGCTGATCGAGGCGTCGCCCTGGCTCCCGATCAAGACGACGGGATCGCCACGCCGCACGCCGTCGATCTCTGTGACATCCACCATCGCGTAGTCCATACAGATCCGGCCCACGACGGGGGCCCGGCGGCCGCGCACGATCACTGCGCGCCAGGGTGGGCTGCGCCGCATGCCGTCGGCGTAGCCCACCGGGATGGTGGCGATCCGTGAGGGTCGCTGGACGACGTAGGCGCCGCCGTAGGAGATCGGCGTCCCTGCAGGGTGCTCCTTGACCTGGGCCACTTCGCTGTGGAAGCTGAGAGCGGGGCGAAAGCCCGGCGGAAGGGGCGCCGCCGGGCTCGGGGCGAGGCCGTAGATCGCGATCCCCGGGCGCACCAGATCAAGGCGGGCCGCAGGCATCCGCAGCGCCGCCGCGCTGTTGGCGGCATGGGCCACGGGTGGGCGGAGCCCGGCGGCCTCCAGTTCCCGTAGCAGCCGTAGAAAGACGCTCAGTTGCGCTTCGGCCCCGCTCAGATTGGCTGCGTCGGCTGCGGCGAAGTGGGTGTAGATGCCTACCACTTCCAGGCCCGCCAGGGCTCGGAGCCGGGTGAGGAAGGGGCCCACCTCCGCCGGGGAGAGGCCCAGGCGGGCCATGCCAGTGTCCACCTTGACGTGTACGCGGGCCTGGCCGCCAGCGGCCCGGGCGGCCGCGTGGAGCGCGAGGGCTGCGTCGTCGTCGAAGAGCGTGCAGTCGAGCCCGAGGCGCACCGCCTCCTCGGCCTGCCAGGGCGGGAGGTAACCCAGTACCAGTATCGGCGCCAGCAGGCCCTGTGCGCGCAAGGCCCTGCCCTCGCCGAGGGTCGCCACGGCTAGCGCCCGCGCTCCGGCGCCGAGGGCCGCCCGGGCTACGCGCGCGGCGCCGTGGCCGTAGCCGTCGCCCTTTAGTACCGCCATCACCGGGGTGGCGCACCGGGCCTGGAGCAGGCGCACGTTCTCGGCGATGGCGTCGAGGTCTACCCGTAGCCAGGTGGGTCTGTCGGGCGCGCCGACGCGCACGCTGCGCCAGGCCGGTTCCTGGCGCACCAGGGCCGGGGTGGGGCCTCCCGCTTCGTCCACCAGGCGCGCCACGACCCGCTCCATGCGCGCCTCGGCGCCACCCTTCACCAGCACCAGGTCGCCCGGCCCGAAGTTGGCCGGGAGCGCAGCAACAGCGGCGGCGGCCGTGTCTACGACGGCGATGGGCAGATCCGGGCGGGCTGTCCGGGCTGCCGCTGCGGCTGTGGCCCCCCAGTCGCCCTTGAGTACCAGGGCATCGGCGCAGTGGGCCGCCAGGGCGCCGAGCTCCCGGTAGAAGGGCTCCTCATGTCCCGGCGGTAGGTCCGACAGGGCGCCGATGACGGCGATGCGGCGCCGCGCGGGGAGGGCGGCCAGGGTCCGCAGGGCCGCGCGGGCGGAGGGCGGCGCCGCGCTGAAGCTGTCGTCGATCAGCGTGCAGCCGCCTCGCCCCGGCAGGGGTCGCAGCCGCCCGGCGGCGGGCTCCAGCGCCGCCAGTGGGCCGATACACGCAGCCAGGCCAAGGCCGCTCGCCACCCCTACTGCGGCCGCCGCCAGCGCGGTGTAGACAGCGGGCTCACCGAGTAGAGGCACCCGCAGTTCGGCAACCTCGCCGCCCAGCCGCAGGCGCATCGCGGTGCCGTCCAGGCTGTAGCGCACCGCCTCGGCCCGCAGGTCGTTGCCGGCGCCGAGGCCGTAGCGCAGGGTAGCCGGGGCACTCGCTGCCATCGCCGCTACCCGGGGGTCGTCGCCGTTGAGGATCGCTAGCCCCTCCGGCGGCAGGGCGGCCACCAGGGCGCCTTTCTCCGCCGCCACGCCTCGTAGATCGCCCAGGGTGCGCAGGTGGGCCTCGCCAACGGCGGTGACGACCGCGATGGCAGGTGGGAAGAGGGCGGCCAGGGAGGCGATCTCGCCCGGGCGGTCGCTGCCATACTCGAGCACCGCGTAGCGCTGCTCCTCGGCGAGGCGCGCCATGGCCACCGGCAGGCCGAGCAGCGAGTTGAAGCTGCGCCGGCTCTGGAAGGTAGGGGCATGGGCCGCCAGCACGGCGGCGATCGCCCGGCGCGCGCTGGTCTTCCCGACACTACCCGTCACCCCGATGACGGTGGGGGCGACGGCCGCCAGGCGGGCGGCGGCCCAGCGTTGCAGCACCGCCTCCGGGTCGTCGGCGAGCACGATGGTCACACCACTCGTGGCAGTGGGCGGCCAGCGGCAGAGCACCCCGGTGGCGCCCGCTGCTACGGCTGCGGCGATATAGTCGTGGCCGTCCGCTCGGGGTGTACGCAGGGCGATAAAGCAGGCGCCAGGCTCCGTCAGGCGTGAGTCGTAGCTCCAGTCGGTGAAAGCGCGGGCGACAGGTGGGCCGTGGAGACGGCCGCCGGCGGCGAGGAGCTCATCCAGGAAGATCATAGGTGCGCTCCGGCGACAGGCTGAAGGTCGCCGGTATCTTGGAGGAGTATAATGGGCGCCAGTCGCAATGGCGCGCCGCTACATAGTATCCGGGATCTTCCGATGAGCAAAGTGACAACCCTCGGGGCGACGCGCGCGGCGGGCAGGCACACCGGTTTCGCATGGGGCTGGATGGGGGTCGCCCTGCTGGCCCATACCTCCTGGGGCGCCTACCCGGTCCTGGCTCGCTACCTGCAGACGGTCAGCGGCCTGCCGAGTATGGCGCTGCTCGGGTTCGGCAACCTGATCGCGGTGGCCCTGCTGCTCCCCTTCGTCCACCGCCACATCCGGCTGCGCCACCTGCGTTCGCCGATGCTCTGGGCCTTCAGCCTCGTGGTGGTGCTCCGCGCGATCACGAACCTCCTCTCGGCTCGCTTCACCCTCGCGATCTATGTGCAGCTGATCACCCTGATGACGCCGCTGCTGGTGGCCCTGCTCAGCGCGGGCCTCTTCCGCGAGCGTCTGCCCCCTTACACCTGGCCGGCGATCGGCCTCTCGTTGCTGGGTTCGCTGCTGATGATGAGCGGCGATATGGGCGGCGGGCTCGGCCTGGCGCTCACCAGCGCCGACCTGCTGGGGATCGGCCTGGCACTGGTGAGCATGTTCTGCCTGGCGATATATATGCTCCTTGTTCCCCGGACAGTAAAAGAGACGCTGCCGGGCGAGGCCGTGTTGATGATGCAGCTCGTGTCGCTCACGCTCACCTGCGGCGCCATCAGTGTGCTCGCCGGTGAGGACCTGGGGCGCTTCGCCGCGATTGGCCCCCGCGACTGGGCCGTCTTTGCTGCCTTCGTCGTCTTTGTGCTGCTCGGCGCCAACATGGGCCAGATCACGGCGCTGCGCCACCTCGGCGCTCCGCTGGTGAGCAGTACCATGGCCTGGCGCCTCTGCGCGACCCTCGCCCTTGCCGCGCTCTTGCTCGGCGAGCGCCTCACGACGCCCTGGCAGATCCTCGGCACGCTGGTGGTGCTCGCCACCATCACCGCCTACCTCTGGCGTCAGCGCCGCCCCGCCTGAGCGCCACGCCGCAGCCTGATCGCGGGGGCCGCCCGCTTCCAGGTGGCACGCTGCTGTTCCGGCGCCGCGCACGGCTGCGGGGCGCCGCCTCGCCTGGTTGATAGCGACAAGGGATACGGCCATGACGGCACCAACGACCATTCGCGCGCTCAGCGTTGAGCGCCTCGACATCCCGCTCCTCGCGCCCTTCGGTATCGCCGGCGGCGCCCAGGAGGTCGCCCGGAATCTGCTCGTGACGATCGAGCTCGCCGACGGCACCCGTGGCTATGGTGAGGCCGCGCCCTTCCCGGCCTTCAATGGTGAGACCCAGGCGAGTGCTCAGGCCGCGATCGAGGCCGTTCGGAGTGCCCTGGAGGGCGCCGATGTGCGCGAGTGGCGCCCGATCGCCGCAGCTCTGCGCGAGCGCATCGGTGGCGCTGGATCAGCCCGCTGCGCGATCGAGACGGCGGTGCTCGACGCGCTCACCCGCCGCGCACGCATGCCGCTCTTCGTCTTCTTCGGTGGCGCCAGTAGCAGCCTGGAGACCGACATGACCATTACGACCGGGACGGTTGAGCAGGCTGGCCCGGCCGCCCTCGCGATCCTCGACCGTGGCATCCGGACGATCAAGGTCAAGATTGGTGGGGGCGATCTGGGGCTCGATCTGGCGCGTATCGTTGCCATCCACGCCGTCGCGCCCGACTCGCCGCTCATCCTCGATGGCAACGGCGGCATGAGCGCCGATGAGGCTCTGGAGTTGATGGGCGCCCTGCAGCTGCAGCAGATCCGCCCGGCCCTGCTTGAGCAGCCGGTGCCCGGTGACGACTGGGAGGGTATGCGCCAGCTTGCCCGCTGGGGCGGCGTGCCACTCGCCGCCGATGAGACGGCATCCAGCGCCGCGCACGTGCTCCGGCTGGTCACCGAGCGTGCCGCCCATGTCGTTAACATCAAGCTCATGAAGTGCGGCGTCGTCGAGGCGCTCGACATCGCCGCGATCTGTCGCGGCGCCGGCCTGCGCCTGATGATCGGCGGCATGGTCGAGTCACTCCTGGCGATGACCATGTCGGCCCACGTCGCCGCAGGCCTCGGTGGCTTCGAGTTTGTCGACCTCGATACACCGATGTTTCTGGCCGAGAATCCTTTTCGCGGTGGCTTCCAGCAGCATGGCGCCCGGCTCGATCTCGCCGCTATCGAGGCGGGCCATGGCGTTACGCCGCGCTGATGGCGCCGCGCTGACGGTAGCCCCGAGCGGAGCAGGGCCTGTTCCCGCGCTGGATCCTCTGTCCATGTTCAGGGTGATGGCCTTAGTATATTCTTTCCGTTGTCCCCTGAAACCGGGGACGCTATACTGGCACTACGACTCGACAATAAGACTCGCACTGAGGCTCCCGGGCGCCGGCGACGGTGCCAAGTGGAGCCGTTTTGTGCTGGAGCCACTATGACAACCCGACTGCTGATCGCTGACGACGAGCCCCTCATTCGCATGAATCTCCGCGAGACGCTGCAGGAACAAGGCTACCTTGTGGTCGGCGAGGTCGGTGATGGCCAGAGTGCCGTGAATCTGACGCGGCAGCTGCGGCCGGAGTTGGTGATCCTCGATGTGAAAATGCCCCATATGGACGGCATTACGGCAGCGAAGGAGATCAACGCCGAGAGCCTTGCGCCGGTGCTGCTGCTTACCGCCTACAGCTCTCGTGAGCTCGTTGATAGCGCCCGCGCTGCCGGTGTCCTCGGCTATCTGATCAAGCCTGTGCGCGACGCTGAGCTCATGCCGCTGATCGAGGTTACCCTTGCCCGCTGGGCCGAGCAGGCGAGCCGCCGCAAAGAGCTTGACCAGCTCCAGGATCGGCTGGAGACCCGCAAGCTCGTGGATCGCGCCAAGGGCTACCTGATGGACAATCAAGGTCTCAGCGAGGCCGAGGCCTTCCGCAGGATCCAGCAGCTCGCTATGAATAGCCGCAAGACGATGCGTGAGGTGGCCCAGGCCATCCTGCTGGCCCAGCAGATCGCTCTGTAGCGCTGCGCATCAGGGGGGGCCGTCGTTCCGCACGGACGGCGTGTGCCCGCGCGTGGTCGATCCAGCCTGCGACACACGCCACAGCCTGAAGCAGGAGGCGGGAGGCCAGGATGCAGGGCGCGGTGGAGTCTGGGTGGCTGCTCAGTCTCGCGCCGCGTCCGGTCGTCCTGGCCTCCGATTCGCTTATGCCCTCAACGAGGCCCCGGCCACCTCGCTCCAGAGGCCGCTCAGCGGATCGCCAGCGGCACGTAGAGCTTGCGGGGCAGCGGGTCGGGCAGCGGATTGGGGTCGTCGTCGGGGTCGTCGGCGCCGAGATCCAGCCCGACGATCAGTGGATCGTGATCCGACGCGCGGTAGGCGTTTGGCTCGTAGAGCGCCTCCTGCTCGACGGGTTTGAAGCTCGTGTCGTAGTCGAGCACGCTCGGCTCGTCGGCGTTGATGTGCAGTTCGGTGGCCCCGGTCACCTGGGTGCTCAGTGCCCCGTTCGCCAGGGCGTGGTCGAGGTAGCCCACCTGCCCGTCGAAGACGTAGGAGTAGGCCTCGGCGCCCTGGAAGCGGGCGATCAGGTTGCTGTAGTCGTCGGCGGTGCCTGTGGCATCGTCGGGACCGGCAATGATCGCGTCGATCGGGTCTTCCAGGGCGTAGCTATTCAGGTCGCCGATGATCAGGTAGTCGGGGTCGCCGCTACCGGTCGGATCGCCCGCTAGCCAGTCCACCAGGGCCTGCGCCGCCGATGTGCGGGTGCCGTTGCAGTTGCCCTGGCCATCGTTCTGGTCCGGGTCGCCTACGTCGGCGCAGCTGGAGCCTTTCGATTTCAGGTGGGCCAGCGCCACGGTGAAGCGCTCGCCGCTCGCTACTTCCTGGAAGCTCTGGGCGAGCACGGGGCGGCTCTTCGTGTCGAGGAAGCGGCCATCGACGGCGCTGGTGAGCAGGGCGAAGTCGCCCACAGGCGTGACGCGCGCCGGGCGGTAGATCAGGCCAACCTTGATCGCGTCGGTGCCGATCACGCCGGTATCGATCGCAGCGTAGGCTCCTGCGCCCACGGCTCCGTTCAGGCCCGCCACAATGTCGGCCAGGGGGTCCACGCCGGGTGTGTTCTCCAGTTCGATCAGCCCCACCACGTCGGCGTCCATCAGCTGGATGGCGGCCAGCAGCTTGGCGCGCTGCCTGGCGAACTCGTTCGGCTGGCTCGCATCGGCGCCCCGGCAGTCGAGGTTCTGGTTGCCGCCGCAGGGACCAGGCCCGTCGTCATCGTCCGTGGTGTCGAGTGTCAGGAAGTAGTTCAGGGCGTTGAGCGCGCCTACCCGCAGGGTGCCGCCCACGCCCTCACGGGACTCCGGGCGCGGGTTCGCCGCCGTGTAGCTGCCGGCGCCCGTGGCCTGGATCCGGTAGGTGCCGAACTGCTGGGCCAGGATGCCCTGCAACCCCGCGACCTGGTCGCCGCCCCGGAAGCGATTCGCCAGGCTGAAGGGCTGGCCGTTGGGGTGGGCTAGCCGGGGCGGATTCTGGTCGCTCAGCCCATCGTCGATGGTGATCCGCCGAAGCAGGTTCTCCTCCGCCAGCGCCAGCGCCGCCGCACCGGGCTCCACCACCGTGGTGGGCTGGAAGAGTCGCGCCTCGCCCGGGCGCGGGAGGGCCAGGGTGTACTGGCCAAAGCGCCCGTAGTTGAAGTACTCGCTGATCACCAGTTGTTGCGGTAGCCGCACCAGCATGCCCTCGTAGCGCTCCAGATCGGCCAGTGCGTTCAGCGGGAGCAGTACATCCACCGGGCTCGCTGTGGCGCTGATGCCGCAGTTAATGATCAGTGGGTTGGCGCCGAGTTGCGTCTGCCGGGCGCCGCTGGCGGGGAACTCGCCCGGGGTGCCTTCCACCTGCACCGTGTCGCCGGGTGCCAGGTCGCCCGGGTAGCCGCCGGCCCCGGCAAAGATAAAGATGCCCTCGGAGGTGGCCGGGTCCGTGTCCTGTTCGGCGATCTCCTCTTGCATGTAGAAGCCCTGGAACTCCTCGAAGACAGCGGTGACAACGCCGCGAACGGTTACGTCGGTGGCGGGGAGGGGGGTGGCGTCGCCGCTGCCCTGCACGGCGCTGATCAGGGTGAGGGTGGATGCCGGGCAGCCGCCAGCCACCGTAAAGGAGAGCTGGTAGTCGAGTTGCAAGCTGGTCGGTGTGCCGTCAACATCGGTCACCAGGTCTTTGTCCAGGGTCAACTGGCAGCTGCTGCCGAGCGGAAGGTCGTTCAGCGGATCGAGCACCACCTCGCTGGCGCCGGGGGCGCCCACCGGCAGGCCAGCGTACTCAACGATCGTGCCGCCACAGTCGATCGTGGCGGCGCCGGCCCCCACCGTGACTGGCTCGCTGAAGGTGAGCACAATGTTCTTGTTGGCGGTGAGGGTCCCGCCGGGGGTGGGCACGCTGCCCTCTACCACCGGCGCCGGGTCGCCCTCGCCGAGGGGTACGCCGGTGACGCTGAGATCGTCAATCCCGACCCACTCATCCACCTGTGGCGCGTTGATGGTCATGATCCGCAGCTGGAGTTGTGGCTGGTTGTTCGCTGCTGCCGGGAGCACAATGTTGACGGTGGTCGTTCGGGTGGCCTCGTTCGGGCCGGTCGTGGCATCGACGATGTAGGCGCCGGGGATGTTGGTGTAGTTGCCACTCCCGCCGACGCGGTAATGCAGAGCAACGGGCTGTGTCTCGTTGTCGGCCGAGCCGTCAATATCGCGCACGGTGTATTGCACGTTAATGTTCTGGAAGCCGGTGGTATCCAGGGCAATCACAAGGTGCGGAGCATCGGAGGTGCCCGAGCCCTGGAGGGCGATCGTGGGGTTGGCCAGGGTATCGAACTCAGCCAGACCACCGGTGTCGAACGTATCCGGGTTGCTTTCGTTCGCGTTGACATCCACCGGCGTGCCGGAGCCGTCGGCGAGGACCGTCTGGGGATTGGTGCCGCCGGTGAGACCATCGCCCCGGTAGCCGATGATTCCTGGCACGCCGGACCAGTCGTCGTCACTGGTGATCAGCCCGGTGTTGGTCCAGTCCTGGCTGAAGGGCAGGGGTTGGTAGGTCGTGTTCGCACGGGCCCTGTCGGGCGGTGCGGGAAGCGCAACGAGGGCGAGGAGCAGGGTGAGGATGGGGAGCAGGCGGGTGAGCGTAGCCGAGGGACGCACGGCGAGCCTCCTTCTGCTTTGGCCGAGATAACAGTTCTGATAGGCTCAGGGGCGGGCGATCGTGGTATCGTGAGCGGCAGTGCGAGCGAGCGCAAGGAGTGTATCATGGCTGAGGCCTTTTCGTCGTGCCACACGCGCCACGCCGTGATCCTGGCGGCTGGCGAGTCGACGCGCACGCGCCCTCTCACTCTCCACCGGCCCAAGCCCCTGATTCCGCTGCTCGGCCAGCCGCTGCTGGCCCATATCCTCGACGAGTTGGTCGGGCTAGTGGAGCGGGTCACCCTCGTGGTCGGCTACCGCGCCGAGCAGATCACCGCTGCGTTCGGGTCGAGCTACTGCGGGATCGCGCTGCGCTATGTACGCCAGGAGCAGGTGAACGGTACCGCCGGGGCTCTGCTGGCCGCCGGCCCGATCGATGAGCCCTTCCTGTTGCTCTACGGCGATAACCTGGTGGCGCGAGAGGATGTGCTGGGCGTCTGTGCCAGCCAGTACGGCGTGGCCGGGCTGCCCGTGCCCGACGCGCGGCCCTTCGGTGTGCTCGATGTGGCAGAGGGGCTGGTGCGGGGGATCATCGAGAAGCCGCCAGCGCCCCCACCCGGGGCGCTGGCCAACCCCGGGATCTATCACTTCGATGGCGCCGTCTTCCCGCTGCTCGCCCAGATCCGGCCCTCGCCCCGGGGCGAGTTGGAGCTCACCGACCTGATCGCGGCCCTGGCGGACATGGCGCCCGTGCGGCCCCATGTCTGCACTGGCTTCTGGGTGCCCGTCGGTACCCCGTGGGAGGCCCTGGGGGCCGCCCAGTTCCTGCTCGCGCGACAGGCGCTCAGGCCCGCCCACGTCGATCCGACGGCCACCGTGGACCCCACGGCCACCCTGACGGGCGTGGTGGGGATGGGGGCCGGCGCGCGTGTGGGGCCACGGGCGCGCGTGGTGGGCCCGGTTCTGCTCGGGGCAGGGTGCGTGGTCGGTGAGGGCGCGCTCGTGGCCGGCTCGGTGCTGGAGGAAGGAGCAGCCGTTGGCGCGCGGGCCGAGGTGCTCGGGTCGGTGCTGGGC
>SFCB01000028.1 GCA_004367505.1 Chloroflexi bacterium OHK40 | reverse complement strand
GCGTCCGCCAGCCGCTCCAGGGTCGGGTCGGCGGGAGCGGGTGTGGGGGCGGGACGGGCCGCCACCCGGCCGGCCCAGGCGCGGGCGGCCCCGAAATCGGAGCGGCGGAGCATCAGCCGGCGCACGGCGATGTCGATGGGCAGCAAGATCAGGGCGAGCAGCAGCAGCGGCAGGCCAATCTCCTGGGCCCGCGCCACCGATCCTTCCACCGGGCGAAAGGCCTCGGCGGCAGCGGCGAGGTCGGCGCCACCAGTAAGTGAGGCGAGCTCGGCCAGCAGAGCCGGGTTGGCCTGGGCGCCGCGATACTCCGAGGAGTAGGGCACCACGAGGCCGGCCGTCTCCTGGAGCAGCACCCGGTCGCCGGCGGCACCGCTGATCTGCACCAGGTAGGTGCCGGGTGCGGGGCTCTCCACCCGACCCTGGTAGGCGTTGGGGCCTACCTGGGCGAGACGCACCTCGCGCCGGGAGCCATCGGTGCCGATCAGCGTGGCCGTCACCGCCAGATTCTCCTGGCCCTCGCCAGTCGTGAGACGCACCGTCGTCTCGCCGCCAGCCACCTGCACGTCGGCACTCACATCGGAACTGCCCTGTGCTGGCAGCACGGCGCCCACCAACTGCCCGGCGAAGCGCGGGAAGCCCTCCCAGCGCAGCCAATCGACGGCCCACTTGCCCTTCGTATCGCTCAGGAAGGCGGCGCTGCGGCCCAGGCCGAACTGCCAGGTCGCCAGGAGCGGCTGCTCGTCGTCGGTCACCAGGATGTGGCGGGCGCTCTCTTTGATCGTGCTGCCGTTGAAGCCGTAGAGCGGCGGCAGCCCCCCCAGCCCCGCCAGCACCGGGCTCTCACCCACCGCCACCGGGGTGAAGGGCCGCTCGACGATATAGTTCCCGACGGTGACGATCGTCTCCTGGACGAAGATCTGCGGCACGTGGGCCATATCCTGCACCGGGTAGTAGCGCCCGCCACCGGCCAGGGCCAGCCGTTCGAGATAGTCGGCCGAGCCCCCGCCCGCCGCTACGACCGTGAGCGTCATCCCCTGCGCGCGCATGCGCTCGGCAATATCCGACTGGTCGCCGCCGGAACCCCAGCCGTCGGTGAGCAGGATGACGTGTTTGAGCCGCGCGTCCACGCCCTGGAGCAACTCCTCGGCCTCGAGCAGGCCGGCCCGCACATTGGTGGAGCCGCGCGGCTCGACATCGGCCATCGCCTCCACCACCTGATCGACCGTCGCGCCCTCGGTGGGCGGCAAGGTCTGGAGGGCCCGGCTGTCGAAAGAGACGACGCCGAGCGTATCCTGGGGGCCGAGCAGAGCGGCAGCCTGGGCCACGGCCTCTTTAGCGATATCCACCTTGCGGGCGCCAGCCGACTCCATCTGGGCGCTACCACGGTCGGGGCTGGCGCAGTGGCAGGCGTCCATGGAGCCGGACTTGTCGATCACGAAGACGAGTGCCAGGTCGGGCCGCTCCTCGCGGTCGCGCACGTCCATGTAGACCGGCAGGGCCTCCTCGATCGGGGTGCGGCCATAGCCACCCACGCCGAAGCTCTCCTCCCCCCCCACCATCAGCAGGCCCTTCCCCAGGTCGCGCACGTAGGCCGGGATCGCGGCGATCGTACCGACCGGCAGATCGCGGGCGGGGGTATTCACGAGCACCACCGCCTCGTAGGCGCTAAGGCCGGCAAGATCGGCGGGCGCCACATCGGGCGAGAGGATCTCGGGCACCATATTGGTGGCCTGGAGCGCGCTAGCGAGGGGCAGGGCGTCGGCGCGCTCACTGGCGATGAGCAGCACCCGGGGCGGACCCTGCACCTGGATGAGCGCAGCCGCCTCGTTATTCTGGGCCCGGCCATCGCGCTCGGGCTCCACCTGAACACGGAAGCGCTGGAAGCCGGTGCCGCTCACCTCAACCGGGAAGCGCAACTCGTTGGCGCCGGGCTGCAACTGCACGCGCTGCTCGCTGATCACACCACCGTCGCCGATGAGGCGCACCGTGGCCGCCTGGGCCACGCTACTCTCGACCGTGGCCCGCACGGTTGCCTGCTGGCCGTCGCGCACCGCCGTAGGGGCCTCCAGGCGCGCCACGAGCGCCTCGGCATCGCTGCTGGCCACCACCAGGTCGACCACGTCGATCGGCACACCGCGCGCGGCGGCGAGGCGGGCCGCCTCCAGGGCTTGCCCCTCGTTCTCGCCGCCGTCGGAGAGGAGCACCAGGCGCTTTTCGGCGTCGGCGGGGAAGAGGGCCAGGCCGAGCTGAATGGCCTCGGCGATATTGGTGCGGGTAGCCACCGGCACCGAGCTGATCCGCCCGAGGCGCTGCTCGTTGCTGGGGGCCCGCTCGACCAGCGCGTTACCACCGAAGACCACCACGGCGGCCTGGTCGCCCTCGGGCATCTGCTGGAGCGCCTCCTGAATGAAGGTCTCGGCCTGGGCCCGCGCGGAGGGCGGCAGCGAGTCGCTGCCATCAAGGAGGAACACGGTAGTGAGCCGATCTACCGGCAGCACCAACTGGACACCGGCCACGGCGAGGATGAGCGCGAGGGCCAGCGCGGTGCGCAGCGCCAGGCTCCCCCAGAAGCGCACTGGTGTGAGACGGCGCGGTGGCAACAGGGCCAGCCCCCACACGAGGCCCAGGGCCGCCAGGAGCCAGAGCATCTCGGGGTAGATAAAGGAGAGGCGCGGCATAGGCACACTTTCGGCTGCGGGGCGCCCGCGCGCAGGAGCCGCAGCGCCGGGCCGAGGAGATAGCTCATTCTACCCCACCGGGGGGGCCAAGAGCAAGGCGACGATCGTCCTGCATAGCCGACGTTTGCGCCCCGCCTTCGGTTCCCGTACAATACGCCCGAATCCCCCCTCGCCTCGGAGGCTGCCACGATGGAGCTCCACCCCGACCTGCTCATCCGCGCCCACTACTACATGCGCCTGGCTCGCGCCCTGGACGACCGGGGCACCTTTCTCCACAAGCAGAGCAAGATCGTCGGCGGCTATTTTTCGCAGATCGGCCACGAGGCGATCAGCGTGGCCGCCGGGCTGGCCCTCGGCCCGGACGACGTGGCCGCGCCGATGCACCGCGACCTTGGCACCTACCTTGTGCGCGGCCTGCACCCGCGCCGCATCCTGGCCCAGTACCTCGGCCGGAGTACCGGCGTGAGCCTTGGGCGCGATGCCAACCTGCACGGGATGGGCGATCTGAGCCTGGGCCTGATTGGCTTCATCAGCCATCTCCCGGCATCCACCGGGGTGATCGCGGGCGTGGCCCACGCCTTCAAGTTACGCGGCGAGCCCCGGGTGGCTATGTGCTTTTTCGGCGATGGGAGCGCCAGCCAGGGCCTCGCCCACGAGGCGCTCAACTGGGCCTCGGTCTTTCAGCTGCCCATGGTGGCGATCTGCGAGAACAACCAGTTCGCCTACTCCACGCCGCTCTCGCGCCAGATGAATATCGCCAATATCGCCGACCGCGCCGCCGCCTACGGGATCCCCGGCGTGATCGTCGACGGCAACGACTTCTGCGCGGTCTATCAGGCTACCTGCGCGGCGGTGGAGCGGGCCCGGGCCGGTGGCGGCCCCACCCTGATCGAGTGCAAGACGATGCGCATGCGCGGCCACGCCATCCACGATAACCAGGCCTACGTGCCAAAGGCACTGCTGGAGGAGTGGGCCACCCGGGACCCGCTGGCGCGCCTGGAGGCCACCCTGCGCGCGCGGGGCCTGCTCGACGACGACGCCCTCGCCGCGCTCCATGCCCGGATCGAGCGGGAGCTCGACGATGCCCAGGCCTTCGCCGAGGCGAGTCCCTACCCGGAACCCGGTACGGTGCGAGACGGGGTGTACGCGTGAGGACGTGGCGCAGGAGGAGCAACCGATGACGTGGGACGAAGGCCTGCATCGCGGCGCACAGGTGGTTGCCGACATCCCGGCGACTGGCCGCGAGCTCACCTACCTGGAGGCGATCCGCGACGCCCTGCGCTTCGAACTGCGGCGCGACCCGAATGTGCTACTGATGGGTGAAGATATTGGCATCTACGGGGGGGCCTTTAAGGTCACGCAGGGGCTGATTGAGGAGTTCGGCGAGGCCCGGGTGATCGACACCCCCATGGCCGAACTGGCCATGATCTACGCGGCCATTGGCATGAGCTTCCAGGGCTTTCGCCCGGTGGTGGAGATGCAGTTCGCCGATTTTATCTCCACCGGCTTCGACGCGATCGTCCAGTTCGCGGCCACCAATCACTACCGCTGGGGCCAGCCGGTGCCGATCACCATCCGCGCGCCGGGCGCCGGCGGCCTGCGCGCCGGGCCCTTCCACTCCCAGAGCAACGAGGCCTGGTTCGTGCATACCCCCGGCCTCAAAGTGGTGGCTCCCGCCACGCCAGCCGATGCCCGGGGCCTGCTGCTCAGCGCCATCCGCGACCCGAACCCGGTGATCTACTACGAGACGAAGTACCTCTACCGCTCGCTCAAGGGACCGGTACCCGAGGACGACGTGACGGTGCCGATCGGTGAGGCGGCGCTGCGCCGCGCGGGCGAGGAGCTCTCGATCATCGCCTATGGCGCGATGGTCGGCGAGGCCCTCGCGGTTGCCAATCAGCTCGATGCAGAGGGCCACAGCGTCGAGGTGCTGGATCTCCGCACGCTCAAGCCGCTCGACGAGGCGGCGATCCTCGCCACTGCCCGCCGCACCGGCAAGGTGCTGATCGTCCACGAGGCCAACCGCACCTGCGGGGTGGGCGCCGAGGTGGCCGCGCTGATCGCCGCCGGCGCCTTCGAGCACCTGGATGGGCCGATCACGCGCGTGGCGGGGCCCGATACGCCGGTGCCCTATAGCCCGCCCCTGGAAGACGCCCACCGCCCTGCCGCGCCGGCGATCCTGGAGGCGGCCAGAGATCTGCTGGCCTACTAGCCCCGGCGTGTTCGCACGACGATGCGGCGAATGAGGATGTCGAGGGGCAGCATGGCCAGGGCGAGGATCAGGAGTGGGAAGCCCAGGGCGCGGGCCCGGGTGGCATGCCCTGGGAGCGGCGCGAAGGCGTCGACGCCACTGCTGAGGGCGCGGCCGCCGGTGAGCGTGGCCAGCCGCTCGAGCAGGGCCGGATTGCTCTGGGCGCTTCCGTACTCCGCCGAGTAGGGCACCACCATCGCCGCCATCTCCTGCATCAGCACCCGGTCGCCATCAGCGCCAGCCACCTGCACAATGTAGGTACCCGGGTCGGGGCTGGGCAGCCGCACCTGGTACACGCCCGGGCTGGTCTGGGGGAGCACCAGTTCGAGGCGCGCGCCGGCGGAGTCGATCAGCGTGGCCTGGATCTGCAACCGCTCGGTGGGAAGCCCGGTGGCGCGCTCACCGAGTGTCAGCCGCACCATCGTTTCGTCGCCCATCACCGCAACCTCGGCGGTGGCCTGCTGGCCGCCCCGCACGGGCAGCACCCAGCCTATCAGCTGCGAGGCGAAGCGCGGGAAGCCCTCCCAGCGCAGCCAATCGGTGGCCCACTTGCCCTTCGTATCGCTCAGGAAGGCGGCGCTGCGGCCCAGGCCGAACTGCCAGGTTGCCAGGAGCGGCTGCTCGTCGTCGGTCAGCAGGATGCGGCGGGCGCTCTCCTTGATCGTGCTGCCGTTGAAGCCGTAGAGCGGCGGCAGGCTCCCCAGCCCCGCCAGCACCGGGCTCTCGCCCACCGCCATCGGGGTGAAGGGCCGCTCGACGATATAGTTCCCGACGGTGACGATTGTCTCCTGGACGAAGATCTGCGGCACATCGCCCATCTGGACGACATCGTAGTAGCGCCCGCCCCCGGCCTCGGCGAGATCGTCGAGGTAGCCAGCCGAGCCCCCGCCGGCGGCCACGACGCTGAGGGTGATGCCCTGTTCGCTGAGATCTCGGGCGAGGTCGATGTTGCTCCCCCCTGCCCCCCAGCCATCGGTGAGCAGGATCACATGCTTGAGCCGGGCGTCCACGCTCGTGAGCATGCGCTGGGCCGCCAGCAGTCCCTGGCGTACATTCGTCGACCCACGCGGCTGGACGTCGGCCATGGCACGCACCACCTGTTCCGGGGAGGCGCCCACAGTCAGCGGCAGCGTATCGTAGGCGGTGCGGTCGAACGTCACCACACCAACCGTGTCGCGCTCGCTCAGCAGAGCCGCCGCGTCGGCTACGGCCTGTTTGGCGATATCCACCTTGCGCTCGAAGCCACCGGCGCCAGTGATCGGAGCGCGGCGGTCGGGGCTACTACAGTGGCAGGAGTCCATGGAGCCGGACTTGTCGATCACAAAGACGAGCGCCAGATCGGGCCGCTCCTCGCGATCGCGCACATCCATGTAGACTGGCAGGGCCTCCTCGATCGGGGTACGGCCATAGCCACCTACGCCGAAACTCTCCTCTCCCCCCACCATCAGCAGGCCCTTGCCCAGATCGCGCACATAGGCGGGGAGCGCGGCCATTGCGGCCACGGGGAGCGCCCGCGCGGGTACGTTCACCAGCACGACCGCCTCATAGGCACTGAGGCTAGCGAGATCGGTGGGCATGGCGCCGGGAGCCACAAGCTCAGGCAGCATGCGGGTGGCGGTCAGGGCATCGTAGAGCGCCTGAGCATCACCGGGGGCAGAGGCCACGAGCAGCACCCGGGGGGGACCCTGCACCTGCACGAGGGCAGCGGCCTCATTATTGCGCGTCTGAACATCCTCGGCGGCCTCGATCTGCACCCGGTAGCGCTGGAAACCGCTACCGCCCGCCTTCACCAGAAAACGCACCCGGTTTTCCCCTGGTGCCAGCGCCACGCGCTGCTCCTCCACCACACCGCTATCGCTCAGCAGCCGCACCAGAGCCTCCTGGGCCACACTGCTCCGCACCACCGCGTCCAGCGCCACCTCCTGGCCGTCACGGGCGCGAGCGGGGGCCTCCAGGCGCTCAACGATCGCCTCCGGCTCGCCGGTGGCCATACTCAGGTCGAGCACCTCGATCGGCACACCACGGGCGGCGGCGAGGCGGGCGGCCTCGATCGCGCTACCGGCGTTTTCCCCCCCGTCGGAGAGCAGCACCAACCGCTTCTGGGTGTCGGCGGGGAAAAGGGCCAGACCAAGCTGAATGGCCTCGGCGATGTCGGTGTAGCCGCCCCCCGGCGCCGCCGTGATCCGCGCCAGGCGCGGCGACTCGCTCGGCGCGCGATCGACCAGCGCCTCATCGCCGAAGACGATCACAGCGGCCTGGTCGTCCGGCTGCATGGCCTGCAGCGCCTCCTGCATAAACGTCTCGGCCTGCAGCCGCATCGAGGGCGCCACCGAGTCGCTCCCGTCCAGCAGGAAGACGGTCGTGATGCGCCGCACCGGTAGCTCGGCCTGAGCGCCGGCCACCGCGAACACCAGGCAGGTGAGGATGGCCGAACGCAGGGCGAGGCTGCCATAATGGCGCCAGGGAGCCAGGCGCCGTGGCGTGGCCAGCGCGAGGCCCCAGATCCCGCCCAGCAACGCGAGCAGCCACAACATCTCCGGGTGCACAAACGAGAGAGCAGGCACCGCGGCCTCACTTTCCGTGGGGATGGCCGGTATGTCGTCAGGGGGTGCCGCAGAGGAGGCAAAGCGCGCTGCGGCCAGATGCGGCGAAACGCCAATTAGGTAGAGGTTTCCTGATATTGTACCCAGTTCCCGCAGGCCCGGCAACCCATGCCGGCCAGGCTTTACAATCTTTACGTTGAGCGCATACTATGATCCCGTCGCTCCAACGGAGGTGTCGTATGGTGCCAGCTCATGCCCCCGCACGCCCGCGCGCCCTCCCCGGCGCCACGCTGATCGCCTTCCAGCGCGACCCGATCGGCTTCCTTAGCCGCGCGGCCGCCCGCCACGGCGATGTGGCCGCCTTCCAGCTCGGCCCGCAGCCAGTCGTGCTCCTCAGCAACCCCGACGACATCCGCGAGGTGCTTGTTACCAATAGCCGCAGCTTCGTAAAAGGCCGCGCCCTGGAGCGTGCCAGACGGCTGCTCGGCGATGGCCTGCTCACCAGCGAGGGCGCCCACCACCTGCGCCAGCGCCGCCTCGCCGCGCCCGCTTTCCACCGCCAGCGCATCGCCAGCTACGGCGCCACCATGGCCCGCCTGGCCGACGAGCATCAGGCTCGCTGGCAGCCCGGCGCCACCGTGGACCTGGCCAACGAGCTGATGCGGCTGACCTTGCGGATCGCCGGAGAGACGCTCTTCGGCGCCGATACGGATGGCTCCGCCGACGAGGTGGCCGCCGCCATGGCCGACCTGCTGGCCCTCTTCAGGCTGGTGGCGCTGCCGTTCGCCGATGCGATCGAGCAACTGCCCCTGCCCTCCACGATGCGCTTCCGCGCCGCCCGCCAGCGTCTCGACCGCATTATCTACGGCATGATCGCGGCGCGCCGCGCCCGGCCCGATGGCGGTGATCTGCTGGCGATGCTCCTGCAGGCCCGCGACATCGACGGCGACGGCACCGGCATGACCGATGCCCAGGTACGCGACGAGGCCCTCACCATCTTCCTCGCTGGCCACGAGACGACTGCCAATGCCCTCGCGTGGACGTTCTACCTGCTCTCGCAACACCCGGAAGTGGACCGCCAGCTCCACGACGAGCTTGCCGCCGTACTGGGCGACCGGGCGCCGACTGTGGCCGACCTGCCGCAGCTACGGCTGGCCGAGATGGTCTTTGCCGAGGCGCTGCGGCTCTACCCGCCAGCCTGGATCCTCGGGCGGCGGGCGATTGCGCCGTTTGTGGCCGGCGGCCACACCTTTTCACCGGGCACGATCGCCATGATGAGCCAGTGGATAGTGCATCACGACCCACGCTACTACCCGGACCCCTACCGCTTCGACCCGGAGCGCTTCACGCCCGAGGCGCGGGCGGCCCGCCCGAAGTTCGCCTACTTTCCCTTCGGGGGCGGCCCGCGCATCTGTATCGGCGAGCAGTTCGCCTGGATGGAGGGCGTACTCGTACTCGCCACGATCGCCCGGCGCTGGCGGCCCATCCTGCTGCCGGAGCACCCGGTGGTGCTCCAGCCCACGATCACCCTACGGCCACGCTACGGCCTGCGCATGCGGCTCATGCCACGGTGAACGGGAGCCATCGGGTGGGCTCGGCGCCTGGCCACCCCGGCCTGCTCAAGGCCGCGCTGCCTCTGCCGCGAGCCGCATGTCGCCGTTGCCATAGAGCGTGTAGTTAAAGACCAGCAGATTGTGATGCTCGGCCAGGAACTGCCGCCGCAGGCGCCAGAGGAGCGGCCCAACCGATTCGCCCCGCGTGAAACCATCGAAGAAGGCGAGGGCCACCTGGTGGGCGAGGTAGCGGGGCACGATCACCTCGGTGCCGATACAACCACGGGCGTGCCGGTCGCCGATGAAGTAGGAGACGAAGTTATCGTAATAGAGCGGGTCGCGGGTCGCGCCCTCGCAGGCATTGATGAAGACGAGCGGCCGCTGGGGCAACGGGTCAAGCTCAAGCCGCCGCAGATCGGTGACTCTAGCCGGGGCATCACTGCCGAACACGAGCGCCGCCTCGCTCGGGAGCGGGAGCGGCTCGCCAGGAAGATGGCTGCGCTGGCCGTGGCAGAAGGTATAGAGGATCTGGGCGTCGACCCCACTCCGCTGCTGGCTGAGAAAACCCTCGCGCCCAGCCACTACCGCGCAGGAGCGCTCGCCCAGGCGCTGGTCGATCAGGGCCTGCTGCTCGGCCGCCCAGGCCCGCAGCGTCGGGTCGTCATGGCAGGCCATGAGCACCCGCAGCGGCGTGCCGCCGATCAGCGGGCCGGGGTAGTCGCCGGGGTAGTGGATGCGCAGATCAAAGCGGTGGCCCCAGAAGCCCGCCCAGCTCAGCGTTTCCGCCGTTATGTCGCCGGGCTGATCGTAGAGCAGTGCCCATGGCAGGCCAAACTGCGGGTTCTCGAGCACGAGATCGAGCACGGTGCCGGGGGGCACCTGGCGCAAGCGGCGGGCGAAGGCCCGCAACTCGGCGGCGGCGCTCCCACGGCTAAAGAGCAGTTCCCACACCTGGCGCCCGACATCGGCGAGCTCCAGGGCGGCCTGGCGCATCACCGGCTCAGGGATCGTCAGGCTCGTGCTGCTACAGAAGGGGAGCGGCTCGGGGGCATCGGGGGTGCTAACATGTACGATCTGAGCCAGGGCCCGGCGCAATCGCCCTGCGGCGCTCTGCAGTTCGGCGCCGCTCACCGGAAGACGAAAGCGCTGGATGAGCTGCCAGTCGGGCAGCAACGCCTCCACTTGCAGCGCGAACCCGCTGGCCGAGGCGTCCTCCGCAGCGAACACCAGGCGCACCCGGTGCGGGCTTGCCGTCTCCAGATCGATCGGATGGCTCACCCGCACGCTGCCCGTCACCGGCGCAGGCGCAGGCTGGCCAGCTGAGATGGCGGCCTCGCTGGCAACGACGGAGAGCCACAGGTCCTGCACAACAGTTCCCGTCGCCTGTTGTGCCACCCGGAGGTAGAGTTTATGCTGGCCGGCGAGGCGTGCCCGCAGCAGAAAGGTCGCCTCTTGCTCGGTGTGGGCTGGGGCGCCGGCGGCCGGTGGCACCACGAGCATGGTCTCCTCGGCAGGGCGGATCTCCCATGCCTCGGGCTGGCCGGCAACTGTCACCGAAAACGCCACCGGGTCGGCCCCGGCGAAGCGGTAGCCAAAGGGCGCACTGCGCTCACCTGCGCGCTCAGCCAGGCGCGGGCCAACCGCGACGACCAGGGGCACCCAGCGCCGGAGTGGGAGCGTGGGGGCATCTTCATAGCCCTCGAAGCGAGTGTTCAGGTAAGCCCCCTCCTCGGCTGCGCTGGGCTCAACCAGCAACTCCCCCCGGGAATCGTCCGGCTGAAACGGTGGCCCGTCCCCACCGCGCATGGGCTCCGGCGCCGGCGGGGGCTCCTCCACCCTGGGGGCATCCGGCGCCGGTGGGGGCACAGCGAGACGGTCGGAGTCGCCCGGCCGCAGCTCCCAGCCCAGCCGGGCCAGGGGCACACCACCGCGCGGGTCGCAGAGCCGCTCCCAGGCGAGCGCGCGCAGGCCGGGCGGAGCCTCCTCCAGAAAGAGCCGCACCACCAGGCGCTGGCCAGCCGTGAGGCGATCGTGTACACGCTCCATGAAGGCGCCGGCCTCTGACGCGCCGAAGAGCATTCGGGTAAGGGCCTGCCCATAGGCCACCTCGTCGCCCTCAAGCGCGCCCAGCAGGCCCGTATCGAACACCGCCAGCGCGCTCGCGCTGAAGAGCGTCGCGTCGGGCGCCGGCTGAAAGAACAGCGTCAACTCGACGTCGGTCTGGTAAGCGGTTACGCCACCTTCAACCGGCCTCAGCCAGAGATCGAGGCGAGCGTCTGGCTCCATCACAGGCCCTCCTGGCGCGCAGTATCGCTGGGCAGTATAGCACGGACGATCCGCTCCCTCCATCGCTAGCAACCGCATCCTGACGGGCCGGCCCCCCGATCCCGCTCTGGAGAGGGGCCAGGGGTTTGCCCCCGCGCAAGCGGGCGGCCTGCCCCCGCGCAAGCGAGGGTGTGGGCCAGCAGCGCTTCCCAACGCCGTAAGGACCCGGCTACGGAACGCGGAGCCCGCCGAAACGGGCCAGGGCTAGTGCAGAACCGTACGCTACACCGGAACCATTCTTAACCACAGCGGGCGCAGAACACGCTACAATTGAGGCGTTCCGCAGGCTGCCTGCGCTGGTGTCGACGTTGCCGCCAGCGCACGGCCCGGATTGGCCGTGCGCCTGCAAAGGAGATACACTATGAGACCCCAGGATCTGGTTGCGCCAGCCCGCCTCGTGCCGGTGAGCCCCGGCCCCGCTGGGCATTTGCACGCATGGATCGAGACTTGGCCCCTCGCCCGGGAGGAACTGATCGGCCTGCTCGAGGCCTACGCCCGGACGGCCGAGGGCCACGACATCAGCAGTTTCCTGGCCATGCTCGACGACATGGACGCGGCGGTGCGGCTCCTTGAGCACCGCGCGGCATGGCTGCGCGAGCGGCTGCCCACCCCGGCGTAGCCTTGAGAGCGGGCGCGGCCGGGCGCCTCGGGGCTCATCCGCGCCGCGCCCTGATGTCAGATAAGCTGGAGCCCGGCAACGGACTCAGCGCTGAGCCCTCTCACGGAAAGGAGTAAGCATGCGCATTGGGATCCTCACCGGCGGTGGCGACGTGCCCGGCCTGAATCCGTGCATCAAGGCCGTAGTGAACCGGGCCACCTCAAACGGCTGGGAGGTGCTGGGCATTCGTAACGGCTGGGCCGGCCTGCTCAACTATAACCTCGACGACCCGGACTCGAGCGCGCAGTGGGTGCAGCCCCTCACCAGGGCCGACGTGCGCACGATCGACCGCTACGGCGGCACCCACCTCCATACCTCGCGCACCAACCCCGCCAGGGTCAAGCAGAGCAGCATGCCCCCCTTCCTGGCAGGGCGCTTCCCCCTCCAGGGGGAGAAACAGGTGGCCGATGCCACGCCCCACGTGCTGAAGGTGCTGGAGCATCTCGGCATCGATACGCTCATTCCGATCGGCGGCGACGATACCCTCAGCTACGCCGTACGCATGCACAACGAGGGCGTGCGGGTGATCGCCATCCCCAAGACCATGGACAACGACGTCTTCGGCACCGACTACTGCATCGGCTTTAGCACCGCCGTCACCCGCAGCGTCGAGTTCATCAATGCCCTGCGCACCCCCGCCGGCAGCCACGAGCGGATCGCCGTGATTGAGCTATTCGGGCGCAACAGCGGTGAGACCGCGCTGATCTCCGCCTATTTGGCCGACGCCGACCGGGCGCTGATCAGCGAGGTGCCCTTCGATGTCGAGCGCCTCGCGCGCTTCGTCGTGGAGGACCGCCGGGCCAACCCGAGCAACTACGCCGTCGTGGTCGTCTCCGAGGGCGCCAGTATGCTCGGTGGTCAGGTGATCGAGTACGGCCAGGAGGATGCCTACGGCCATCGCAAGCTCGGCGGGATCGGTCAGATTGTCGGTGAGGCCCTCAAGCAACTCACCGGGATCGAGATCGTCCACCAGCAACTGGCCTACCTGATGCGCGCCGGCGCCCCCGACTCGCTCGACCGCATGGTGGCAACTTCCTTCGGCAACCTCGCCATCCAGCAACTCGAGAAGGGCCACGACGGTGTGATGGTCGCGCTGCAGAACGGCGTCTATACCACGGTACTCGTGGACACCTGCACCAGGGGCATCAAGCGCGTGGATGTGCCCGAGCTCTACGATACCGAGCAATACCGTCCTCATATCACCCATCTGCTCGGTAAGCCGATGTTCTTGTATTAGACGGTCACGCGCTTCGCGCACAACGCCGCGATGAAACCCGGCCCCGTCTGGCCACAACGTGCTCCAGCCCTATCGGCTATCGGATGTTCACAAGCGCTCTCCGACAGCCCGCCTGCCTGGTCCACCACTGCTCCGTGGCACGTCACTGCCGCCCTACCCTTCGCCCGGAGCAGCCCTGATCTCTTGTCGCCAGGAACCTCCAGCAGCATAAAGGAGCAGACCGTCATGGGCACGATCGCGATACACGGCTTCGGACGCATCGGCCGCTCGCTCGCCCGGATCGCCCTCAAACAGGGCCTCTTCACGCCCGCCGTCGTGTCCGACATCAAGGACCCGCGTACACTCGCCGCGCTCTTCGAGGTAGACACGAACTACGGCCGCTGGCACGAGCCGGTGAGCGGCGACGAGAGCGGCTTCACTATCGGTGGCCGGCAGGTACGCTACTTCAACGCAAAGGCCGAACTGCCCGACTGGGGCGCCCTCGGAGTCGACCTGGTGATCGACTGCACCGGGCGGGCCACGCGCCGGCCCGGCGCCCAGGCCCACCTCGACCGTGGCGCCCGGCGGGTGCTCGTCTCCGCCCCCAGCAAGTCCCGCGAGGATTGCGACATCTTCCTGCTACCCGGCATCAACCTGGAGCAGTTCGACCCCGACCAGCATAAGATTGTGAGCATGGCCTCCTGTACGACCAACGCCCTCGCGCCAGTGGTGAAGGTGCTGCTCGACCAGTTCGGCATTCGCTACGGGCTCTTCTCCACGGTGCACGCCTATACCAACACCCAGTCACTCACCGACCAGCCCATGGACGACCGGCGGGACTCCTGGGCGGCGGCCGAGAATGTGATCCCCTCCTCGTCTGGCGCAGCCAAGGCCTTGAGCTTCATCTGGCCGGGCCTGAAGATCACCGGCAAAGCCTACCGTGTGCCCGTGCGCACCGGATCGATCGTGGAGTTGAACGTTCTCACTGAGCAGCCCGTCACGGTGGAGTCGGTCAATGCGGCCTTCCGCGCCGCCGCGTCCGAGGCACCCCTCAAGGGTATTATGGGCGTGCTTGAGGAGGAGTGGGCCTCCTCGCGGATCATCGGCGACTCGCACTCATCGATCGTCGACCTGCCGCTGACCCAGATGCAGGGCGAGCTCCTCTCAGTGGCGGCCTGGTACGACAACGAGTGGGGCTACGCCACCCGCCTGGCCGAGACAGCGGCGCGGCTGGCGGAGTAGCGCCAGGCCCTCACGCATCTCCGAAGCAGATCCCCAGGTCGCGGGCGGTGAGCATGGTATCGCAATCTACGGGCACCACCTTCATGCGGCTGGTGGCTTCTTCGAGGGGCACATACTTCACGGAGGGCGGGTCGAGGGCCACCATAATCCCCGACTGGCCCTCCTCGATGGCGCGTACAGCGGCCGCGCCAAAGCGCAGGGCGAGGAGCCGGTCGCCGGTGCTGGGCGAGCCACCGCGTAGCAAGTGGCCAAGCACAACCAGGCGCGTCTCGCGGCCAGTAAGCTCGCGCAGGCCCTGGGCCACCTTCTCGCCGATGCCGCCGAGACGCTCGGCCCGGCCAGCCTCGTGCTCGATCACCGACGCCTGACCGCCAACGGGCCTCGCACCCTCGGCAACCACTACAATCGAGTAGAGCCGGCCCTCGGCATCACGGCGGCGGATCTTGGCCGCCACACGTTCCAGGTCGTAGGGGATCTCAGGGATGAGAATCGCGTTGGCTGTTCCGGCTATACCGGCGTACAGCGCAATCCAGCCGGCGTAGCGGCCCATCACCTCTACCACCATCACGCGGCGGTGAGCCTGGGCTGTGGAATGAAGCCGGTCGAGGCATTCAGTGGCGAAGGCCACGGCTGTGTCAAAGCCGAAGGTTGCCACGGTGCCATCCAGGTCGTTGTCGATCGTCTTGGGGACGCCAATCACACGTACGCCCTTGCGTGCCAGGGCGGCGGCGATCTCCATCGAGCCGTCGCCGCCCACCGAGATCAGCGCGTCGATACCGAAGGCGGCAAGGCCGTTTACCAACTCGTCGGTGCGGTCGCGCTCGTAGATGCGGCCGTCGGGGGCGGCGGTGGGGTAGCGCAACGGGTTGCCGCGGTTTGTGGTGCCGATGATCGTGCCGCCAGAACTGGTGATCCCCCGCACCGTGTCTCGAGTAAGGGGGACCACACCGCCCTGGGGGTATTCCTTGGGCGCAAGGATCCCCGCGAAGCCGTCGCGGATGCCGTAGCACTCCCAGCCACGATGAAGGGCCGAGAGTACGGCGGCGCGAATAACGGCGTTCAGACCCGGGGCATCGCCGCCACCAGTGCTGATGGCGATGCGAAACGGGGCCGTGTGCTGGTCACTCATGAGCTCCCTCCACTCAACGGTGAGGCGCAACAGCTGCAGGTGCACCCCCAAGCCTAGCGCGTTCGCCGTGCTCCCGGGAGGAAGAGGCCCTAACCCCACAGGGAGGTTTACACACCAGGCCCCGTGGCACTCACCACGGGGCCTGTACGTAGCGCCACAACTCGTCGTTGCTACCCCCGCCTCACCGCCGCCGCGCGGCAGCCCCGCTCCGCAGGGGAGCGAGTCCGGGGTAGTCGCAGGCCGCTTCGCACCACAACGTCATGCACCCGACCAGACAGGCTGTGATAGAGCACGACACCCCCCACGAGCCCTGTGTCAGGATCGATCGATCCGGACGATCTGTCCCTGACCCGGGAAGACGCCGAAGTTCGAGATGTAGATCGCGTCGTCGTCTACCGCAAGCCCGGCTGGCGCCACCAGTCCCTCGGCGGCGAGTACCGTCCGGGCGCCGGTATCCCTGGCTACCCGCACCAGGCGCCCGGTGGGCGGCCCCGCCTGCGCGGCGAGGAGGCCGTCCCTGGCGATCTCGAGCACGTAAAGGTTGCCCTGGCGGTCAAAGTCGATCGCGATGATATTCGTGAAGCCGCTCGCGTAGAGCTCGGCCTCGCCGTTGGCGCCGATCCGGTAGACCCTCGCACCGCCCGTCGGAAAGGGGAAGCCGGTCAACTCACCGATGTAGATCGCCCCATCCGGGCCGACAGCGGCGCTGTTCGGCACCGACTGCATAGGGATCTGGCCGCCGGGCGGCTGGGGCTGAATGAACGGCGGGGCCGGCACGAGACGTCCCGGTAGCATCACCGAGACCTGCACCCGCCCGTCGCGATCGACCGCGTCGAGCGTGTTGGCGCCCGCATCGACGACGAAGAGCCGGTCCGAGCGCAACGCGAGCGCGTAGGGATTGCTGTCGGGGCCAGCGCCATCGACATCGTTGGCCACCTCAAAGGTGGCAAGGTCGGCCACCGCCTGGGGCGCCCCGCCGTCGCGCACGCGGACGACGTGCCCCAGCAGGGCGGCGCCGGCGCCAAGGCCGGCGCGCACTGCCGGCGTGCCGCCGAGGCCCATCACCACGTAGTATGTGCGGAACACCTCCAGCCAGTAGGCCCAGGAGTGCCTTGGAAGCCGCCACCGCGTTCCGAGCACCCGGTGGTAATGCTCTGGTTACGCC
This sequence comes from Chloroflexi bacterium OHK40, assembly GCA_004367505.1. Classification (GTDB taxonomy): domain Bacteria; phylum Chloroflexota; class Chloroflexia; order Chloroflexales; family Chloroflexaceae; genus OHK40. The sequence continues at coordinate 54,115 of SFCB01000028.1, read as the reverse complement.
CTGCCTTGCACAGTGGGGAGGCACACCGTGTGCGATGATCAAGAGAGGGTAAGGACGTACGACCAGCCATGAACACCGCTTCGACCCCGCATCGCCGCCAACCGCTCCTCGCCCGCCTGCTGCCCGCTCTGTTGATGGTATGCACCATCGCCCTCGGCCTGCTGCTTCCCACTGGCGTTGCCGCCGCGCCACGGCCATGGATGGTGCAGGGCGAGTTCCGGACGCAGATTCAGCCTCCGGAGAGCTGCCCACCTCCCAGCACGCTCTGCGCCCGTGGGGTCGCCACTGGCGACATCAAGGGCGACACCGAGGTCGTGATCACCTCCTCCGAGATCGTCGTTGAGGCCGACGGCACACCCTTCTCCGTGTACACTGGCACGATCACGATCACCTCGCGCCGAGGCACCCTGAGCGGCACGGTCAGTGGGCGAGTGCGACTCACCGACGGCCAGCTCACGAGCACCGTCACCTTCACCTCGGGCACCAGGTTCTATCGGAAGGTCACGGGCACGCTGGCTGTCACAGGCCAGATCGATCTCGCCACCGGGTCGGAGGTTGACACCTACAGCGGAACGCTCGTCAGAAACTGATCCAACACACTGCGGCCCACGCGCTGGCATACCCCTGGCGCGTGGGCCAACCAGTTTTGGCCGCCGAGCCTGCCGGCACGCCACGGGAGCTCTTATGCAGCAGAAGATCATGCCCGATCGCGTCCGCGCCTGGTGGCATTCGCTCCCTCCCCCGACCGACAACCCCTTTCAACGGCGGGTCTATCCGCTCCTCTTTGCGACGATCATTGCACTTGGCGCCCTCGACGGCCTGGGCCTCCTCGTCTCGTTTGTGCGCATGGCACTGGGCGAGGCGGCAGGGATCACCGCTGGCCTGTATGGCGGCCTGGTGGCCCTCTCGATCGGCGGCTACTGGCTCGCCCGCCGGGGTTCGTTTCAAGCAGCCGTCCTGCTGATCGCGATCGGCCTCGTTGCCGTGCAGGCCCTCGGGCTCCTGGCGAGCGGGCTGGTCTACGCCTCGATCATGCTGGCGGCCATGCTCACCTCGATCGTCTTTGCCGGGCTGCTCCTCGGCTGGCTCGGCGGCAGCGCGATCACCCTGCTCTCGGTGGGCCTCGCTGCGGCGATCGGCTTCCTGGAGGCGAGTGGCTACCTCAATACCGGCCTGCCCGTTGAGACCTACCGCAGCCTGATCTTCAGCAATGTGTTCGTCCACGCCTGCCTCGCCATCTTCGTGCTGGTGATGGTGGTGAGCTTCCGTGAGGCCCTCCGGGCAGAACTGGCACGCACCCAGGAGCAGGAAGTGGCGCTCCGCGCCGCCCGCGACTCGCTCCAGGAGCAGGTGGCACAGCAGACGGTGGAGCTCCGAGCAGCGTTCGAGGAGAGTGAGCAGCGGGCCAGAGAGCTCTCATCCACGCTCGCCGCGCTCGCCCAGCGTGAGGCGACGATCCGGCAGCTTGAGGCGCCGATCATCCCGGTGATGGCTGGCGTCATCCTGGTGCCTCTGATCGGCCAGAGCGGAAGTGAGCACATGCAGATGGTGGGTGATCGCATCCTGGCGGAGATCGTCGAGCGGCGTGCCTACGACGTGATTATCGATATTACCAGCGTTTCCATGATCGATACGGCGACCGCGCAGCAGTTGCTCCAGCTTGCCTCCAGTGTGCGGCTTGTCGGCGCGCGCGCGGTACTCGTCGGCATCCGGCCTGAAGTCGCCCAGACGATCGTCTCGCTCGGCATTTCCCTGACCATGCCCACCTACGCTACCCTGGAGCAAGCCGTGACTAGTCTCCTCAAACGGGCTAGCCACAGCCACGCGGCGGCCTGAGCAAAGGGCGCGTTTCCGCAAGGGTCCACGGGAGAGAGCTACGAGGACAGGGCCGCCGCACCCGCGCGCCGAGCGTCACCAAACGGAACAGCCGGCTCAAACCTTGTCTTCGCGCAGGAACCGGGAACCAGGAATCGGCAAATCGCGCGCAGACGGCAGTCTGACGCGCTCCAGTCCTCCCGAGCGGGCGCAACCTCCCCGCAGCCGGGCGCCTGTCACCGGGTGGTGTGATCGCTCTCCGCGCGCCAGAGCTCCCGCAGTTCGGGGCTCGTGCGGAGCAGATCGTCCAGGTGGCCCTGCGCAACCACCTGCTCGGCCTTCAGCACGACGATCCAGTCGGCGCGCCGCAGGGCCGCCCGGCGGTGAGAGACGGCCAGAACTGTGATGGAGGCCAGTCCTCCCGCCGATCCTGCTGCGGTGCCGGCACCGGCCAGCCTGCGCCGCGCGTCGAGCCGCTCCCACAGCAATTGCTCGGTCTCCACGTCGAGCGCGCTCGACAGGTCATCGAATACCAGCAACTCCGGCTGGCGCACGAACATGCGCGCGGCGGCGGCGCGCTGTACCTGGCCGCCGCTGAGCCGCACGCCACGGGGGCCGACCATGGTCTCCAGACCGTGCTCCAACGCCGGCAGGTCGCGATCGAGCACCGCCCGGTAGAGGGCATCCCGCAGCATCGGGCCACCTGCATCCTCGGCGTACAGCCCCATGAGCAGGTTGTCGCGCAGCGATTCGCTGAAGAGCCGTGGCACCTGAGGGGTGTAGGCCACCTGCGGCGGCACCATCCAGGCCGCCAGGTCGTCGATCGGCTGGCCGTTCCAACGCACCTCGCCGTCCTGGGGCGTCAGCAGCCCGAGCAGCGCCCGCAGTAGCGTGCTCTTGCCGCTGCCGATCCGCCCGGTGATCACGACGAACTGGCCCCGCTCGACGCGCAGGTCAACCCCCTCGATGCCGCGCCGGCTGCCTGGGTAGTGGTAGCGCAGCCCGGAGACGGAGAGCGTGCGCAGTGGCTCACCCAGCGCTCGGGGCACCGGAACGAATGGCAGCGAGCCGCGCATGCGCACATCGGGGTCGGGCCGCGTCAGCAAGGTGGAAGGCTCGCCCTGAAGTAACTCGACGGCGCGTCGCAGCGAGATACCCACCTGCTGGTACTTCGTCACGTAGCCGCCGACCATGCCGATCACGAAGGCCAGCCAGCTAAGGTAGGATGCGAAGAGCGCGAAGTCGCCCACGCTGAACTGGCCGGAGCGCAGCGAGCGGGCCGCCAACATGAGCAGGACCCCGGTGGCGATGTTGGAGGCGCCGAAGGAGAAGGCGTTGATCAGATTGGTGAGCAACTGGTCGCGCAGCGCCGCCAGCCGCCGCAGCTCGTTGGCCCGCTGCAAGTGCGCTACCACCGGCTCCTCGGCCCCGGCGACCTTCACCGCCTGAACGGCACCGAACAGCTCGCCGAGCAGCCCCGTCACCCGCCCGATCGACTCCTGATTGACCTTGCGGTAGCGCCGGATACGGTTGTTCAGCAGGTTGACGAAGGCGAGGATCAGCAGGAGCGGCAGAAACCCCAGCACCGTGATGCCTAGATCGATCCGCGCCAGGGTGAGGAAGGCGATCCCGAAGGCAAGCACCTGGCCGATCGGGTCTGCCGTCCAGGCCATGAAGACGCTGATGTGCTCCATGTCGTCGCGCAGGCGGCTCACCGCCTCACCCGGCGAGGAGTTGGGCGGCAGGGCACTGGCGCCGGGGCGCCGCAGGATGCTCCGCAGCAGGTTGTGTCGCATCAGCGCATCGGCCACCAGCATGATCGCCTTCTCGCCGAAGGGGTAGGCCAGGGCCGTAGCTGTGTGCGCCACCGCCAGGCCGATCAGCACCCCGGCCAGCGCCCACAGGGTGGCGCGAGGATCGCCGGTGAGCGGCGCCTCACCCGTGAGCTGGTCGAAGATCTGCCGGGTGAAGAGCCCCGTCGCAAGCGGCCAGAGGTAGAAGCTGATGATGCCGAGGAAGCTGAGCACGTAGAGCCACGGTCGAAAGGCGATCAGGCGACCGATGTACCACCACGATGAGCGCATGGCGGTCGGGTGCGATGCGGTGTCCATAGGGCGCTGTTTCCTGTCCGAGCCTGGTTCCTGCCGGAGACGTGGGCCGTGCCGCGACGGCCCACCACCGGTGCCACCGTGACGCTACGCGAGCGCATCCTCCAGGCCCGCCCGTAGGAGCCGGGAAAACCGTGAGTCCGGGTCGCCCACGAGCTCGGCGCGCCGGCCTCGCTCCTGCACCCGGCCATCCTCGAGGATCATCAGCTGATCAACACGGTCGAGGGTGCCAAGACGGTGGGCGATGATGATTGCGGTGCGCCCATGGAGCAGCCGGGTCAGAGCCTCTTCGAGCCGAGCCTCCGTTGCCGGGTCGAGCCGTGAAGAAGCCTCATCGAGAATGATCAGCCCGGGGTCGCGCAGGAAGGCACGGGCGAAGGCGAGGAGCTGGGCCTGCCCCGCCGAGAGCCCGCCGCCGCCAGCGGCGAGGGTGGTATCCAGACCCTCAGGCAAAGCCCGCGCCCAGTCGCCCAGGCCCAGGGTGTCGAGCGCCGCGAGGATGCGCGCGTCGGGGATGCTCGAGTCGAAGAAGGTCAGGTTGTCGCGCACTGTCGCGCTGAAGAGCTGGATCTCCTGGGTAACGATCGCCACCCGCGCGCGCAGGGCCGCGTTCGGCACCCGGCGGACATCCACGCCGCCCAGCCGCACGGCGCCCGCCGTCGGATCATACAGGCGCAGCAGCAGCCGGGTCAGGGTTGTCTTGCCGCTGCCGGTGCGCCCCAGGAGGCCGAGCGTCGTACCGGCGGGCACCACGACCGAGACATCCCGCAGCACGAGATCATCGTCGGGGTAGCCAAAGCTCACGCCGTCCAGCTCTAGCATAAGTGGCCCGTCGGGCAACGCGACCGGCTGGTCGGGGTCGGCGACGCGGGGCGTGGTGGCGAAGAGTTGCTGCACCCTGACGATACTCGCGGTCGCCTGTTGCAGGTCGTCGAGCTGGCGCAGGAGCTCCTCGACCGGATGGCTGAGCATCGTGGTGTAGGCGAAGATAGCGTACACCTGGCCGACCGTCAGCGCGCCATCGAGGGCGAGGAGCGCGCCGATCACCAGCGAGAGGACCCCGCCGATGGTAATCGCCGCGTTCATCGTGCGCCAGCTAAGGACACCAAGTAGCGCCCGCAGCACACTGATGCGAAAGAGGGCCCGCGCGCGCTCGATATGCCGGCGCAGCACATAGGCCACCGCCCCATTGGCGCGGATGTCTTCGGTACCGGAGAGACGCTCCTCGATCAGGCCGAACAGCTCGGCGCTGGCCTGGCGCTCGCGGATGCTGTAGCGCGCCAGGGGGCTCATCAGCGCCCGGGCAAAGATTATGGCAGCCAGCACACTCACCGCGCTCGGCAGACCAACCCGCCAGTCGATCAACAGCAAGAAGACGATCACCCCGGCCAGCAGCAGGCCGTTGAGCACGATCTGCACGACGAACTGCGACAGGAAGTTCTCCAGACGGGCCACGTCGCCATCGAGGCGCTCGATCAGCTCGCCGGGGGTACGCGCGTTGTGGAAGCCCATATCGAGCCGCAGGCAGTGGCGCGTCAGGTCCACCCGAATGCGGTTCGTGGCAAGCAGGCCGACGTTCTGGGCCACATACTGCCAGCCGACGAGCACGATGTTCTGGCCGATCGCCACCGCAAGGTAGGCCACGCCGATCCAGAGCAGGGCCCGCAGCTCACCGCCGCCGGTCGCGCTGTCGATGAAGGCCTGCACCACGCGCGGCAGGCCGAGCTGCAGCGCCAGATGGACGAGCATCAGGGCCGCGAGCAGGGCAAGCCACCCCCACAGCGGCGCCAGGTAGGTGCGCATGAGATGGCGGTACTGGGCAGCAGGCGAACCCATGGCGATAGCCTCGGCGTAGTCCCAGATGTGCGGCGAATACTGGCAACCCCTGGAGGGTAGCACAGGTCGGGCAACCGGTCATCCGTCATTTGGCCGAGGTAGCGCTGCGCGCGGCAGGGGGCCATGGCCCGGCTGTGGGGCACGCTGGAAGCGAGGCGCGACGGGCTCCGCGCGGGCCTTTCGCCTACGTGAGGGTTGCGCTCCCCACACGGCAGAGCCAGTGCTCCATGTGCGTACCGCAGCTTCACTCACATCCCGGTGGAGCCGACGCCGTACGCTGCCGTGTGACTCCGTCGCCGTGGTGATCACAGGCAGCCCGAATCGGCCTGCCGGCCATCAGAGGGCCTCACCGGCAGGTTGGGAATGCAGAGGGCATCCGGCCGGAAGTACCGGCCAGCCTCACGCCCCGGCTGGCCCCTGCGAGGACGCCGTTGGCTCCAGGTAGCCGCCCGCCTCGGCGCGGGCGAGCACAGCGTTGATCGCCTCCACGAGCGTGCGCGCCGCCTCGACGCTCAACTCAACGGCGACCCGCGCACCAGGGCCGAGGGACTCATTCACGAAATCGATGTTCAGGGCGTGCTCAAACGGGGCCTCGAAGGGGTGATCGTACGACACATTGGCCTCGCGCAGGGTAAACCATCCCTGTGGCCCCTTGCCGGTCCCTTCGATCCCTACCCGGGTTACGATCATGGTACACATCTATGGCCTCTCCCCTGTCCCCTGTGTTCCCCTGTCCTCACGCCAGGTGGGCCGCCAGAAACGCAAAAAGCTTCTTCCACCCGTCCACAGCCTGGGCTTGCCGGTAATTCGGCCGGTCGTAGTAAAAGAAGCCGTGGCCGGCATCGGGGTACATGTGGAACTCATAGCGTTTGCCGTGCCGCTTCAACTCCTCTTCGAGCCGTGCCACGTGGGCGGGCGTGGGGTTCTGGTCCTCGGCCCCGAAGATTCCGAGCAGCGGGCAGCTGAGATCGGCGGTGTAGTCGATCGGCGCAACGGGCTGGTTCGGGGTCAACTCAGCGGGGGTCATCACCACGCGGCCGCCCCAGCAATCCACGGCGGCGGCGAAGCCGGGCACCCGGCAGGCGGCCAGGAAGGCGTGGCGCCCGCCGGAACAGGTGCCGAAGACTCCCACCTTCCCGCTGCTGAGCGGGAGGGCCTTGAGGTAACTCAGAGCCCCGGCGACATCACCGAGCACCTGGTCGTCGGGCACACCGCCCGCAGCGCGCACCTTGGCGGCCACGTCCTCAGGCGAGCCGTGCCCGGCGCGGAAGTAGAGGTTCGGCGAGAGGGCGAGATAGCCGTGATGGGCGAATTTACGGGTAGCCTCGCGGTACCACGCATCCCAGCCTGGCATATGATGGATGAGGATCACAGCGGGAAAAGGCCCGGGACCCAGTGGGCGCGCGAAGTAGGCGTTGATCAGCTCGCCCCGATGGCCCGGAAGGACGATCGTTTCCGCGAGCATACCTTCATACCGGCCGGTGTCATCCATGGCCTGGTCTCCTCTCCAAAAGGGCGCGCTTCCTGCCGCAGGGCGGGTCACAGTTCGGCGCCCTGATCGCGGTGCTGGCGCAGCGGGCGATTGGGTACGGAAGAGAGTATAGCACCAGGTGGATCGCGCCAAGCGATGGTGGGCGTGCCGGAACATCCGACACCCCCCGCGTACCATGGCGTGAAACGCGCGGCTAAGAGGCGCCGGGTGCCTGCTTTCGCGGGAACGACACTCGGGCGTTGGTGTCACGCCCGCGCACGCGGGCGTCCAGGGGGCGGGGCCGGTTGCCCGCAGAGGCCAGGTGCCCGCCGGCGCGGGAACGACACTCCATGGGTCGCTGGGGCTGCCCTCATGCACGCGGGGTCAGGCGCTGACGGTAGTGCGCAGCAGAAGCTGGTAGGCGATCAGCAGCTGCACCAGGCCGAGGGCGTGACTCTGGCGCAGGGCACGACCATCCAGGTACGTGCCGAGTTGCTCAGGGCGCAGGTAGCGCAAGCCGGCGAGGTGCTCCCAGATCACCTCTTCGACGGCGCCGGCCTGGGCGGCGCTGAGCGCCCCGTCGATCTCGAGGATCTCGGTGAGTCGGCCATCATCGCGGCCCACCCGCAGGCGCATGGCCGGGGGGCCGAGCTGGCCGGCGATCACCCGGCTGAGGTCGGGGTAGCTGAGGGAAGGGCGGAGCACCAGGCGCGCATTGAGCTGGTTGGGATGGCCGCTCGGGAAGAAGCGCACCACAATGTCGGCCCAGCCCCGCTGGGGCCGAATGAATTCGGCGGCATCGGCCCGCCGGCGGGCGATCTCAGCCCGAACCTGCTCGGGGGTGTAGCCACGCAACACGCTGTCGCGCCGCAGTTTCCACTGCTCGCGCAAGGCCTCGGGCGGATCGAGGAACACTTTGACGTGGGCGGGCGCGCGCAGCGCCGGAGTTGCCAGCCCGAGCAGACCCTCGGCAATGATGAACGGCGCGGGTTCGAGCTCCTGGCTGCCCGCCGGCTCACCTGTGAGGTGGTTATAGACGGGTTTGACGATCGGGCGGCCCTCGGCGAGGCTCGCCAGATGCGCTTCCATCGCATCAAGGTGATTGCAGTCGGGGTGGAGCGGGGTCAGGCCCAGCGCCTCGCGCTCGGCGCGGCCGTAGCGGTGGTAGTCGTCGAGCGACAGGGTGACAACCCGGCCCGGGCCGAGGATGGAGGCGATGCCAGCGGTGAGCGTCGTTTTCCCCGCTGCGCTATCGCCGACGACACTGAGGATGATCGGCCGCTGGTCCATAGTGTCGAGTATACGGCCCCTGGTCCCCTGGCGGACGGCACGGGGGGGCGGTTTTCGCCTACCCGGTCGGGTAGGTGGCGTCGGGAGGCACCAACTCCAGCGGCACACTTACCAGTACCCGGCTCGGCCCACCGGGCGCGCTCTCCACCACCAGGGCGCCGCCGAGGATTGCGAGCAGGGTGCTATGCAGGGTGAGCCCCGCGCCGCTCACGGCCTTTGCAACCGGCTGGGCGCTGGTGGGGCCACGCCCCGGCGCGATACCGACGCCGTCGTCTTCGACACAGACCTCCAGCGCCGGCGGGCGCCCTGGCCCCGAGCGGCATGCCGCCGACACCGCCAGGCGCAGCGGGCGGGCCGGGTTGGCGCCGCGACCGTGCCGGGCGGCATTGCGGGCGGCCTCACGGGCCGCGTAGTAGAGCGTCTCGGCGGCCAGCGGATCCAGGGTGCGCGCGGCGGCCTCCGCATCGGGCGCGATGGCCCAGCAGACGTCATCGAAGGCGTCGGGCAATTCACGCTCCACGGCGCGGCGCAGCGCGCCGAGGGGGCCGTGGCGCTCAAGCTCCGGGCCAGCAACCGGTGGCAGGTCGTGGAGCAGGTCGGAGATCTGCTTATGGACATCGGCGAGCAGCGCGATGAGCTCGGCCTCCCGTGTATCGGCTTCAGGTGCACCGAGCGGCCCCCCGGCCCGGCCCGGAGCAGGCGCGGCAAGAGCGAGCATTCCCGCGTGCAGCCGAGGCAGCACTTCGTCGTGGAGCAAGCGGCGGGCGCGCCTGTCGAGCACCTGGCCCTCGGCGAGGCGCCGCCGCTGCAGAGCCACCAGGCGGCGGCCCATCTCGGACGCGGCCTGGCCATCCACCAGGCGCTCGCCGGCGGCGCGTGCCAGAGCGATCTCCTCGGCAGTGTAGAGGCCACCGTCGCGCTTCTCGCCGAGCATGAGCAGGCCGATCAGGCCCCGCTCGCCCAGCAGCGGGACGGCCCAGACAGCCCCGGCGTGGGCGGTGGGGTCTACGGGCACGCAGAGCGGTGGCGGGCTCGGGAGCGCGGCCACGAGTGTGGCGGCGGCCAGGGCGGGCGGCTCGGCGCCGGATGGCATGGCGAGGGGCGGGCCGGCGAGCGGGGCCAGCGGGCCGAGGGGGATCAGGTAGGCCCTGCTTGCACCGAGCAACTCGCCACAGAGCGCGCGGAAGGGCAGCGCGGAATCGCCGGCTGAAGCACCTGGCCGCAGCAGCCCCTCGAAGAGCCGCTCGCCGCTAACGAAGGGGCGCAGGCCCCCTAACGCCCGCTCACGCTCCGCGAAGGAACGCCAGCCGAGCAACGCGAAGAAGGCGGTCATCAGCACGGTGGCGAGCAGCAGTTGGTAGATCGGCAACTCCGGGATCCCGGCGCCCGAGAGGCTCCAGCCCACCGCGAGCCCGTAGCCGGCGGCCAGCAGCAACGCGCGCCGCCATTGGCGGCGCAACTCGCCACGGGGCAGAGCCTTGCCCGTAAAGACCTCATAGGCCACCACGGCCTGGCCGATCAGCACCACGGTCGTGGCCACCAGCAGCGAGACGGCGAGGTCGAAGAGCATGATTGCGCTGAGCACCCGGGCACTGAGGCCAGGCAGATCGCCCTGACGCACCTGTTGCAGCACCCAGGCCGCTGCGGCGCCCACAGCAAAGCTCACGGCCAGCAGGACCACCGTCGCCGCGACCAGCCAGGGCCGGGCCCGCCGACGTGCCTCCTCGCCCATGAAGCGGTCGGTATCGGCTGGATGGCGCAGCACGCCCAGGGCGAGCAGCGAGCAGCAGACGCTGAAGACCGGGTAGACCAAGGCGACGGCGGGGAGCGGGCCAGCGGCGAAGAGCGGTGCCGGGCTCCGCGTGAGCACATCGCCGTAGCTCGGCAGCGGGTCGGCAAAGAGCAGGAGCGCAACCGCGCAGAGCCCCACCAGGCTCACCCCGGCCAGCAGGCGGCGGGCGGCCGGGCGCCGCAGCGCCCCACTGTACCAGGCCATCACGAGGTACCAGAGGTAGGGCGCGCCCACAAGCACCAGCCAGCCGATCCGCCACCAGAGCTCCATCTCGCCGGAGAAGGTGCCGATCATGCGGCCAACTACCGCCGTGTGGCCCACAAAGAACGCCGCGCCCACCAGCAACCCCCCACCGGCCACCCAGGTGCCCCAGCTGCGCCGCTCAGCGTTGAGCAGCACCGTCAGGCCGAGCCAGAGCAAGGCCACGGTGTTGAAGAGCGAGGCGCTGATCAGCGCCCAATCGAGCAGGGTGAGGATGCGGTAGGTCATCCGATGCGTCTGCCTCCGCCGGGAGCCGGGATGCGGCGCCGCCCACCGCTTGCGTGGCGGATCCGTTCAGGGCTCATACGGCACCCATGCGCCACGCTCATCCTCAACGAGGGGCGTGCCATCATCGGCCCAGCGCAGCAGGCGGCCCGACTGGACAATCAGCGCGGCGCGCGTGCGAGCGATCTTCTCGTCGGCGGCGGTGTCGGCCAGGCCCCAGGCGGCGTAGATCTGGCCATTGGTACGGCTGATCGTACGCTTGTCGCGGAAGCCAAGCCGGGCGGCGATCTGCTCATTGCTCATGCCGGCGGCAAGCATCCGGGCCACCTGCTGCTCCGAGGGCTCCAGCAGCGCCATGGGCGAGCGCTCATCCTTGCGGCTCACCTCCTGGACCCGCGACTCGATCTCCGGGTCGATGTAACTGCGCCCGGCAACCGCGTCGCGGATGAGCGGCACAAGCAGTTGGGGCAGCAAGTAGTTCGACTTGCGGACATAGGCGTAGTGGCTCAAAATGCCGGCCCGCCGGAAGGCCCGGTAGTAGGCATCGTCGTCCTGGATGGAGTAGAAGATCACCGGCAGTCGCGGGAACTCGCGCCGTAGCGCCACGGCGGCCTCAACACCATTCCAGCTTCCGGCGAGCTGCACATCCATCAGCACGGCGTCGGGCGGGGCCTCCAGGCAGTGCGCCAGGGCCTCCTCGCCGCTGCTACAGGCACCCGTAACCTGGATGGCGCCGGTCGCCTCCAGCCCGGCCACAAGAGCGGGGCGCAGTCGGTCGTGATCTTCAACCACCAGCAGCGTGATCATAGGGCCTCCGGCCGGTTTCGCGCGGCCGCCCGCATGAGCGCGAGCACAACCACGGCGGCCACCATGTCGGTGCCGAGATCGGTCATGTCGTTCACGATCACGCCCCGGCCTTTGTAGAGCAGTTGCAGCCCCTCCTGGCCAAGCGCCACGGCGAGCACGATGGCGAGGTAGAGCCCCGGGCGCGCGCACAAGGCCGGGAAGACGGTGAGCAGCGCCGCTCCCAGAGCGCCAAAGCTCAGGGCGTGGCCCACCGCATGGGCGGCCTCGGTGGCGAAGAGCCAGCTGGCCACAGCGTCGAGCCATGGCCAGTGCTGAGCGAACCAGCCGTAGGGGAGCAGCGTGAAGAGAACGAGCAGGAGCAGGGGGCTCAGGCGGGCGACAGCGGGTGGGATGGGGTGCGTCATGGCCTCAGGATACCGGGCGCGTCAAGCACTCGGGTGCGCGGGCACGGCGGCCCGGGTGTGCGAGATGCTGTCCTCAGGCCGTCGCGCTGCTCCGGTGCGGTACAGCATGATCGTACCACGGGCGCGCTACCGGTGCGCCGCCCAATTGTACGCCAGGAGGCCAGCCGATGTTTCCCCTCGCCAGGGCTCACCGCCACCTCGCCACCCGTCTCTTCTACCCCAGCCTCGCCGCCAGTGCCCTGGCCGTGGTGCTGCTCTTCGCCCGCGAGGCAATGGGCGCCGGAGGCTTCCGCTTTTTACTCTGGAACCTCTTTCTGGCCTGGGTACCCTACATCGCCGCCCTCTACGCCGAGCACTGGACCGTGGGGCGCACCCGCATCGGGGCCGGCACGCTGATCGCGGGAGCCGTCTGGCTGCTGTTCCTGCCGAACGCGCCATACATCATGACCGACTTCGTCCATCTGCCACGCATGGGCTTTGTGTGGTGGTACGACGTTGGCACCCTACTGGCCTTTGCCTGGTCGGGCTGCCTGCTGGGGGTGGCTTCACTCCACGTGATGCAGGAACTGGTGCGGGCGCGGCTCGGCTCTGCCGTGGCCTGGGGCTTCGTGCTCAGCTGCGTGGGCCTGAGCGGCCTGGGGATCTATATGGGGCGATTCCTGCGTTGGAACTCCTGGGACGTGCTAACGAGCCCACGGTCGCTGGCGACCGAGCTGGTGGCCCTGCTCAGCGACCCGGCGGCCTATCCCCGGCTGGTGGGTGTCAGCGGGCTCTTCGCCTGCTTCCTGCTGCTCGGCTACCTCACCCTGTACGCGGCCCGCAGCGGCGACCGGGGGCGCTGAGCGGATGTCTGTGGGCGTGGCGCCGGGCAAACGCCTACAGGCGGGCAGCCGCCGCCTGAGCGAGTACGAAGCGCCGGGCGGCAGGAGCCTGGGCAAGCGTCACATGCTCGACGATCGCGGGGGCGCTGATCTCAGCGCGGGCCAGGGCCTCGAAGAAGGCCGGGTAGTCGAGCACGCCCTGGCCGGGCCCGGGCAGATCGAGCCGCCCGTCCTGCAGCCGCATATCCTTAAGATGCACGAGCCCGACATAGGGTGCGAGAAGATCGACCGCGGCGGCGATCAGCTCGGCCTGGCGAGCCCAGGTGTCGGGCGGCAGCATATTCGGTGGGTCGAGGACCACCCGCAGGTAGGGCGAGTTGGCCTCTTCGCAGAAGCGGACGAGGCGCGCCGGGCCATCGAGGACGTGGGCGAAGAGCGGCTCGATCACGAGCACGGCCTCGGCGGCCTCCAGCACCGGAAAGAGCTCGTCCACACTGCGGTGCAACACCTCCCAGGCCGCCGGAGTGCGGTTGTCCGGGTGATCGTCGAAGAGGCCAGCGCCGTAGGTGCCACTCCAGCTCACCACCCGGCGCGTGTCGAGCAGGGGGAGCAACGCGATCAGGCTGGCGAGTTGCGCCAGCGTGAAGCCCATGGGGGCCTCGTCGGGCCGCAGAGGATTGGCGTAGCCAGAGACGGCGGCGATGGCGAGACCACTGCCGGCACAGGAACGGCTCAGGCGGCGAGCCAGCGCCTCGTCGCAGCCGGCGGGAAAGTGGGCGTGGAGCGAGGCGAACCCCATAGCGGCCACCTGATCGGTCAGGCGGGGCAGGTCGTCGCCGGGGCGGATCTCGTGGAAGAGGCCTAACTGCATAGGGATGAGAGCACTTCTCGGAAAGGCCGAGCTATCTGCGGCGGTCTGGGGCGCGTCAGAACGCCTTGCACCTGCCGTTCTCCAGATTCCTGGTTGCTGGTTCGTACGCGCGATGGTACCACAGCCGGGCTTTCGACACCGTTTAGATCGGGCGCCATCCCGCCTCGTGCAAGTGGGCCGCGACATCCACGGGCAGGCCGCTGCGGGCGGAGGCAACAGCGGCGGAGGTGATAGCGAGGCTGTGGATGTTATCCTCACCGTCCGGGTCGGGCGGGGCCTCACCGCGCACCGCGCGGGTGAAGCAATCCAGGCCACGGGCGAGCCCGACCGGCTCCAGCGGGGGCACCACAAGCTGCCGGGGCGTCTCGCTTTCGCCCGGGTAATGCCAGAGGCTCTCATCGTCGCGCAGCAGCAGGGCGCCCTCGGCGCCAGCCACGATCACCTCGCCGTCCCAGGAGCTACGGGGGCCACGGGCCACCCAGCTGCCGAAGTAGCTCACCGGCAACCCACCCTCCAGCAGCAACTCGACGCCAGCACAGGCGTTGCCCTGGAACCAGCTCCAGGCGGGGCGGAAGCTGTGGGCAAAGACGCGGGCGCCGTTGCGACCGGTGACGAAGCGTATGGCGTCGAAATGGTGGATGGCCATATCCTCCAGCAGCACCTCGGGCATGGCATCGCGCCAGCCGCCGAAGCGGAAGGGGATGCGGAACTGGCAGGTGAGGTAGCCGGGCTCGCCAATCAGGCCGCCCTGGAGCACCTCGCGCAGGGCGACGATGTGGGGGAGCCAGCGGCGGCCCTGGCCAACCATCAGGGGGGCGCGGCTGCGGCGAGCGGCGGCAAGCACAGCTACCGCCTCGGGGAGCGTGGCGGTGAGGGGCTTCTCGCTAAACACCGGCATGCCACGCTCAAGGGCCGGCACGATGATCGCGTGGTGGGTCTCGGGCGTTGTAGCAACGAGGATGGCATCGGCAGGCGCCCGCTCTAGCGCCTCGGCGGCACTGGCGAAACGGCGCTCTACGGGCACAGCGAAGGACTCGCCAGCCGCGTGGAGCGCCTCGGCCGACGTATCGACCAGGGCCGCAACCGTCCAGCGCGGGTCGGCGGCCAGGGTACGCAGCCAGGCGCGACCCATTCCACCGGCGCCGGCGACGATCATGCGCAGGGGCTCAATGCTCACGCCGGGCTCCTGAAAAGGGCGTTGCGCCCATACTCACGAGGAACGGCGGGCAGCGGCACGCGCACGGCGCAGGCTGCGGGCGGCCTCGATCACCGCCTCCTCACGCGGGTCGGTGGGGGAAGGCAAGGCGGCGGCGCGAGGCGGGCCGGCGACCATTCGGCGGGCAACCAGGGCACCGTCCTCGGCCCAGCGCTCCACGTCGCGCCAGGGGAAGAGGAAGCGGCCCACCCCCACACGGCCCACGGTGGCTAGCACATTCCAGGGATAGCGGGCCAGCTGGTCCACGCTCATACGCACCAGATTGTCGAGCAGGGGCTCGAGATAATCCCGCCTGTCGGCATCACGGGGCGGAGCGACGACATCGAGGGTCTGACGGCGCAACTCCTCGGCCTTCGTGATCAGCTCGACCGGGCCAGGGCCGCGCAGCGCGGCCTGGCAGGCGAGGCGATGCCCCTCAGCAAGACGGCGCTCAGGCATCCAGATCCGCTCGGCCTCGCTGGGTGGGCTGAGCTGGCCGGCGCCTGCCAGCACCCGGCACTGGCACGTCTGGCAGATGCCGTTCCCATCGCAGACGAAGCCGATGTGGGCCCCGTTGCGACGGGCGATATTTAGCAGCCGCTCGCCCAGCCTGGCCTCATACGCCACATCATTGATGATCACCGTGGGCATGCATGCGCTCCTCAGCAGGGGGGTTCGCCAGATATTGTAACACAGGGCCGGCGCGCGCTGTGCTATCATGGAACGAGTCTCCGCGCACATCCGTCTGGCACTGCTGGCCGGCTCACCCATCTCGATTATGCCTTACCTCGCCACGCTGGCCCCGGCGCCGCCAGCGCGGGTTCAGGCGGCCCCGGGCGATGCCGCGCTGGCCGACCTTACCTGGCTGAACATCGCCGATATGCTCAGCGCCTTCGGCCTGCGCCCCGGCGTGCCACTCCGTAGCCTGGCCGAACTGGCCTGCCGCTGGCCTGCCCGGCGCTTCGCGCGCCAGATGCTCGAGCTCGACGCACGGGTCGCCGCTGAGGGCCTTGCGGCGGGGGGCGCCTGGATCTGCGGGCGTCTGAGCCAGGGCCTCGAGCTGCGCGGCCCGCCACCCCCAGCCCGTGGCCCGCTGCTGGTGGTAGCGAACCACCCGGGCCTGCTCGACGCAGCGGCGCTCTTTGCGGCTATCCCCCGCAACGACCTGCGGGTGCTTGCAATCACGCGGCCCTTCTTGAGGGCATTACCCGGGATCGCCGCCCACCTCATCCCGGTGGGCACAACACCCGCCGCCCGCACGGCAGCTCTGCGTATGGCCGCCCGCCACCTGCGCTCCGGGGGGGCCCTGCTCAGCTTCCCGGCTGGCCGGATCGAGCCCGATCCGCTGCGCCTGCCCGGGGCTGCGGCGAGCGTGGCGCACTGGTCGACCAGTGTAGACACCCTGGCCCGCCTGGCGGACAAGGTGACCGTGCTGCCCGCGATCGTCGGCGGGGTGCTCGCCCCCGGGGCCCTGCGCCACCCGCTGCTACGCCTGCGCCGCACCCCGGCCGACCGGCAGTGGCTTGCCGCGATCCTGCAACTGGCCGTCCCCCGGCTGCGGCGCACAGTGGTGCGGGTCCAGCTTGGGACACCGATCGTGGCCTCGGGTGGCCCCCTGAGCGTGGCGGTGGCCGCCGAGGCCCGGAGGCTCATCCGCGAGGTTGCGCGGCCGTGAGCGCCGTGTTTGCCCGCCTCCGCCGCAGCTCGCCGCTGCTGATCGTCTTCATCTGCGTCTTTCTCGACATGCTGGGCTACGGCATGATCGTGCCGCTGCTACCGTTTATGGTGCGCGAGCGCTCCGAGAGCGCGCTGCTGGTGGGCCTGCTCAGCTCACTGTACGCCGTGGCCCAGCTTGTGCTCGCCCCGGTGCTCGGCGCCCTCTCCGACCGGGTGGGCCGGCGCCCGGTGCTGGTGGGCTGCGTGCTGGGAGCGGGTGGCGCCTACGCGCTGCTGGCCGTAGCCGCGACTCTCCGCTCGCTGCCGCTGATCTTCCTCGCCGTGGCCCTCGGCGGCGCGGCGGGCGCCAGCATCCCCACCGCCCAGGCCTACATCGCCGACAGCACGCCGCCCGAGGACCGCGCCCGGGGTCTTGGCCTGATCGGCGCGGCCTTCGGTCTGGGCCTCATGCTCGGGCCAGCCGCCGGCGGGCTGCTGAGCAGCTTCGGGCTCGGCGTGCCGGCGCTCCTTGCCGCCGGCCTGGCGTTGCTCAACGGGATCTATGGCCTGCTGCTACTCCCGGAGTCGCTCCCGGTCGAACGCCGCGCGCGCCAGCCCCTCCGGCCCGGGAACCTGCTCGGGCCGATCGTCCAGGCCGCCACCGTGCGCGACGTGCGCCCACTCCTGCTAGCGATCGTGCTGCTGAATCTCGCCTTCGCCGGGCTGCAGAGCAACTTTCCGCTCTACAGCAACGCGCGCTTCGGCTGGGACAGCGTGGAGAACGGGGTCTTCTTCGCGTTTGTGGGCCTTTGCGCGGTACTCACCCAGGCGCTCCTGATCGGCCGCCTGCAACCAGCTCTGGGCGAGCCGCTGCTGGTGCTCGGCGGCCTGGCCACCATGGCCGGGTGCCTGGGCCTCACCGCGCTCGCCCCGGCGGGCTGGGCGCTCTACCCGCTTGTGGGGCTCCTGGCAGTCGGCACAGGGCTGGCCATCCCCGCCCTGACCAGCCTCGTCTCCCGGCGGGCGGGCGAGGGACGCCAGGGCGCCGTGATGGGTGGTATGCAGGCACTCCTCAGCCTCACCCTCGTGCTCGGGCCAGCCATCGCCGGCCTGCTCTTCGACCTGGCCGGTCCCCCCGCTCCGTACCTTGGCGGGGGGCTGCTTGCCACCGGGGCGCTGCTCACCGCAGCCCTGGGGCTCTGGCCCGATCTACGGCAGGTTGGCATCGACCAGCGCCAGTAGATGCGGTGGCCGGCGAGAGGATGATCAGGCCCGGCCTGGGCGCCACACCCGCTGCCATCGGATCAACATCGACGGAGGAATACCGTGGGTCCGTTCCGAGTGTTCTATCATGTCCGGCTTGATGATGCGCATTGGCAGGGCGGCGCCGAGGGGCCTACGGCCCCTTCGCAACCCAACGTCTTGCACCCGATCCGGGTTCGATGTAACGCTGGCCGGACAGGGAGAAGAGCGGTACGGATCAGGGGGTGAGGATGCCGAATTGAGCCGCGCGGCGAAGGGCCGGAGCGACGCGGTAGCGCTCCTCGCCGGTGGTGGCCCGGAGGTGGTCGAGGATGGCGGCGACGCGGGCGTAGCCCAGCGCCCCCGCGCGGGCGAGCGGGCCGACCGGGTGGTTGGTGCCCAGACACATGGCGGTGTCGATCGCCTCACGGTCGGCGATACCCTCGCCGAGGGCGAAGGCGGCCTCGTTGGCCAGCTGGGCAACCACCCGCGGTACCACCAGCGCCGGAGTGTCGGCGACCCAGAGAGGAACCAGGCCGAGCCCCCACGCCAGTTCTTCAGCTGTGGCGCGAGGCGCGGCGGCCAGGATCGGCGTGGCGGCCAGGGTGAGCGCACCGGTGGTGAACAGTCCGTCGAAGCCTACGAGGCGCTCGGGGTGGCGCAGGTGCTGGGCGAGCTCGCCAAGAGTGATGTCAACGGCCTGGGCCAGGATGGGGACGCGCGGACCGAGCGAGCGGTCAAGGTGGTGTACCAGCTCGGCTGCGCCCTCGTCGCGCCCGGCGACGACCATGGCGGCGCGTAGATCGTCCGGCGGCTTGTCGACGAGGGGGAGCATACGCAGGCCGGCGGCCGCACAGAGCCCGGCCAGGGTGGACGCCCAGCTACCGGAGGTGAGCATCACCGCGCCACTGATGCCGGGGGCCGGGGGCGTGGCGGGACGCGAGGGCGTGCGACCGTCGTGGTAATCGTAGAAACCGCGCCCGCTCTTGCGGCCGTGGGCGCCCTCCAGCACCAGCTGGCGCTGGATTGGGTGCGGCCGGAAACGAGGCTCGTGGAACAGCTGCTCGTAGACCGAGCATGTCACCGCGTAGTTGATGTCAACCCCGATCAAATCCATCAGCGCGAAGGGGCCAAGGGGGAACTGGCCGGCCCGCTCAAGGATCGCGTCGATTGTCGCGGCAGAGGCGGCGCCGTCGCCGAGGAGCCGCAGGGCCTCACCGTAGAAGGGCCGGGCGACGCGGTTGACGATGAAGCCGGGCGTGTCGCGGGCGAGCACGACCGTCTTGCCCAGGCGCTCACCGAACTGGCGCAGCACGGCGATGGTCGCCGCATCGGTCTGTGGGGCACGGATCAGCTCGACCAGGGCCATGCGGTGGACCGGGTTGAAGAAGTGCAGCCCGGCCACCCGCGACGGGGCAGGACAGGCAGCGGCGAGGGCGACTATCGGCAGTGAGCTAGTATTGCTGGCGATGACTGCCGGCGGCGGGCAGCGCTCGGCGGCCTGGCGCAGCAACTCCTGCTTGAGCTCCAGGCGTTCGGGTGCGGCCTCGACCACGATCCCGGCACCACTGATCGCGGCCAGGTCGGCCACGCAGCGCAGGTGATCGGCCGCGGCAGCGTGGCCCTGCTTGCTCAGACCAGCGGCGATCCGCTCGCGGGCACGGTCGAGGGCGGCCGGGCTGACATCGTAGAGCGCCACGGTATAGCCAGCGGCGAGAGCGGCCTGGGCCACCCCGCTTCCCATCGTCCCGGCGCCGAGCACCGCGATCAGCTCGGTGGGCATTCGTGCCTCCAAGGTCAGCCGCTGCGCAGGTAGGCCAGGATGGCCTGCTTACACTGCTCGCGGTAGCGCGCGTGGGTGCCCTCCCAGTCGCGCTCGAGAATCCACTGCAAAAACGTACCATCGATCAGGGCCCGCACCGCCACGGCGGCCACCTCCGGATCACGATGCGGAAAGACGCCCTCGCGCATCCCGAGGGCGGCCACGTCGGCGTACATCTGGTTCACCGTGTCGTGGAAGGTGTTGGCCAGGGCACTGAAGGCGTCGTGGCGAGCCGCGTGGCTGAGCAGATCGCAGTAAACGAGGTAGAAGTGGCGGTTGAGGTCGGGCCGGATGAAGATCGTGTCGATCATCGCCTCGACCCTGGCCTCGGCGGTGGGAACGTGGGCAATCTCGTCGCGGATGCGGCGGGCGACGCGGCCCAGGACCCACTCCAGGGTGGCCAGGATCAGACTCTCCCTGGTCTTGAAGTGATAGAGCAGGAGCGCCTTGCTGACCCCGGCGTCGTCGGCGACCTCCTGGAGTGGGAGCTGGCCGACCCCCCTGAGGCCCATGACTTTGTAGGTGCTACGGAGGAGTGCTAGCTGGCGGGCGGGGGGCGACATCGGCGAACCTTTCGTTCGTACAATTCGATGGAGGCTACTCGGCGGGACGGTAGTAGACCGGCTTGCGCTTCTCGGCGAAGGCCTGGAAGCCCTCGCGGGCCTCTTCGCCACGGAAGAGCGGGGCGAGCAGCTCGCGCTCCAGAGCAAGGCCCTCCTCCAGGCTCTTGTCCTTGCCCTGCATCACCGCCAGCTTGATCGCGCCGATCGCCCGGGTGGCGCCGTGGGCGATCGCCTCGGCGTAGGCGCGGGTCTGGGCCGCGAGCTCATCGACCGGGAAGAGCCGGTCGAAGATGCCGAGCTCGAAGGCCTCGCGCGGCGAGAGCCGGCGCCCGGTGACCATCAGGTCGAGGGCCCTGGCCACGCCGATCAGGCGCGGGAGGCGCTGGGTACCGCCATTGCCGGGGAGCAGGCCCAGTGTGGCCTCGGGTAACCCAACCGCGTACTGGCCCTCGCCAGCAAAGCGCAGATCGCAGGCCAGGGCGATCTCCAGGCCGCCGCCGAGAGCGTTGCCACCGATCTGGGCGATAAACAGCTTGGGGG
Source organism: Chloroflexi bacterium OHK40 (assembly GCA_004367505.1). Classification (GTDB taxonomy): domain Bacteria; phylum Chloroflexota; class Chloroflexia; order Chloroflexales; family Chloroflexaceae; genus OHK40. Next base: position 33,396 of record SFCB01000028.1, on the reverse strand, counting down.
TGCGGGCGATCAAGCCCAGGCTGACGTGGGCGGTGCGCACCATCTCCAGATTCTGCTCAGGCGAGTTGCTGGTAAAGGCCTTGATGTCGGCGCCGGCGGAGAAGAAGCGCTCAAGCGCGCTGCGCACAATCACGACCCGCACCCCCTCATCGGCGGCAACCTGTTGCACCCGCTCGCCGAGCTCCTCCATGAACTCGATCGCGTAGCTGTTGGCCGGCGGGTTGTTGAACGTCAGGTAGCCGATCGGCCCCTCGGTCGTGTACTCGATCATGATACATCCTCTCCTGGCAGCTGGCAGGAACTCTGCTGGCCGCCGACTCTTCATCGTTCACTCGCCAAGGCCACCGACCACCACCGACTTGGTCTCCAGATAGTACTCGATCGCCTCGGGGCCATGCTCGCGGCCGATCCCCGAATCCTTCAAGCCGCCGAAGGGCAACTCGTCGTAGCCATAGTGCAGCTGATTGACCCAGGTCATGCCCGCGTCGAGCTCATGGGCGGCGCGGTGGATCCACTTCACGTTGCTCGTCCAGATGCTGGAGCCAAGGCCGTAGGCCGAGTCGTTGGCCAGCCGGATGGCCTCGTCCAGCGAGGCAACGCGGAAGACGGGCAGGATGGGACCGAAGACCTCCTCCTGCACCAGTCGGCTGTCGTGGGGTGCGTCGGCCACCACGGTGGGGGCAAAGTAGAAGCCACGCTCCGGCTCGGGCGGCACACCGCCGCCACAGAGCACCCGCGCGCCACGGGCCGTGGCGTCGGCGAGCTGGGCGGAGAGCGTATCACGCACGGCGGGGGCATTGAGCGGACCCATGCGCACATTCGGCCTGGCGGCCTTCGTCCAGCCGGGACCGAGTTCATAGCGCCGCACACGGGCCACCAGTTGCTCGACGAACTGGTCGTAAATCTCCGCGAAGACATAGACGCGCTTGGCAGCGAGACAGGCCTGGCCGGCATTAAAGAAGCGCCCGATCACCACCCCCTTCACGGCCGCGTCAAGATCGGCGTCGGGGCAGACGATCACCGGGTCGGAGCCGCCAAGTTCGAGCGAGACGCGCTTGAAGCGCGGGCCGGCGAGCGCCATCACCCGCCGGCCGGTCTCGGTACCGCCGGTGAAGGCGACGCGGCGTACGGCGGGGTGGCTCACCAGGGCCTCACCGGCGACCGGGCCGCTGCCGGTGACGACGTTGAACACGCCGGGGGGCAGGCCAGCCGCAGCGAAGAGCTCGGCGATGCGCAGGGTGGTGAGCGGCGTGGTTTCGGCGGGTTTGGCGACCACGGTATTGCCGGCGGCCAGCGCGGGGCCGATCTTGGTACCGAGCAGGGTGATCGGAAAGTTGTAGGGTACGATCGCGGCGCACACACCGATCGGGCGCTTGATCACCATGCCGTAGGCCGGGCCGAGCGAGGAGGGCAGGGCGGTATAGCTGCCCCGGATCTTACTCGCCAGGTCGATATAGAACTCGACGCCGTGTAAAAAGTGGCTCAGCTCGCCGCTGGCCTCGGCAACGGGCTTACCCTGCTCGTGGCAGAGCAACGCGGCGAGCGATGGAAGCTCGGCGCGCACGCGCTCCACGCCGGCGCGCAGGATGTGGGCACGGTCGTCGGCGTCGCGGTGCGACCAGTCGGCGAAGGCGCGCTGCGCAGCCTGCACCGCCGCGTCAACATCCTCCGCGCCGGCGACGGGCACCGTCTCGATCGGCTCCTCGGTGGCCGGATCGATGATCGGGCGCTCCGCGCCCGAGCGCGCCGCGACAGGAACGCCGTCAATGAACATCAGGGCCATCGACCTTTCCTTTCTCTCCCGTGCGCGACACTCACCACCCCCTAGGGCCGGTAGCGCAGGCGCAGGCGCTGATACTCTTCGGCGGCATGGGCGGTTCGCTGGCGCAGGGCCTCGTCGAGGGGGCGCTTAACCACGGCCGGGACGCCAGCAGCAAGCACGCCCGGCGGGATGTGCAGCCCCTCACGAACCACGCTACCGGCGGCGAGCACGCTGCCCGCGCCGACGTGGGCCCGGTTAAGCACAATGCTGCCCATCCCGATCAGGACACCGTCCTCGATCACGCAGCCTTCCAGCACGGCCAGATGGCCAACGGTGACATTGGCCCCGATCAGGGTGGGCTCGCCAGTAGCAGCGTGGAGCACACAGTTATCCTGCACACTGCTGCCGGGTCCGATCACGATCCGGTTGAAATCGGCGCGCAGCACGGCACCAAACCAGACGCTAGCCCCGGCGCCAAGCTCGACCGCGCCGATCAGCACGGCGGTGGGGGCGACGAACGCGTCGGGATGGATCTGCGGCGCGACACCGTCGAATGCGATCAGGTGCGCCATGAACCTTTCTCCACTCTCCCTGCCCGGCTCACGCAACACAGACCACGAAAGACGACTTTACCGTCCGCTGAAGCGCGGCGGGCGGCGCTCGCGGCGGGCGCGCAGGCCCTCCTGGTGATCCTCGCTCTGCACCAGCAGGCTCTGGGCCAGACTTTCGGCGGTCAGGGCACTCTCCATGTCGGCGCTGGCGGCGAGGAGCAGCAGGCGCTTGGCGAGACCGTAGGCCTGGGGGGCGCTCTTGAGCGCATCGGCCAGGCGGGCGCGGGCCTCATCGAGCAGGCGTTCCGGAGAGACGACTGCGGTAAGCAGGCCGAGGGCGTGGGCCTCCTCGGCGCTCAGGTCGCGTCCACCGAGCAGGATGTCGCGGGCGCGGGCCAGGCCCACGAGCCGCACCAGGCGCGCCGTGCCGCCGTGGCTGGGGATGAGCCCGATCTGGCCCTCGCGGATGAGCAGGCGCGCCGTGTCGGCGGCTATTCTCAAGTCGCAGGCGAGGGCGAGCTGGGTACCGGCCCCGGTGGCCAGCCCGTTGATCGCAGCGACGACGGGCTTCTCGACGCGCTCGATCAACCCGATCAGCTGCGTGAGGCGCTGGCTGTGCAACCGGAACAGCGCGCCGCTGCGCTGCCCCTCGAAGCGGCCCAGGTCGCCGCCGGCGCAGAAGGCCTCGCCGGCGCCGGTGAGGATCACCGCGCGCACTGCCTGGTCCTCGGCGGCCTCCAGCAGGGCCGCAGCGAGCTCCTGCTGGAGCGGTTCGTTCAGGGCATTGCGCTGGTCGGGCCGGTTCAGGCGCAGCAGCAACAGGCCCGCGTCGAGCTCCCGCTGGAGGAGCGTGTCGGCGCTCATCGGCGGATCCACTCGAAGGGGCAGCGGCAGTCCAGGCAGATGTACTGCGCGACCATCAGGTGCGACCCGATCACGCCCACCTGTTCCACACGCGCCGAGTCGCACCAGGGGCACGCGAGGGCAAAGGGCTGCTGCGTCGCGCCCTGGCCGGGGCTCGTTCCCGACTGCTGGTCGTTCCCTTCCGCGCTCATACAGGCGCCAGGCGGCGACGGCGACCGTTCCAGCGCGACCAGGGTAGCGGATCGTAGCTCCATCGCCGGGACTCCTCGTTCCAGAGAAGGGATGTTCGCAGACCGAGCGCCGCCAGCAGCGGGGCGATCTGGCCGATATAGCGCTGGCGCAGGCTCTCGTTGGTAGGTGCGGGCGCGTTGGGGTCAGCGTCGCGGATGAGGCCAGCCGCGCAGAGAGCCGCGAAGCCGGGCTCGTCGGGCGGGCCGAACCAGCAGAGCAACTCAGGCAGGAGCGCGTCGAGGTGGCGCTGCAACAGCTCGCGGCCACGCTCCACGGCCACCAGGTCGCGGGCCAGGCCTTCGGCATAAACGCTGGTCAGGCGCTCCTCGCCGAGAATGTGCTGGGCGCGGCGGGCCAGCGGCACGAAGGCCGATCCGCTCACGGCGTGGAAGAGCAGGTTGAGCGCCGGGCTAACCAGGGCCAGAGCGGCCACCACCTGGCCCCAGTCGTCGAAGGGGCGATCGAAGAAGCTGATCGCGAAGCGGGTGCGCGGATTATCGGCGGGGTGGGCCGGGCCGACCTGGGCCAGAGGCAACTCGTCGAGCAGTGGGTAGAGCGCCCGGCTGTGGCCGAGCTTGTCCTGAGCCACGGCGGCGCAGGCGACGGCAGCCTCCAGGGAGGGCGCGCCAGTAGCCCAGGTGGCTACACGCAGGCCGTGGAACATCTCGTTGTCGGCCAGCACCACGATCAGCACGCCGAGCGCATCGAGGGTCTCGCCGCCCAGGTTGGCCAGCGGCGAACCACCGCGCAGGCTACCGTCGAGGCGGTCGATCTCTGCGGTGACCGGTTCGCTCATGGCGCAGCCTCCAGGCTGGCCGGCGCAGCCGGCTCCTCGATCGCCCAGACCACCTCCCGTTCGGGGATGAGCACCAGCTCGAGCCAGGTGTCGCCGTAGGTGCTGAGGGCGAGCTCGGGGGCGCTGGCGGCGGGGGCCTCCAGGGCGCCCTGGAAACTCAGCGGCTCGGCGTAGGCGTCGCGGGCGAAAACCAGGTAGCGCTCCATGGGCGCTCCTTTCACTTCGGCGCGATCACGGTGATGATCGCGCTGCGGCGGACGACGAACATCTGCCGCCAGGCCCATTCGTCGTACATGGTGCGCGCGTAGACTGCGGCGGTGGCTGGCTCACTGGCGCGCACGTTGCCCATGTGGCGTAGCGGCTGATTGGCGCCGGTGCGCGCGGCGAACACCTCATAGACCTCGATCGGACGGCTCATACTACACCTACCTGGCGCAGCTGGATCAGCCCCTGCGGGCTGATATCCTTGCGCGACCAGCCATCCCACACCACCTCGATCTCAACCCGCTCGACCTCATCGAGCTGAAGCAGCCGCGCGCGGATGTCGTCCTGGATCAGGTCCATCGCCGGGCAGCCCATACAGGTGTAGGTGAGCTGGATCTTCGCCGTGGCGCCCTCAAGCACGGCGCCGCGAATCAGCCCCAGGTCGACCAGGCTGATCGGGTATTCCGGGTCGAGCACATCGCGCAGGGCGCTGGTAAGCCTAGGTTCTGCGTGCATGATCTCCTCACGCCGCGAGCTGCTGGCGCAGATTGCGGTAGCCGCGCTGGATGCTGGCGACATACTCCTCGTTGGCGGGGCCGCGGCGCTTCCAGCGCACCAGCACCTCGTCCCAGCCGATTGGGCCCTCCTCGACGGCCCAGCGCTTCTGGGCGTCGTCGAAGCGCATCGGGAAGGGGCAGTCGATCACGTACATGTTCTGCTCCGCATCGAAGTGGGCGGGGACGGTGAGGCCGAGCGACGCGCAGAGCGGCACGGCGGTGGCCATCCACTGCTGGCGCAGGGTGTCGTTGGAGGCGCCCTTAAGGCCGTAGCCGAGCTGGTCGTTGTGCTGCTTAAGCTCATCGGGGAGGCCGAACCACTCCAGGGTCATCACAAACATCCAATCGACGGCGCGCTGAAGCTCGGGCTTCTTCTCGGGGTCCTGGGCCATGGCGCGCATCCACTTCTCGCCGTGGCGCAGATGGAAGCTCTCTTCGCGATCGACCTTGGCCAGCGCGCGCTTCCAGGGGCCGTAGCTCGTGTGGTGGAAAATGTCGCCGAGCAGCACGAAGCCGGCCCGGTCGTAGAAGCCATTGGCCACCACCAGCTCGGTCCAGGTGTCGAGGGGCACGTCGAAGGCGTAGGGATACTTGAAGTCGCGCGCGGCGCGCTCGTAGATCAGGGCATCGGTATCGACGCCGAGGTCGCGCAGCATGCGGTAGGCAATGTGGGCGTGGCCGAGCTCGTCCTGGATGATGCCGAGGGCCGAGATCAGGCTGTTGGCACTGGGCAGGGTGGCCATGTTCTGGGCGGCGCGCATGTAGGCCGGCGCGCTGATCAACTCGGTGTCGGCGGAGACGATCAGGGTGCGGATGAGGCCCTTCAGGTAGGCCTCGTTGGCCTGGTCGGGATGCTCGACCAGGCGGCCCGACTGGATTCTGGCCCGCAGGATCTCGTCGGTGGTAGCGCTCATACTGGCTCCTTCTCACGGACGAAGACTGACTGTTTGGTCAGTCAGTTTATTGTAGCGTGGCGCGAGCGCGGTGTCAATCCCGTTGAGAGTGGCGACGCGGGTCCGCCCCCCCGGCCCGGCCATAGCCAACCCCCGATCAGATCCCGAGGTACTGCTGCTTGAGGGCCGCATCGGCGGCGAGGGCCTGGGGGCTGCCGCTGAACACGATCTGGCCCTTGTTGAGCACATACACCGTGTCGGCGACCGAGAGGGCGAGCGGGACGTGCTGCTCGACGAGGAGCATGGCCAGGCCCTCCTGCTTGAGGGCTCGCATCACGCGACCGATCTCAGCGACGATTAAGGGTGCCAGGCCCTCGGATGGCTCATCGAGCAGCAGCAACTCGGGGCCGACGGCCATGGCGCGGGCGATCGCCAGCATCTGCTGCTCACCGCCACTGAGCTGCGCGCCACCAATGGCGGCGCGCTCCTGCAAGATCGGGAACTGGGCGTAGATCCGCTCCAGGCTCCAGCCGGTGCGGCGACCGGCGGCGCGCTGAGCAAGGGCGATATTCTCCCGCACACTCAAGTTCGGAAAGATCCGCCGGCCCTGAGGCACCAGGCCGACCCCCATACGGGCCAGGGCGTGGGGCTGCGCACCCGTCACATCCTGGCCCTTGAAGAGGACTTTACCGGAGCGGGGCGGAACGAAACCGACAATCGAGCTAATCGTGGTGGTTTTGCCGGCGCCGTTGCGACCGAGCAGGGCCACGGTACGCCCCGCCTCCAGCTCCAGCGAGACGCCGTGGAGCACGTGGCTATTACCGTAGTATGTATGCACGCCCTGAAGCGCGAGCAGCATCAGTGCACCTCATCGGTGGACTGGCCCAGGTAGACTTCCTGAACCTGCGGGTTGGCCCGAATCTGCTCAACGCTCCCCTCGGCGAGCAGGCTACCGAAGGAGAGCACGCTGATCCGGTCGGCCAGCCGGAACACGGCGTCGATATCGTGCTCGATGATCAGGAGCGTGATCTCACGTGGAAGGCCGGCGATCAGGTCGATCAGTTCGGCCGTCTCGGCGGGCCCCATGCCAGAGGTAGGCTCGTCGAGCAGGAGTAGGCGCGGGTGCAGAGCCAGCGCCAGGGCAATCTCCAGGGCTCGCTGCTGGCCATAGGCTAGCTCGCCTGCCGCTGCGTCGGCGCGGTCACGCAGGCCCACCCGATCGAGCAACTCCCGCGCCTCGTCGGTCACGGCATGGTAGCTTCGAGCGGGGCGGAACATGCGCGCGCTGAGGCCGGCCCGTTGTTGCACCGCCAGGCGCACATTCTCCAGGGTACTGAGAGCGGGGAACAGATTGTTGCGCTGGAACGTGCGGCCCATGCCGAGGCGCGCGCGCTGGTCGAGGCTGGCGTGCGTCACATCACGGCCATCGAAGTGGATGCGACCACCATCAACGCGGAGCACACCACTGATCAGGTTGAAGAGCGTCGTCTTGCCAGCGCCGTTGGGGCCGATCAGCGCCCGGCGCTCGCCGGCTGCCACGCTGAGCGAGACAGCATTGGTGACGCACAGGCCACCGAAGCTACGCCGGACACGGTCGAGGACGAGCAGGGCACTCATGTGCGACGCTCCTTGGGCAGGGCGGCCGGCTCGGGCTCCTTGATCGCGGCGGCCAGTTCGACCTCGCTGGGTGGTCGCCCCCGGCGGCGCAGCAGACCGATGATCCCCTGCGGGGCAAAGAGCACAAAGCCGACGAAGACCAGACCCATGACCAGGCGCCACAACTCGGTGTAGCTGCTCACGTAGCTTTCCAGCAGGTGTACCAGCGTGGCGCCGAGAATGGGGCCGACCAGCGTGCCGCTGCCGCCGACGATGACCATGATGATCGCCTCACCCGACACGGCCCAGCCGAACAGCTCGGGCGAGGCGTGGCGGTTGAAGGCGGCCAGAAGCATTCCCGCCACCCCGGCGAACAGACCGGCGATCACGAAGGCCGTGAGCTTCAGCCGGTGCGTGCGGTAGCCGAGGGCCTGCATACGCGGCTCATTGGCCTTGATCCCACGCAGGGCGTGACCAAAGGGGCTGGCGGTGATCCGGCGCAGCAGCCACCAGGCTAGCGCAAAGCTGGCCAGGGTCAGGTAGTAGAAGCTGCGGTCTGGCCCGAAGCCCAGGGTTGCGCCCCCGATGCCGACGTAGGGCCGGGCTACTGCGAGCCCATCGCTGCCACCGGTGACTGACGACCATTTGATCGCCAGCCCGAAGAGCATCTGGGAGATCGCCAGGGTCAGCATCAGAAAGGCGATCCCGCTGGTGCGCAAGGCCAGAAAACCAGCCACCACCGCGAACAGCGCGACCCCCAGCAGCACCACGGGCAGCGCCTGGAGCAGGTTCGCTCCGACCGAGCGAGTGAAGAAGGCCAGCAGATAGGCTCCAAGGCCGAGGAAGGCAGCGTGCCCGAAGGAGACCATGCCGGTATAGCCGAGCAGCAAATCGAGGCTCATCGCAAAGATGGCCAGGATGAGCACCTCGATCACCAGGCTGCGCAGGTAGGGCGGCGCAACAGCCGGCAGCACCGCCAGCAGGGCAACAAGCACCAGGGATCCCCAGCGACTGCCCGTGTTCGTGAACTGCTCCCAGCGCTCGCGCATCGCGTTATTCTCCATCGTGGCGCGCCACACTGATGGCGCCGGATGGTGGCGTCCGAGCGCCCTGATGGGCACCCATGGGGGCCTGGCCATCCCGCCCCCTCACCGGGGCCAACCACGAGCGTGGGTGAATGCCCGCCGGCGTGAGTCAGGCACCGCGCGTGGCGGTGGCGCGACCGAAGAGGCCGGCGGGGCGAGTGAGCAGCACCGCAGCCATCACCACAAAGATCGCGAAGACTGAGAACTCCGGCAGCAAGGCCTTGCCGAACACATCGGCCATGCCGACGATCAAGCTACCGAAGAAGGCCCCCCGCAGGGTGCCCAGCCCACCCACCACCACCACCACCAGGGCCAGGATCAGGATCTCCGAGTCGAGGCCAGGGTAGAGGGTGAGGATGGGCGCGGCGGCCACCCCGCTGAAGGCCGCCAGCGCGCAGCCGCCGGCGAACACGCCAGCGAACAGGCGCGGCACATCGACGCCAAGCATGCCAGCCATCTGCGGGTCGCTCACCCCGGCCCGGATCTGCATGCCGACCGTGCTGCGCTCCACGAACAGCCACAGCCCCAGGGCCAGGGACAGGCCCACCGCGATCACCGCCAGGCGGTAGGTTGGGAAGGCCAGCCCACCGATCGCCACCTGGCCAGCCAGCAGCGCCGGCGGCGCCACCACCTCGACGTAGGCCCCCCACGCGGCCCGCATCAGGTCGGCCACGATCAGAGCCACGCCAAAGGTCGCCAGCACCTGGTCGAGGTGGCCACGGCGGTAGAGCCGGCGCAAGAGCGTCAACTCCAGCAGCAGGCCGAGCACGCCCACCAGTAGCGGGGCCAGCAGCAGAGCCAGCCAGAAGCTGCCGCCCCAGCGCACGATACTCAGCCCGAGGTAGCCGCCGAGCAGATAGAAGGCACCGTGGGCCAGGTTCACCACGTCCATCAGGCCGAAGATCAGTGACAGCCCCGCTGCCATCAGGAAGAGCAGCAGGCTGAAGACCAGGCCGTTGGTGAGCTGCAAGACGAAGGTGTCGAGGGTCATGGGTATCCGCGCAGAGTATCGTTGGCGACTGGAAGGGGCACAGCGCACTGCACCCGTACGTCGCGACCGAAAGCGGACCGCGGTTCCCCGCTGCCGAGCGGCAGCGCGATGGCAGGCCGGGCCGTCACACCGCATCCTTGGAGTTATCGCCCGGGTCGGGCACCTCGCCCACGCTGGTGAGCACCACATTGGCGATCGTGCCGTTCACCTCCTGCACCTCACGGATGTAGATCGGATTGATCACATTATGGGTGGTGGAGTCCATTTTGAAGGCACCGCGCGGGCTCGGGAACGCAGCTGAGCCAAAGGCCCCGATCAGGTCGTCGGTGCGGCTCATATCGCCCTCTACCGCGTTGAGCGCCTCGACGATCAGCCGCGCCGTATCGTAGCCCTGCACGGCGAAGACGTTGGCGCCCTTGTTGCCGCTGGGCAGTTCGCGCTGGGCGAAGGCCGCCACGAAGGCCTGGTTCTCGGCGTTATCGAGGGTGAGCGCCCAGTGCAGGGCCGACTTGATCCCCAGGGCGGAGCTACCGTGGGAGGGCAGTACATCCTGCTCAACCATAAAGCCCGAGCCGGCGAGGGGGATGGAGCCGGTGAGACCGAAGTCGCTGTAAGCCTTCACAAAAGTCACAGCGGCGGCGCCACTGTAGAACGAGTAGACAAAATCAGGCGCGGCGGCCTGGATCTCGGCCAGGAAGGGCGCCGGGTCGCCGATGTTGGGGAACGGTGTGAGCTGAACCTTGACGATCTCGCCACCGGCGGCAGTGAAACTATGGGTGAAGGCGCTGATGGTATCTTTGCCGGCGCCGTAGTCGGGCACGCTGATGAAGGCGCGCCGGCCGAGGTTCGCGGCGGCCCAACTGCCCATGGGCCAGTTAGGCTGCCAGTTGGTGAAAGAGGCCCGGAAGATGTAGGGGCTCTTGGCGGCGCGGGTGAGGGCGTTGGCCCCGGCGTTGGCGATGATCAGGAATTTCTGGTTGTCGTGGAAGTAGTCGCGCAGGGCGGCGGCCACACCCGAACTGACGATGCCAGCCACGAGGTCGACCTGGTCCTGCTCGACGAGCTTGCGGGCCTTCTGGGCGGCGGCATCGGGGGCGGTGCCCTCGTCCTCGGTGATCAGCTCGATCGGGCGGCCGCCGGCCCGGTTGTCGACGCTTTCGAAGTACATGCGCATCCCCTCGGTGATACTCTCGCCGAGGGCGGCATAGATGTCGGAGTAAGGCAGGAGCACACCGATCTTGAGCGGGCCGCTGGCCCCGCCACCGATGTTCGGCGCGGCGCAGCCGGCGAGGAGTGAGCCTGTGGCGGCGACGACGCCCCCGACGGCGCCAAGCTGGAGGAACTGCCGGCGGCTGATAGTCCCCTTCTGGCGTTCTACGGACATGAGCGCCCTCCTTTGGGTGTCTGATCGCGAACAAAACGCGACGCCGTCACCCCTCCCCGAGGCGGTAGACGGCGCGGGCATTGCCGGCAAAGATCGCGGCGAGGGTGGTGCGATCGAGGCCGAGTTCGGCGATAGCAGCGGCGTTGGTGCGGATCCCAGGGACACCGGGCCAGTCGGTGCCAAAGATCATGCGCCGGGCCAGGCGCGCGAAGTCGTAGCGGGCGTAATATTCGGGCAGCTTACGCGGCGGCAGCCCGGAGACCTCGATCCAGACGTTTGGCCGCATCAGGGACAGAAAGGCCGCCGCATCGTACCACCAGCCGCGCCCGCCGTGGGCTAGCACGATGTTCAGGCCGGGGAAGTCGCGCGCCACGTCCTCGATCACCAGCGGGTCGGCGAAGCGGTTGCTGCCGCCGGGGAAGGTGCTGGTACCGCAGTGGTAGACCACCGGCAGCCGCTCCTGCTCGCAGTAGCCATACACTGGGTAGAGCATGGCGTCGTTGGCCGCAAAGCCGCCGTGTACCGTGTGCAGCTTGAGCCCCACCGCGCCGTAGCTCACCTGGCGCTTCAACTCCTCCACGAGCGGGAAGTGATAGTGCGGGTTGAGGTTGGCCAGAATTCTGAAACGGGCGGGGTTGTACTCCACCAGCGGCAGCAGGTCCTCGATCGGCTGAATGCCGGTCGCCTTGGGGCTATACTCGCAGAGCATCAGCACCAGGTCCACACCCTCACCAGCCATGTAGGCGTCGAAGCGGGCGGGAATAAGGTGCCCGGCCGGATCGTACAGCTCGTCGAGCGGCACGCCTTTGCCAAAGGCCTTGGCCCACTCAACCCAGGCCGGTTTGAGGCTGCCGCGGTGGGGCGGGTGAACGTGGGCATCAATCAACTCAAGGCCCTCAATCATCCCTGCACCCCCACCGCCGCAGCCAGCTCTGTCTCGTGCTGCTGGCGCAGCTTGAAGCGCTGGATCTTGCCGGTGACGGTTTTTGGCAACTCGGCCACGAAGCTCACCAGGTGCGGGTACTGGTAGCGCCGCAGCCGGGCCTTGCACCACTCCTGGAGCTCGACGGCCAGCGCATCGCTGGCGGCGTGGCCCTCGCGCAGGATCACAAAGGCCCTGATGCGGGTCAGCCCGTCGATGGGCACGCCGATCACCGCCGGCTCCAGCACGGCGGGGTGCTCGGTGAGCGCATTCTCGATATCGATTGGCGAGACCCAGTTACCGCCGACCTTGATCATGTCGTCGATGCGGCCCTCGTACCAATAGAAGCCGTCCTCGTCGACGCGGTAGTAGTCGCCGGTGACCATCCACTCGCCGATCATGGTCTGGCGGGTCTTCTCGTCGTTGTGCCAGTAGTGCGAAGCCGCGCTGCCGCCACGCACATGGAGCGCGCCGGGCTCACCGCTCGCCACCGGCTGGCCGTCGAGGCCCACCAGGCGGGCGTCGTAGCCGGGCACCGGCACACCACTGGAACCGGGGCGCAGGCGCTCGGGTGTGTTGGAGAGGAAGATATGCAGCATCTCGGTGCTGCCGATCCCGTCGAGGATCGTCAGCCCGAAGCGCTCCTTCCAGCGCCGCCAGACCTCTGGGGGCAGCGCCTCGGCGGCGGAGACGCACAGCCGGACCGAGCTGAGATCGTAGTGCTCTGCGCCGGGGGTGTTGAGGATGGCGTTGTAAAGCGTAGGCACCGAGAAGAAGAGCGAGGGCCGGGTGCGCTGGGCCGTCTCCAGCACGGCGAGCGGTGTGGGGCGGCCCGGAAAGAGCACGGTGGTTGCACCCGCCCAGTAGGGGAAGCTGAGGTTGTTGCCGAGGCCGTAGGCGTGGAACAGCTTCGAGGCCGAGAACGTGACATCGTCCTCGGCGATCTGGAGCACGTGGCGGGCGTACGTCTCGCAGGTGTACACCATATCGCGGTGGCGATGGACGGCGCCCTTGGGACGGCCAGTGCTGCCGGAGCTGTAGAGCCAGAAAGCCATATCGTCGCGGTGGGTGTCGCATGGGTCGAGCCGCTCATCGGCGTCGGCGAGCAGAGCGGCGAGGTCGTAGCCATCGTCGGCGGGGCCGTTGGCGACGATCAGCAAAGGCGGTTCGCGCAGGCCGGTGAGCGCATCGCGCAAGGTGGGGAGCAGGGCGGCATCGACAACGGCAACACGGGCGTAGCTATCGGCGAGCATGTAGCGGTACTCGTCGGCGGCGAGCAGGGTGTTGGTAGGGATAGGCACCGCGCCGATCCGCATCGCGCCGAGGAAAGCCGTGGGGAAGGCCGGCGTATCGAGCAGGGCCAGCAGCACGCGCTCCTCGCGGCGCACGCCAAGCCCACGCAGAGCATTGCCGAAGCAATTGATCCGCGCCGCCAACTCGCCGTAACTCAGCTGCTCATCGCCGCAGACGATCGCCACCTTCGCAGCGCGCCCGCGCTCCAGGTTGCGGTCGATCAGCTCGCTCGCGTTATAGCGCTCGGGGATGACCACCATAGCCGTTCACCTCGTTGTGCATCTTTACCGCAGCGCGACCCTAGCGCCACTTCATCACCACGGCCTTCGTCTCCAGGTAGAAGTCGAGGGCCTCACTGCCGTGCTCCTTGCCGTAGCCGCTCTGCTTCCAACCGCCGAAGGGGAGCTCGTCGTAGACACGGTTGACCGAGTTGACCCAGGTGTAGCCGGCCTGAAGGTGCTCGGCGGCGAACGAGGCCCGGGCGAGGTCGTGGGTCCAGATCGCCGAGCCGAGGCCAAAGGGCGAGTCGTTGGCGCGGGCGATGGCCTCGTCGAGGTCTTTCACGCGCCAGATGGGCAGCACGGGGCCGAACACTTCCTCGCACGCAACACGCGCGGTAGGCTTCGGCTCCAGCAGCAAGGTGGGCTGGTAGAAGTAGCCCTGATCGAGCCCGGGGCCCTCCGGGCGGCGGCCGCCAACGAGCAACTCAGCACCTGAGGCGAGTGCGTCGGCCACCTGAGCCTCGATCAGCGCGCGGCCACGGGCGGTGTGCAGCGGCCCGGTGGTGACGCGCTCGGCGATGCCGGGGCCAATCCTGAGACGCTCGACCTTCGCAACGAGTTTGGCGATGAACGCATCGGCCACCGAATCGAACACAAACAGGCGCTTGGTAGCAAGACAGGCCTGGCCACAGTTGAAGAAGCGGCCCACGCTGGCGGCACTGGCGGCGGCCTCGAGATCGGCATCGTCGCAGACGATCAGTGGGTCGGAGCCACCGAGCTCCAACGTCATACGCTTGAGATCGTCGGCCACCAGGGCGGCCAGCCGCTTGCCCACCGGGGTGGAGCCGGTAAAGGCCACCTTACGCACCTGGGGGTGGGTAGCAAGGAGTTGGCCGGTGGCCGGGCCACTGCCGGTGATCACATTGAACACACCTTTAGGCAGGCCGGCCTCGTGCATGAGCGCGGCAATACGCAACGTGGTGAGCGGGGTTGTCTCAGCAGGCTTGGCAACCAGCGTGTTGCCGCAGATCAGGGCCGGGCCGAGCTTGTTGCCAAGCAACGTGGTAGGGAAGTTCCAGGGTACGATCGCGGCAATCACACCGAGCGGGCGACGCACAATCATCCCGTAGGCGCCCACATCCAGGTCGGGCACGTAGCCGCCGCGGATGTTCTTCGCCAGGCCTGCGTAGTGCTCGAGCGTATGAACGAAGCGGGTAATCTCCAGCGCCGCCTCGCGCAGGGGCTTGCCCTGCTCGCGGGTGAGCAGAGCGGCGAGCTCGTCGCGCTGTTGAAGCACGTGATGGGCGGCGGCAGCCAGGATCTCACCGCGGCGGGCAGCCGGTGTGTCGCGCCAGGCTCCGAACGCACGCTGGGCGCTCTCCACGGCTGCATCCACCGCAGGGGCGCCGCCCTCGGGCACACTGTCGATCAGCGAGTCGTCGGCAGGGTTGCGCACAGCCAGACGCTCGGCCTCGGGGAAAGCCACTGTCTCGCCGTCGAGAAAGGGCTCAGCCATTGATCGCCTCCTTGAACGGCGGCAATACTATGCAGTTATCGGCCAGTCATTGACTGACCATGCAGTCAGGGATGCAGCGAGCATACACCACGGGGGGCGCTTTGTCAATATGGTGCAGAGGTAGGGCTTGCGTAACGTCAGAAGGAAGGAGCGGCGCTTGCCAACCAACCTCCCGCCTGATGGTGTTGCAGCATTAAATCAGGGTATACTGTCAGGCAGAACTCGCACGCCCCCCGCGCTAGTGGCAGGAGGTGTGGAATTACCACCATCGCTCGGTCGCCTGCGCAGGGACGCAGCGTGCGGCGTCGACGTTGTATCAGCGTTTGCGCCCAGCAGGAAGGATCGCCCCCGCCTACGGCGGTGTCAAGCCCCCGATACGTTGACCTACCGGGTGGCAAGGCTCCGAGTCCCACGCTATGGCGATGCTGTACTCGCTACAAAGGAGAAGTCGTTCCATGACCCAGGTCGCACGGCGCTCTACCGAGCGCATCGCCAGCACCACCCTCCCGACCCGGTATGGTACCTTCCAGATGCACGTCTATGTCGCGCCGGAGGGAAAGGAGCACGTGGCCCTGACGGTGGGCCCGGTAGACGACGGGGCGCCGGCACTGGTGCGCATCCACTCCGAGTGCCTCACTGGCGATGTCTTCGGCTCGCAGCGCTGTGACTGCGGCGAGCAGCTCGATCAGACGCTGCGCCTGCTCCAGGGTACGGGGCGTGGTGTGCTGATCTATCTGCGCCAGGAGGGCCGGGGAATCGGCCTCGGGAATAAGATCCGCGCCTACGCGCTCCAGGAGGCGGGCCTCGATACCGTGGATGCCAACCGCGCCCTTGGTCTCCCCGACGACCTCCGTGACTATCGGGCCGCAGCGGAGATGCTGCTGGATCTCGGTGTGCGCTACGTGGCGCTGGCAACCAACAACCCCCTCAAGATGAGCGGCCTTGAGGAGCACGGCGTGTGCGTGGTGGAGCGCCAGCCTGTGACGGTTACGCCTAATCACCATAACTGGCCCTACCTGCGGGCCAAGCGCGAGCGCATGGGTCACCTGCTCTAGCACCAGTAGGTTGCCCACAGATCTCGCGACCCCGGCCCGGCCAGGTTGAAAGCGTGCAGAACGTGTGGGCATCTACCGGAGGTCGGGCGTGGAGGCAGCCATCCGCGTGCGTGGGTGGGGAGCGCTGCGCCGTACGGAGGGCATCCCGATGCGACCAGAGCCCCGCTGGCACAGATGGTCTCTCCGGGTCATGCGCTCGCCTCAGGGCAGCAGCGAGGGCGGGATCGCCCCACGGCGCTCCGCGACGGCCTGCTCGACGGCGGCCAGGAAGCGCGCGGCACAGTCGTCCCAGGTGGGCAAAGCGATGGCCCGAGCGCGGGCGGCGCCGGCCATGCGCTCGCGCAGCGCGGCGTCGTCGATCAGGAGGGCCAGGGTCCCAGCCAGGGCCCGCTCATCGCCGGGCGGCACCAGGAACCCGGCCTCGGGGCCTACCAGCGCGGGCACGGGGCCCACGGCGCAGCCAACGACCGGCAGCCCAAAGGCCAGGGCCTCGGCAAAGGCGATCCCGTAGCCCTCGTAGCGGGACGGAAGCGCGAAGATCGCCGCGCCCGCGTAGGCCCTGGCCAGTTCGTTGTCGCTCAGCGGACCCCGTACCGCCACACTGCCCACCGGCGCCGCTGCCAGCGCCCGATGCACCGCCTCGGCATATGGCCCGTCGGCGCTCGTCTCACCGACGAGCTCCAGGCGCCAGCCGGGGCGCGAGGGCGCAATCAGCGCCCATGCCCGCGCCAGCTCCAGCAGGCCTTTGCGCGGAATCCACTGGCCAACCGCGAGCACGGTCGGCGGCAAGCCGGCTGGCCGGCGGGCCGGCGCTGCTCCCAGGCGATCATAGCCCCCGGAGGCCACCACGATCCGCTCGGGCGGGGCGCCCCGGGCGGCGAGACGCCTGGCGCCGTCCTCGCTCACGGCAATCAGCCGGTCGGCCCGCAGCAGGGGCGCCTCGCAATCCAGCTCGGCGGCGTCGCCCGCGCCCGCAACCGAGGGCAGCTCGTGGACCATGGCCACCAGTGGCCCCCGGGCACGCCAGCGGTCGAGCCATGGCGCGCAGACCGCGCGGGCCAGCGCATCGACCACGGTCGCGGTGTATGCCTCGGGGCGGTGCCGAGCGCCAAGGGCCGGCGCTGCGGCGAGTTGCTCGGCCAGCTCCGCGCCCGCCGCGACAATCTCATCGAGGGCCAGGCCACGGGCCCTGAGCCGGGCAAAGACTTCACGGTGATAGAGGTAGCCCCCGGTGAGCCGCGCCGGGTCGCCCACGGTCACGAAGGCCAGGCGCATTAGAGCGCGCCCTCGTAGGCCGCGTAGGCGCCGGGGTTCTCCCATACCCGCACCGTCAGGCTCGCGAGCGCCGGCTCATCCAGTGCGGCGGCCAGCTGACGCCAGCAATAGGCGGCCACATGCTCGGCAGTCGTATTGACCCCGGCCAGCCCGGGCACCTCACCGAGATCGCGGTAGTGCAGCTCGCCAACCACCGCGCTCACGGCGGCCTGGAGCGCCACCAGATCGCAGAGTGTTCCGTCCGGGCGCAGGGACGGCCCACGCACTAGCACCTCCAGGCGGTAGGTGTGGCCGTGCATCCGTGTAGCAGGCCCGAACGCTCCGGTGAGGCGATGGGCCGCCTCGAACTGGCTGATGACACCTAGCTCGTACATAGAAGCGTCTCTTTCTCGCGGTACGTTAAGACCACCTGCAGTGCGGCGCCGAGCTCAGCCAGGCGGTACGCCTCGTCGGCGCGCTCGACGGGGAGGCTGTGGCTCACCAGCTCATCGAGGCGTAGGCGCGGCAGCAAAGCGGCCACACTCTCACGGCGGCGGCGGTGATCCCAGCGCGGCCAGGTTTCGGGGGCCAGCCGGCCCACCTGGGTGGAACGGAGCCGGATGCGACCCCGATGAAAACGTGTGCCGAGATCCAGCGTGACCGGCTTGCGGCCATACCAGGATGCCACCAGCACGCTCCCCTCGTCGAGCACGCACCCGATGGCGGCCTGCAGCGCGGCCGGTGCGCCGCTCACCTCCACGGCGAGGTCGGCGAGGCGCCCACCATTGATCGCCCGCAGCTCCTCGGGGAGCTCCGGTCCGGGGGCCAGGGCGGCGTCCACACCCAGGGCCAGGGCCTGCGCGCGCCGGCGCGGGTTCATGTCTACGGCGATCACCCGGGCGGCCCCGGCGAGCCGGAGCATCTGGGCAGCCAGCAAGCCCACGACACCCTGGCCAAAGACAACCACGCTCTCGCCCAGGCGCGGAGCCGCGTCGTGGGCGATGGTGAGGGCCGTCTCGGCGTTGGCGAAGAAGAGGCCCTGCGCGGGGGTGAGGCCCTGCGGCAGTGGTACAACGAGCTCGGCGCAGGCGTTGTAGAGGCTCTGGTGGGGGTGCAGCACAAAGACCAGATCGCCTGGCGCCAGGCCCGTCACGCTGGCGCCCACGTCGAGCACCTGGCCGACACTAGCGTAGCCATACTTGATCGGGAAGGCGAAGCTCCCCACGAGCGTCGGCAGATCCAGCTCGAGGGCCGGATCGACCTCACCCCGGTAGACGAGCAACTCGGTGCCGTGGCTGATGGCCGACGCGATAGCGGCAATACGCACCTGGCCAGGGCCGGGCGGTGGCACCAGTTCCTCCCGCAGCTCTACCTGGCGCGGGGCAACAAACCAGACGGCACGGGCGGTGAGCGCTTCCACAGGGACTCCTGTGCGCGGCCGGGGCGCGCTAATCGGCCTGGCGCTCCGGGTAACTGATCCGGGCCTCGATGATCAGGTCGGCGCCATAGGCCGTCACGCGGGGCTCATCAAGCAGCAGGGCCTCGGCGAGATGGGCGATCCCCAGGTCGCCCACGGCGGCGAGCCCGGTGCCGAGGATGCGGGGCGCAACACAGACGGCTATCCGGTCGGCAAGCCTGGCGCGCAGCAATGCGGTGATCACCCGCGCGCCGCCCTCCACCATCAGCGTGCCCACCCCGAGCGCGTAAAGGTCATCGAGCAGCGCCTCCAGCGCTACGCCGCCGTCTGGGCCAGGCGGCAGAACGACCACCCGCGCCCCCAGGGCCTGGAGCGCAGCACGGCGCTCCGGGTCGGCGCCCTCCACACAGGCAATCAGTGTCCCGCTGGCGGCGCCCTCCCGCAGCACCCTGGCGCCGAGGGGCACGCGGAGCCGGCTATCGAGCACCACGCGGAGCGGGCTTCGCCCGTCCACGAGCCGCACGGTGAGGCGCGGATCATCGGCGAGCACGGTACCGATCCCCACAAGGATGGCATCGTGGCGGGTGCGCAGCCCGTGGGCGAACCGCAGCGACTCCGGGCCGCCGATCCACTGCGAGCTGCCGGTGCGCGTGGCCAACTGCCCATCGAGAGTCTGGGCATAGCTGAGAGTGATCTGTGGGCGTGGGCTCATCGTCGGCGCGTAATCTCAACAATGGAGCCGGCCAGCACCGTATCGTCAAGGCGAACATTGGGCTTACGTACCCGCACCTGCACCGCCTGCACAGCGGGGTGCTCGGCCAGAACGGCCCCGGCGATCCGCTCGGCCACGGCCTCGGTAAGCTTGAGGGGTGGACCCTCAACGATGGCGCGGGTGCTACGATGCACGGCGCTATAGTCAACCGTGGCGGCCAGATCGTCGGACTCACCGGCGGCACGCAGGCTCAACTCCAGCGCCACATCTACCACGAAGCGCTGGCCCAGCGTCGTCTCCTCGGGGCGCGTGCCGTGGTAGCCGAAAAAGACCATGCCTTCAAGGATGATTCGGTCGCTCTCCATAGACCACCTGGCTCACACCGGCCGCTCGGCGGCGAGACCGTACATCAGCGGAATAGCGGGAAGCTCAGCAGGCGGGTAGCGGCGGCGGCCCTCACTACGCATGCGCTCGAAAGGTCGCTCGCCGTTGACGAAGGGGTACTCCCGGAGGGCCACGATCGCCAGCCCGGCGCTGGCCAGGGCGCTCACCACCTCGCCGACCCCCCAGCGGAAGAGGTGGCAGGCGTGGGGATTGGCGAAGTCGCGCACGCCCTCAGCGTAGCCGCCGGGCGCCAGCCCCTCCCCGGCGGCGCCTACATAGTCGCCCACGCCGTCGAGGGTGAGCAGCGCCCCGCCCTGCGGGTAATCAGCGGTGAGGCGCCAGGACGGATCGAACATATTCGCCACCGGGTGGAACTCCACAAGCGCAAAGCGACCACCCGGAGCGAGGGCGGCGGCCACACCCCGCGCGAAGGCCGCCAGATCGTGCAGCCAGCAGATGGCGCCGTAGCCGCAGTAGATCCGCGCAAAGCCGGCCCCGGCGGCCTCGGCGAGGTAGTCGTAGACATCGGCGCAGACGAAGCGGGCCGGGATGCCGCTCTCGGCGCTGAGCGCCAGGGCGCGGGCCACCGCCGCGTCGCTCAGGTCGACACCGGTGGCGCGCGCGCCAAGGGCGGCGAGGCTCAACGTATCCTGGCCGGCATTGCAGAGCAGGTGCAGCAGCGACCGGCCCGCCACGTCGCCGAGCAACTCCAACTCCTCGGGGAAGAGCGTGCTGCCACCGGAGCGCAGGAAGGCGGCGAGGCCGGGGCGGTGGCTCGCGTGCGCCGGCACCACCGCATTCCACGAGCGGCGATTCTGTTCCCGGATCGTCGTATAATCCACCCTACGGCTCCTCCTCACCACTATCAGGCTCACCAAAGACGCGCAGCCACTCCTCGACCTCCTCGCGGCTCAGGGGGCGATCGTTGCGCTTCGCGCTCAGCGAGGCGCGTGGCTGGTCGAGGCTGGCCAGGCGACGGGCGAACTCCTGGGCGCTCAGGGTTGGGATCCCACGGGCGCGGGCCTCGCCAATCACAGCCCGATCTGAGCTGACCACCAGCCACTCGTCGCGGCGGCGGATGGCTCTGATCTTGCGGATCAGCTCGGCATCCGCGTCGGCGGGGGAGCGCGCGAAATGCGCCTCGACGCCATAGCCGCTCAACTGCTCAGGGTGGCCGTAGACACCCCCGTCGAAGACTACGATCACCCGGCGACCCCGCCGGCGGGCGGCGTAGCGGCGCAGGATCAGCACCAGCCTGGCCTCGTCGTCCGGGTCGGCCAGGCTCAGCATGGGCAGCTGCCCGATCAGGTTGTGGCCATCGATCAGGATCGGCATTGATTGTATGATACCACCGCTTCTACGGGCGCCCGGGGGCTTTCGTCCCGCCGCCCGGCAGCCACGCCGGGGCGACCCGCAACACTGGCCCTCGCGGCTGCGTCGAATGCAGCAGAGGAGCTACCGAACGCGAGGTGAGCGATGAACGTTGAGCACGAGCCCCGAACCACGCCAGCCGCCCCGCAGGCGGCGCGACCGGAGGGGATCGTTCCGAATGAGCCATGCTACCGCCGGGGCGAGCAGTTACGCCGCTGGGGCGCCCTGCTGCTGCTGGTCGGCGTCGTCTGGCTCGTCTTCGAGCTGACGGCTCGCGGCCCCGTGTTTGGTGGCATCGGCGGCTTCGTGGAGCAGCGCGAGCCGATCCCCGCCCAGAGCTTTAATGTGCGGCGGGTTGTCGTCAGCGGCGTGGGCGACGAGATCGAGCTCGTGGCTGCCAGGGATGCACAGGTGACGCTCAGCGGTGTTGAGCGGGGCTTTGGCTGGAACGGCGACGGGGCTGCGGCTGCCCTGGAGCGGCTGCACGTGGTAGCCGAGGAGCGTGGCGACACCCTGGTGATCGAGGTCCGCCGGCCAACTGGCCTGGGCGGCATTATCGGGCGCGCGCCCTTCGCCGAGCTCCGGGTGGCCCTGCCGGAAGGGGTTGCGGCCGAGGCGAGCGTCGTGAGCGGCAGCATCGACGCCACCGGCATCCGTGGCGACCTGCGGCTGAGCAGCGTGAGCGGCGCGATCGAGGCGGAGCGCACGGCCGGCAGCCTGGCTGTGAACACCACCAGCGGCGACGTGGAGCTGCGCGACCACACCGGCCCCCTCGTGGTGGAGAGTGTGAGCGGCGATGTGCGGGCCAGTGGTGCACTGGAGCGTCCGCGCGTTGAGACGGTCAGCGGCGACGTGGAGCTCAGCGGTGTGCGCGGCGCCACGGAGCTACACAGCATCTCGGGCGACCTGGGCGTGCGCGAGGCCGCAGACGCTAGCCTAACCGCCGAGAGCACTAGTGGCGCGATCAGCTTCGAGGGCTGGCTGGCGAGCGGCGCAAGCAATCACATCAACAACATCTCCGGCGACGTTGATGTGCGCCTGGAGCGCCCGGCAGACTTACGGCTCGAGGCCTCGACCATCAGCGGCGACCTGCAGAGCAACCTGCCCCTGAACGCAGCGGAGCGTGAGCGGCGCCGGCTCAGTGGCACACTCGGCGTGGGCGATACGTCCCTCACGATCAGCACCACCTCCGGCGATATCGAGGTAGATAACGATTAATCCTCCAAGTGCGACTTTGCGTTCGCACGGCCCTCCCGGCGGCGCACGACACGGGTCAGGGCCGGTGCATCCGCACCTGCGCCAGGGCGCGGCCACAACGGCGGCCTTCGCGAACCGAGCCCAGGCGTTCACACCGACGGCGCGCGACCATCCTTGAGTCACGTATGCGCATTCTTGTCACCGGCGGCACCGGCTTTGTCGGCCGGCATGTAGCGACCCGGCTACTCCGTGACGGCCACCGCGTGCGCCTGATGGGCCGCGACTTCGGTGAGGTTGGCGCGCTACTGGCGACCGGCGCCGAGCCCTGGCGGGCCGACCTGCGCGATGCGGCTGCGGTGGCCGGGGCCTGCCACGGCGTCGATGCCGTTATACACTGCGGGGCGCTCTCCGCGCCGTGGGGACCGCGAGCGGCCTTCGAAGCCGTGAACATCGGTGGCACGGCGGCGGTGCTGGCAGGCTGCCGTACACACGCCGTGGCCCGCATGGTGCTGATCTCCTCGCCCGCCGTTACCTTCACCGGGCGCGACCACGTGGACACGACCGAGGCCGCCCCCTACCCACGGCGCTTCAGCTCCAGCTACGCGCGCACCAAGGCCATCGCCGAGCAGCTCGTGCGCGCCGCAGACGACGTATCGAGCGTGATTCTGCGCCCGAAGGCCGTCTTCGGCCCAGGCGACCGGGCTCTGCTACCACGAGTGATAGCCGCCGCGCGAACTGGCCGCCTGCCCCAGGTGGGCGCCGGGCGGAACCTGGTCGACCTGACGTATGTCGAGAACGTCGCCCACGCCGTGGCCCTCGCGCTCACCCGGCCGGGCGTGGAGGGGCGCACCTTCCACATCACCAATGGCGAGCACGTACCGCTCTGGGGGCTGATCCGCGATGTACTGAGCCGCCTCGGCATCCCGGCGCGACTGCGGCCCGTCCCACTGGCCGCCCTGAGCCTGCTTGCGGGGCTTATGGAGGCGCGGGCCGCGATCACCGGGCGCGAGCCCCTGCTCACACGCTATACTGTGGCCATCCTCGGGCGCACGCAGACGTACGACATCAGCGCGGCCCGGCGCGACCTTGGCTACACGCCGCTGGTGAGCGTGGCCGAAGGCGTGGACCGCACCCTTGCCGGGCTCGCTAGCGCGCGCTAGCCCTTGATCGGGAGGTGGCCTCTGACAGCGGTGACGATCGAGCTCTTCGACACCGGCCACTGCGTCGTCTCCGAGCGCCAGGTGCTCCGGGGCGGCGCGGCGCGGCCCATGGCCTGCCATGCGCTTGTGGCGCTGCTGCACCACCCGCGCCAGGGCCTCACCCTCTTCGACACCGGCTACGCGATGCGCATGCTCGACGCGACGCGGGCCTGGCCCTACCGCCTGTACCGCGCGCTCACGCCGCTGCGGCTCAGCCCCGAGCTGGAGCTCGTGCGCCAACTGGCCGCGCGGGGTATCGCGCCGAACGACATCGGCCGGGTGATCGTCTCACACTTCCACGCCGACCACGTGGCGGGGCTGCGCGATTTCCCGGCGACTACGATCGTGGCTACGCAGGCGGCGCTTGAGAGCGTGCGTGGGCGGCGCGGCCTGGCGGCGCTGCGGCGGGGCTACCTACCGGCGCTCCAGCCACCCGATCTGGAGGCCCGGGCGTGCCCCCTGCCGCCCTTCACCGGGGCACCCCTGCCACACCTTGGCCCCACCCACGACCTCTTCGGCGACGGCTCGATCCTGCTGATTGCGCTCCCCGGCCACGCCTGCGGCCAGATCGGCGCCCTCGTCGCCACTACTGGCGGGCCGGTGCTGCTCGCGGCGGACGGCGCCTGGACGAGCCGTACCATCCGCGAGCGGCGCCCGCCATCGCGTATGGCCAGCCTGATCGTCGACGACGCACGGGCCATGCGCGCCACGATCGATGCCCTGCACGCCTTCAGCCTGGCCCACCCCGAGGTGCGCATCCTCCCCACCCACTGCCCGGAAGTGTACGCGGCGCTGGCTCGACCCGGGGGAGCCTGAGAGCGTAACGCACGTGCGTGGGTCACGCCCGCGCAGGCGGGCGTCCAGGGTAGGACGCCGGGGGCCTGCCCCCGCGAAAGCGGGGGGCCTGGGTTCCCGCTTGCGCGGGAACGACACCCTGGTGCGCGTGGGGTCACGCCCGCGCAGGCGGGGGATGGGTTCCCGCTTGCGCGGGAACGACACCTCGGCACACTTGGGGTCACGCCCGCGCAGGCGGGCGTCCAGGGTCGGACGCCGGGGGGCCTGCCCCCGCGCAAGCGGGGGGGCCTGAGTTCCCGCATGCGCGGGAACGACGCCTATGGGTCGGTTCGCACGTCCCCACGCCAGCCTCTGTGCAAGCGGAGCCTGCCCCTGCGGGGGTAGTGCTTCTCCGAGGTACCGCAAGCGATCCGTGGTTCCATTTAGCGTCCCAGGCGCTCAAGCAGCTTGCAGTAGGCCGTCTGCCCCTTGCGGAAGCTCGCCAGGCGGAAGAACTCGTCGGGGGAGTGCTGGCGCTCGTCGGAGAGCCCGAAGCCGAAGCTAGCGGTGTAGGCGCCAAGCTCGCGCTGGAAGAGCGTACAGACGGGGATCGAGCCGCCGCTACGCACATGGTAGGGCTCTTTCTCGTAGAGCTCCAGCAGCACCTCGCGCACCGCCGCGTTGCCCGGCTCATCGGCCGGCACCATGTAGGGGTAGGCACGGAAGGCAAGCGGGGTGACCGTCACCGTCACGCCGGGGGGCGTGTTGCGCTCCACGTGGGCCTGCAAGGCACGCACGATCCGCTCGGGGTCCTGGTCGGCCACCAGGCGGCAGGTGATCTTGGCGTGGGCCTCGGCGGGCAGCACCGTCTTGATGCCCTCGTCCTGGAAGCCACCCCAGATCCCATTCACCTCGAGGGTAGGCCGGGCCCAACTGGCCTCGCGCGGCGTGTAGCCAGCCTCGCTGAAGGTGGCGGGGATCTGTAGCTCGGCCTTGATGGCCTCGACATCGTAGGGGACGGCAGCGATGCGCTCGCGGTCGAGCGGGGTGAGCGGGCGCACATCGTCGTAGAAGCCCTCGACGGTGATCACCCCGTCGGGGGAGCGCATCGAGTTGAGGATCATCACCAGCGCGTGGATGGGATTCATCACCACGCCGCCGTAGAGCCCGCTGTGGAGATCCATCTTCGCGGCACGCACATCGATCTGCACACCGCAACCGCCCCGCAGGGCCACGAGGATCTCAGGCTCGGTCTCGCTGTACTGGCCGCCGTCGGCGCTCAGCACCATATCGCAGGCGAAGAGCTCCTTATGGTGCGGCAGGAAGCTCCCGATCTGCGGGCTCCCGATCTCCTCCTGGCCCTCAAAGAAGACCTTGACGTTCACCGGCAGGGCGCCGCTGGTCTTGAGCATGGCCTCGATCGCCAGGATGGGCACAAGCATGTTACCCTTATCATCACTGGCGCCACGGGCGTAGACCCGGCCATCCTCGATGTGGGGCTCGAAGGGCGGGTGCGTCCAGAGGCTCACCGGATCTACCGGCTGCACATCGAAGTGGCCGTAGATCAGCACCGTAGGCTTGCCAGGGGCGTGGAGCCAGTCGGCGTAGACGACGGGGTGGCCACCGGTGGGCAGGATCCGGGCATGCTCAAGACCCGCCGCCGTGACCCGGGCGGCAACCCATTCAGCGGCGCGCTGTACATCGGGGGCGTGAGCGGGGATGGCGGAGATGCTCGGGATGCGCAGAAAGTCGAGCAACTCGT
Source organism: Chloroflexi bacterium OHK40 (assembly GCA_004367505.1). Classification (GTDB taxonomy): domain Bacteria; phylum Chloroflexota; class Chloroflexia; order Chloroflexales; family Chloroflexaceae; genus OHK40. The sequence continues at coordinate 7,405 of SFCB01000028.1, read as the reverse complement.
CGGTGAAGCGGGCCTGGTTGGCCTCAAGGTAGGATTCCCAGCCTGGCATAGGGGTTGCCTCTACACTACTCATGCGCCGTGGCGCTACGAAACGATGGAGAACCTGTCTGAAAGCGGCCGGCGCCGCCGCCCGCAGCGGTGAGTCAGCGGTAGGCTGGCGCCTGGAGCGATCGCCAGCACAACGCCCAACTTCCTGGACAGGTCCAACATCACAGATGGCCCATTATACAAGGAGTTCCCGATGACCAGCATCCTCCCCCGCAGCCAGGGCGCCTCGCTCCCAGCCGAGTCCGGACGCCAGGGCGCGGTGATCGCGGCGCTGGCTGCCACGATCGCCACGAACGCCCTCGCTAACAGCCTGCCCCTCAATGGCCAGACCACCGGCGCAATCTCCGACCGCTTCCCGCTCCCGATCATCCCTGCCGGCTACACCTTCAGCATCTGGGGCCTGATCTACAGTGGCCTGGTGGGCTACGCCGTCTATCAGGCCTTGCCCAGCCAGCGGGGCAATCCACGCCTGCGGCGAGTGGCCTGGCCCTTCATCGCCAGCTGCGCGGCCAACATCACCTGGCTCCTGCTCTGGCACTACAACCACTTCGGGCTCACGCTCGGCGCCATGCTCGGCCTGCTGCTCGCCCTCATTGTGGCCGACACACGCCTCGGCCACGGCCCGCGCCCCCTGGCCGAGTGGCTGCTGGCCCGGCTTCCCTTCAGCATCTATCTGGGCTGGGTGAGCGTCGCAACGATCATCAACGTGACGGTGGCGCTCTACGACGCCGGCTGGACCGGCACGGAGCAGAGCCGCGAGCTATGGACCGCCAGCCTGCTCGCGATCGGCGCCGCTCTGGCTACGGCCCTTGGCCTCGCCCGGCGCGACCCGGCCTACCCGCTCACCCTGGCCTGGGCCTTCGCCGGGATTGCCGCGAAGAATGCCGGAACGCCCCTGGCCGGGCCCGTGGCCATGGTCGCCAGCGGGGCCGCTGCCCTCGCTGCCGCCGCCGCTGCCCTACGGGCGCGCAGGCCGTAGATCGGCAACGGCCGCCCGTGGGCGGCCGCGAAAGAGGGGGTTAGCAGGCGCGTTGCGAAGAGGTTGCTCGCAGCCCTATCAGCAAGCGGCGTGCCATCAATACAGCGCCTCAAGGTCCAGCAGGTTACACAGCGGCGCACCGGCGAGATAGCGGCGGAGATTATCGCAGAAGAGCTCGGTGAGCCGGCCATTCTCCCGATCGCTGGTGCTGGCGGAGTGCGGGCTCACGAGCACATTGGGCATGGCCCAGAGCGGGCTCTCGGCTGGAAGGGGCTCGGTCTCGAAGACATCGAGCGCGGCCCCGCCCAGGTGGCCCGCCTGCAGCGCTGCCGTGAGGGCGGTTTCGTCGAGCACCTGGCCGCGCCCGATGTTGATCACCACGGCCCCACGCGGCAGCGCGGCCAGCTCCGGCGCGCCCACCAGCCGCTCGGTCGCGTCGGTATGGGGCGTCACGATAACGAGAAACTCGGCCCGTGGCAGTAGTGAGGCGAGCCTATCGGGCCCGTAGAGCTCATCGCAGCCCAGGGCGTGTGGGTCGGCACCTGCGGGCCTGCGCTTCACGCCGAGCACCGTCATCCCCAGGGCTTTGCCAAGACGCGCGACGGCCGTACCCACCCGCCCGAGGCCAAGCACCAGCAGCGTACGGCCCGCCAGGTCGGTTGCGCCGAAGCGCTCCCAGCGCCGCTCGGCCTGGAGGCGCTGCATCTGCCAGAGGTTGCGGGCGAACATGAGCATAGCCATGGCGCAGAACTCGGCGAGGGGCTGGGCGTGTACCCCACTGGCCGTCGTGTAGACAACCCCGGGCATGCGCTCGGCGTAGCCCATGCGCCGCACAAACTGGCCGATCCCGGCGCTAGTGGCCTGCACCCAGCGTAGCCGTGGCGCCAGCTCGGGCAGCGCCTGGCGGTTGGTGTGGTCGAAGTCGAAGAGCACCTCGGCCTCGGCGAGCAGCGCCCGCCAGCGGGCCTCGTCGGCGGCGCTGCGGGAGCGCGTACTGGTATGGTCGGCTGGGTAGCGCGGCGGTGGCAGCAAGTCGGGCTCGTAGCTCACGCGCAGCCGCGCGTCCACGGCGCGGATGCGCTCGACATGCTCGGGCTCCAGGTAGGAGGCGATCAGGACATTCACGGGGCGCGCATGGAGCGCGGCCCCAGGCGAGGGAAGCTCAGGGGTTACAGCCACGTGCATTGCTAGGGTTCCATGTGCGGGTAGGCGGCCATCCAGCGCTGCCGCGCCACGAAGTCGTCCACATAGAGCGTCACCTTCTCGGGAGCGAAGGCGAAGTCAGGCCCCTCAGCGTCGAGCGAGCGCACGATCGGCCCGGCATCGAAGCGGAGCCCGCTGAAGCGCTCGGGCGGCTGAGCGGCCAGCCAGACGAAGGCCCGGCCCAGATCCACCGGATCGGCCCAGGCTCCGCGTTCGGACGCGGGCAACGCCTCCAGCTCGGCCCAACTGATCCCGGTGGGCTTGATCGGAGCCCCCGGCCCGATCGTGTTCACGGCGATGCGCTGCGGCCCCGCCTCCAGGGCCAGGGCCTTGACGAAGCCCTCCTGGGCGTGCTTGGCGGTGCAGTAGACCACCTCGTGGTGGTAGCCGCGCACGCTCGAGCCACTCGCCACACCGATGAGATGCCCGCCGCCCTGGCTCGCCATCACCGGCCACACGCTTCGCGTCAGGTTGACGAGCCCACCAATGCTTATGTCAATTTGACGACGCCACAGCGCGGGCGTGGTCGCATCGAAGCGGATCAGCGGCATGAGAATGGCGGCGTGGACCACAATATCAAGGCGGCCCCAGCGAGCCACGAGCTCGCGCACTGCGCCCTCACAGGCACCAGGGTCACTCACATCGAAGCGTAGTTCACGCACCGCACCACCATCGGAGCGGATCGCCGCGCCCGCCCGGGCCAACTCACCCGCATCGATATCGGCGGCGCCAACGGCGGCGCCCGCGCGGGCGAGCGCTCGGGCTACACCATAGCCCAGACCACGACCAGCACCCGTTACCAGCGCCACACGACCCGTCAGCGGGCGCCACGGCTCGGTTGCCGGCGAGCGATCGGGGGACGTGCTCACGGCAGCTCTCCCTCCATACCGGTACCCTGGAGCATGGTAAAGTCGTGCACACCCTGGAAAGAGAGGTGACCAGCCATGAGGCCGCCGTCCACCACGTGGAGCTGGCCGCTCACCCAGGCCGCCTCATCGGAGGCGAGGAAGAGTACCGTGTGGGCAATATCAGCCGGCTCGCCGATGCGCCCGAGCGGGATCTCCCGCAGGTAGCGCTCCTTGTATGCGCCGGAGAGGTTCAGCTCATCACGCTGGGCCGGCACATCGACCAGGCCGGGGGCCACGGCATTCACGGTAATGCCGTAGGCACCGAGCTCCATCGCGAGCACCCGGGTGAGCATGGTGAGCCCCGCCTTGGAGGCGCAGTGGGCGCCGCCCTTCACCCGTCCCATCAGCGCTGCGACCGACGAGATGTTGATGATCCGGCCAGTCGCGCCCCGGGTGATCAGGTGGCGGGCCACATGGCGCGAGGCCAGGAAGGGGCCAGTGAGCTGCACCGCCAGCTGCCGTTCCCAGACCTCCCGCTCCAGATCGAGGAGCAGCCTGTGGGCTACCACACCGGCATTGTTCACCAGGATGTCAACCTGGCCGAGCCGGTCCACCGTTGCCTCGACCATGCGCGCCACCTGGGTTTCATCGGCCACATCGGTGGGGATGGCGATCGCTTGCCCCCCGGCCGTGCCGATTGTTGCCGCCGCCACCGCACCCGTCGCCGGGTTGATCTCGGCGATCACCACCGCCGCGCCCTCGGACGCGAAGGCCCTGGCGATCGCCAGGCCGATCCCGCTGCCCGCCCCGGTGACGATCGCTACCTTTCCGCGAAAGCGCTGCACGTGAGCTCCTCTGCTGCTTATTTCTGCATCCGGGGGTCGAGCGCGTCGCGCAGGCCATCGCCGAGCAGATTGATGGCGAGCACCGTGAGCATGATCGCGAGACCGGGGAAGGTAGTGATCCACCAGGCCTGGCGCAGGTAGCTGCGCCCCTCACTGAGCATCAGCCCCCACTCGGGGGTGGGCGGCCGGGCACCCAGACCCAGGAAGCTCAGCGAGGCCCCGGCGATGATCGCCCCGGCGACCCCGAGCGTCGTCACCACCACGATCGGGCCAAGAATATTCGGCAGCAGGTGCCGCAGCACGATCTGCCAGGCCGGCACGCCAGCCACAGTGGCCGCCTCGATGTACAGGTTCGTCTTCGTCTGCAGCACCGCGCTGCGGGTCACCCGGGCATACGTGGGGGCGGCGGAGAGGCCTACCGCGATCATCGCGTTGAGCAGATCGGGTCCGAGCACCCCCACGATCACCAGCGCGAGTAAGATGCCCGGGAAGGCCAGCATCACGTCCACGCCACGCATGATCAGCGCGTCGGCGATCCCACCGAAGTAACCGGCGAGGATCCCCAGCGTTACGCCGAGCACGGTGGCGATAGCCACGGAGACAACGCCGACCACCAGGGAGATCCGCGCGCCGTAGACGACGCGGGTGTAGATATCGCGGCCAAACGCGTCGGTACCGAACCAGTGCTCCACGTTCGGCCCCTGCAGCCGGTCGCGCGGCACGATCTCAGTCGGATCGTGGCGGGTGATCTGAGGAGCAAACAGCGCGGCCAGGATCATCAGCGCCAGGAGCCCGAGCCCGAGCACGGCGCCCGGGTTCCTGGCCAGGCGCCGCAGCGAGTCGAGCCAGAGCGAGCGCTGAAGCGCCGGGCGAGCCGGGCTCGGGGCCGCGCTCGACTGGTGGAGGGCGGGGTTACTCATACTGGATCCGTGGGTCAACGGCGGCGTAGGCCACATCCACCGCCAGGTTGATCAGCACGTAGGCAATGGCGATCAGCAGCGTGAGCCCCTGGACCATCGTGAAATCTTTGCGCAGGATCGACTCGACGTAGAGCCGGCCGATCCCCTGACGGGCGAAGATCGTCTCGGTGATCACCGCGCCACCGAGCAACTGGCCGAACTGGAGCCCGAGCACCGTGATCGTCGGGATCAGCGCGTTCTTCAGCGCGTGGCGCAGCACCACCGTCCGCTCGCGCAAACCCTTCGACCGGGCAGTGCGCACGTAGTCCTGGTTCAGCACGTCGAGCATGCTGCTGCGCACCATGCGCGCCAGTGTGCTCGAACTGAGCAGGCCCAGCGCCAGCGCCGGTAGCACCAGACCCTGCAGGCCCCCGGTGCTGAGGGCGGGGAACCAGTTCAGACGCACCGAGAAGAAGAAGATCAGCAGTAGCGACATCCAGAAGATTGGCATCGAGACACCGAGCAGCGCCAGGGCCATCGCCAGTGTGTCAACCCAGGTGTTGTGGCCGAGAGCCGAGATGATGCCAAGCGAGAAGCCCAGGAGCACGCCCACCGCCATGGCCGCGACTGTCAACTCGATCGTGGTCGGCAGGCGCGCCGCGATCTCGTCGAGTACCGGGCGGTTGTTGTTCAGCGAGCGCCCGAAATCGCCCTGGAGCACCCCACCAAGGTAGGAAAGGTACTGCACGTGGAGCGGGCGGTCCAGCCCCATGTCGGCCCGCACCTGGGCGAGCAGCTCTGGCGTGCTGAAGTTCTCCCCCAGGAAGATCTCCGCCGGGTCACCCGGGATGAGATGCAGCATCAGGAAGACCAGCACCGTCACGAGCAGCACGGTGGGGATTGCGGCGAGCAGCCGGTTGCCGATGTAGCGGAGCATAACAGTTGCGGGCGGCGTAGCGAGCGATCAGCCGCCGCTCGCCACGCCGCATGGGGCGTTCTACTCGCTGAGCTCAGCCGCGGCGAAGTAGGCGTAGTTGCCGCCAAGGTACATCACCGGGTTGGTGAGCTTCTCGGTATGGGCGTAGAGCGTGTAGGGGTCATTGTAGAAGACCATCAGCGCCTCGTCCATCACCTTGCGCTGGATCTGCCGGTAGAGCTCCACACGCGCCTCCGGGTCGGCCTCGCCAGCCGCAGCATCGATCAACTGATCCATCTCGGGGTTTTCGTAGTTGTTGCGATTCGTACCGCCACCGGCATTCTTGCTGTAGAAGAGGATGCGCACTACGTCGGGGTCGGTGGCGGTGTCCCACCAGTTCTGGGTGTGGTGCTCGCCGGCACGCACGGCATCGAAGTAGCCGGCCTGGGCCAGGCCATTCAGCTCAACCTTGATCCCCACACGGGCCAGATCGGCCAGCATATAGTCGGCCATCTGCTGGGCCAGCGGCGACTCGGCGCGGTAGTAGTGCCCGATCACCAGGTCGACGCCGTCCTTTTCGCGCACGCCGTCGCCGTTGCTATCCACCCAGCCAGCCTCCTCGAGCACGGCATTGGCCTCCTCGACGTTGTAGGTGTACATCGAGCAGGTCGCCTCATCGAAGGCGAAGGTGGCGTGGGTGATCGGGCCACAGCCCACCTGGCCGATTCCGTTCCAGATCGTGGCGATCATGCCCTCCTTGTCGGAGGCTAGCTGGATCGCCCGGCGCACAGCCAGGTCGTCCATCGGTGGCTGGCGCTGGTTCATCATCAAGCTCCAGCCCGAGCCGGGCTGGGGCACGTTCACCGTCACGAAGCCGGGGGTGTTGCTGATCCGCTCGAACTCGATCGTCGGGACTTCCTCGATGAAGTCGACCTCCCCCGTCTCCAGGGCAGCGATGCGGGTGGCTGGCTCGATGATAATCTTGTAGACGATCCCGGCCAGCTTGCTCGGGCCACTCATGCCCGTGAAGCTCGGCCCCCAGGCGTAGTCGGGGTTGCGCTCCAGCACGATCTCGCTGTCGGGGGTGTAGGAGACGAGTTTAAACGGCCCGGTGCCTACCACTTCGGTGAGGCCCCAGTTCTCCGGCCCTACCCGCGCAAAAGCCGTCGGCGAGACAGGGGCGAGGTAGGCGGTGGAGAGACTGTTCAGGAAGGGGGCAAAGGGCCGGGTGAAGCGCACCACCACCTCGTAGTCGCCGATGATCTCGGTCTCCTGGTAGGGGCCGAGCAGGCTCAGGGCCGTCTGGGCCTTGGTTTCAGGGTTCGCGATCCGGTCGAAGGTGAATTTCACCGCCTCGGCGGTGAAGGGCGTGCCGTCGTGGAACGTCACGCCTTCGCGCAGCTTGAGGGTGTAGGCCGTCGCGTCGTCGTTCACGGACCATTCGGTTGCCAGACCAGGCTCAAAGCTGCCCACGGTAGGCTGCCAGAGCAGCGGGTCTACAAGGTGCAGGGCAATCTGTCCGACACGGCTGAAAGTGGTGGCGTTGGGGTCGAGCTTGTCGAAGGTTCCCGCCAGGCCGTAGGTGAGCACCGGGCCTTCGGCCGGGGTGGCCGCCTGCGCGGGGGTGGGCTCGGCGGCCGGAGTGGCCGCCTGCGCGGGGGTGGGCT
>SFCB01000132.1 GCA_004367505.1 Chloroflexi bacterium OHK40 | reverse complement strand
GGGTAAAGACGCCCCATCGGGGCGTCTCAGCGGGATCGCGATCCCGCGAGATCACTGTGGCGACCCCAACTAGCACCCCTCCCAATGCGCCGGCCCACGTCCACCAGGCAGCCAGGTCGCACGGCGGATGTCCAGCCCTCCCCGCGCGCTCCTACCGAGAGTGGCCCGGTGCAAGGCGTTGGGTTGACGAGCATTGTGACGTGGAGTACAATCCAGACGATAACCTCCTCACCAGGAAGAGCGGTTCCCTATGCAGCTTGTCAGAACCATCCACGGTGTGTTCGGCGAAATGGTGTTGCCGCTGCTGATCGTGCTGGCAGCGATCTATCTGACGGTCACCTACAAGCCTGGTGCGCCGCGAGGCCCGGTGGCGCGGATCTTCCCCGTGCTCGTCGATATCCAGGTGACGCTCGGGATCATCCTCTGGATCTATCTCCTCTTCAGCACCAGCGGCCCCACCCAGGCCCGCTACCTCGGCTTCCCCTTCATTCTGCACCCGCTGATCGGCATCCTGGCCTCTGGCCTGGCTCACGCCGCCACCGGCCCGCGTAACCCCTTGCGCAATCTCGGCCGCTGGGCACCCCTGGCTTCGCTGGGCGTGCTGCTGGTGCTGGTCGTCTCCAATGTGGTGATCGGTCTGCAGAGCTGAGTCGAACCGCACTACGCCATCGGGACGCTCCAGCACACGGCGCTCATCTCCCCTGGCCCGCGCGGAGCGGGTCCCTGCCTGAACGACGATAGGCTTACCGCCGCGCGGGCGGCGGTAAAGGCGACGCCCCCCTGCACCGTTGTGTAGCGGGGTGATCGGCCTGCGCCTCGCCCCCCCGCCTGCCGGCCACGGCCACAAAATAGTTGGAACCAACGATGCGGCCGGCTCATCTCCCGGCTATGCTGGGCGTGCAACCAGCCGGTGCGGCGCCGGCCGTGCCGAGGCGATAGCCCCTGAAGGAGCGCATCGTGGCCATCCGCTTCAATCTGTTCCAGCGCGCGCACGATGTTGAGCGTTATGCCGCTGGCGCAACGATCTTCGCCAAAGGCGACCCCGGCGACCGCATGTTTGTCATCACCGCCGGGACGGTGCGCGTCGCGGATGGGGAGCGTACCATCGCGACCCTGGGGCCCGGCGAGCTCCTCGGCGAGCTTGCGCTTATCGACGCCGCCCCCCGTAGCGCGAGCGCCGTAGCGCTCACCGACTGCTCCCTCGCGCCGATCGACCGCCCGCGCTTTCTCTTCCTGGTGCAACAGACGCCCTACTTCGCTGTACAGGTGATGCAAGCGATGGCCGAGCGCCTGCGCGATGAGCGCGCTCGTGAAGTTCCGCCCGTCGCCTCGACCTTGCCCTGGTAGCGGGCATCCTATGCACGCTGGCGTGGCAGTGTGCTACGCCTTCGCTCCTCGGTGTCTGCAAAGGACCCACTCTATGTTCAACACCTATTCGCCCGCGCGGTTCAGCGCTTCGCTGGCCGGCGAGCCGGTGCGCACTCCCAGCCCCCAGGCGGCTGCGCGCGAGGCTGAGCTCTTCCGGCTCGCGCTACGTGCCGACTCCAACCTCGAGCTGGACTGGCTCTGGCTCTATATGCAGCTCAGCGATGAGCCGCACCGTCGCTATTGCCTTGAGCGTGCGCTCGCGATCAACCCCGAGAGCGCGATCGCTCGCCGTGAACTGGCGCTTCTGGAGGCTGGCGGTTAGCTGGTCAATCCATCACGATCCCGCGTTTGAAGGACGGATGCCCGCGCTGCGGCGGCATCCGTCCTTCGGCGTTGGCCGTGTGCGCGTCACCTGTGCCGTTGTCCGTACAGGCTCAGCCCGCCCCCTTCACCCGGGAGGTAGGCCGTGCGTCCCGGACATCTTCGCCCACCAGCCTGTGTTCCCACGCATAGCGCGTGGCCGCCGCCCGTGAGGGCACGCCGAGCTTGGCGAACACCGATCGCAGATGGGCCTGCACCGTATAGACGCTGACGCCAAGCATGTCCGCGATCGCCTGATTGCTCAGCCCGGATGCCACGTGCCGCAGGATCTCAAGCTCGCGGGCCGTGAGCTCTTCGTCGCCCGTTGCCCGCGCCGCTCGCTCTTCCGCTGGTGGGAGGGGCGGCAGGGGACGAGTCGCGAGCTCGGCCGCCGCCGCAAGGCTTGTCTCCCGGCCCCGGCTGATCGCCGCCGCGAAGCTGGCCGCGTCGAGCCTCGCTCTGCTCGTGGCCATATCAGCGGCGACACGCTCACGTCGGCTCGGCGGTAACGGGAGCCCCAGGGCGGCTCTGGCTGTCTCCACCACGCTGAACAATTCGGCGGCGCGCCGATGGTGACCGAGGGCGGCAGCCACGCCGGCCAGACCCTCTACGGCGAGCACAAGCTGGTTCCGATCCCGCCCACTGGTCCGGAGCGCGATGGCGCCGCTGTAGGCGGCCCTGGCCGCCTCGTAGCGTCCACCGGCCCGCTCCAGATCGCCCAGGTAGATGAGGGCATATCCGCGCATCCAGGTGTCGCCAATGGCGTCGAGCGCGCGCAGCGCCTCGTCCAGGTATGCCCGTGCGGCGGGCGGATCACCCGCGATCCGGGTTGCCTGGCCCAGTTCGGTCAATAGCACCCCAACACCACGGGCATCGCCGGCAGCCCGCAGCAAGGCGAGACCCTCGCTGAGCTGCCCGCAGGCGGCTGCCGCGTCGCCGAGCTGAAGGAGGGCAGCGCCCATGCCGAGCAGGGCGTAGCCCGCGCCGCGCGGGTCGCCCAGGCGGCGTAGCTCGCCCAGGCTCTCAGCACTTGCGGCGAGGGCGCGGTCGAGCTCGCCAAGCCAGCGCAGCGCGAAGCTCACGTCGGCCAGGGCCAGAGCGCGCTCCCAGGTGCGCTCGATGCCCGCGTAGATCGCCAGGGCCTCTTCGTGGCGAGAGCGGGCCATGCGGTAGTCGCCGCATACCATGGCCGCCACGCCGAGCCCGTTGAGCGCTCGCGCGGCGCCGGCCCGATCGCCAAGCTCGCGGGCAAGCCCCAGCCCCACCTCGTAGAAGGCGGCCGCCGCCACCGGGCCTTCCAGGTCGCGCATGAACTCGCCGGCACTCACCAGAACGTCTGCGCGGAGGGCGAGCTGCGCCCGCAGCCGGGCACGAGCCTGCGGGTCGCCCCCCGGGGCACGCAACTCGGCGATCGGCAGGCCACCTGCCGAACGGCTGATGGCCTTCTGCAGCCAGGCGTAGCCCTCGCGGAGCCGGCCACGCCCCCACCAGTAGCGGTACAGCGCCGCCGTCAGGCGTAGCCCGGCCTCCAGATCGCCGGCCTCGCTCTCCAGCAGGTAGCTCAGCGCCGCGCGCAGGTTGGCCTCGTCGGCGTCCAGGCGGCCCATCCATAGCTGCTGCTGGCTCCCCGTGAGCCCCGCCGCCGCCCGCTCGGCCAGCCCGAGGTAGTAGGCACTGTGGCGGTGCCGCAGGTCGTGGCCCTCGCCGGAGACTTCCAGAAGCTCGGCGGCGTACTCGCGGATCGTCTCCAGCATGGCGAAGCGCGCCTCCCCATCCCCATGCGCGGGTGCGAGCAGGCTCTCTTCCGTTAGCGTTGCGAGCCGAGCAAGCACTTCTGGCTCGCCCGCGCCGCAGACCACCTCGGCGGCCTCCAGCGAGAAGCCGCCCGCGAAGATCCCGAGCCGACGGAAGAGTTGCTGCTCGGCAGGGGCCAGCAGATCGTAGCTCCAGGCGATCGCGTCGCGCAACGTCTGGTGGCGGGCCGGGAGATCGCGCGGGCCGCCGGTGAGCAACGCTAGCCGCCTGTCGAGACGGGCCAGCAGCGCTGCCGGTTCGAGCAGTCGGGTACGCGCGGCGGCCAGCTCGATCGCCAGGGGCAGCCCGTCAAGGCGGCGGCAAATCGCGGCGATCGTCGCGATGTTGGCCGGGCTCAGGTCGATGCCGGGCCGCACGGCCCGGGCCCGCTCGACGAAGAGCTGTACCGCAGGCGATCCGGTATCGTCGGTGGGGAGCGGCAGTGGGCCGACGGGGTACTCTTGTTCGCCGCTGATCCGCAGGGCCGAGCGGCTGGTGACGAGCAGATGGGGCCGCTCGGTCGCCGCGAGCAACGCGGCGATCTGCGGCGCCGCCGACACCACCTGCTCGAAGTTGTCGAGAATGAGCAGAGCGTCGCGCTGGTCAAGGTAGCGCGCCAGATCCTCCAGCGGCGCCCGACCGCCCTGGTCGCGCAGGCCGAGCGCCCGGGCGATTGTAGGCAGCACCGCCGAGGAAGCCCGGACGTGGGCGAAGGCGATGAAGTGGACGCCATCGGCAAAGGTGGCGCTCGTGCTGGCGGCAACCTCCACCGCCAGGCGCGTCTTGCCGGCGCCGCCAGGGCCGGTGAGCGTGAGCAGGCGCTCACTGGCAAGGAGCGCGCTTACCGCGCGGCGTTCCTCGTCGCGGCCTACAAAGCACCCCCCCATTCGTGGCAATCCCGGGCGTTGCTCCACGCCTGCCTCCCCGGCACTGTTCGGCGCATCCCCCCTAGTCTAGCAGAGCACCGCCCTGCCGGCATCGCTCGAAAGGCGCATGCTAGCCAGGCGCGCCGGCGAGGGCCGCGAGTAACTCTTCATCCCCGCCCTCGGGGCTAGCAGCCAGTGCCGCCGCCATGTATCGCGCCACTGCCAGCGCCTCATCCAGCGTCGTCACCACCAGACGTAGCGCGTCGCCGGGCAGCAGCTGCGCCGCCAGGGGAAGGTCAGGACCGATCACCGTGCCCACGATCGGATAGCCGCCGGTGGTCTGGGCATCGGCCATCAGCAGGATGGGCGCACCGTCCGGGGGCACCTGGATAACGCCCGGTACCACGCCGAGCGACGGCAAACTGCATGGCCGGGCGTAGGCGAGCGTAGCGCCCTCCAGGCGGTAGCCCATGCGGTTTGAGCTGGCGCCGATGCGCAACGTTGCCGCGCTCAGAGCCTCCAGCACCCCCGGGGCAAAGCAGTCCAGGTGCGGGCCAGCGATCAGGCGCAGGGTGGGCAGCGGGCCATACGCCGGGCGCAGCGCCTCGGGCCAGCGCCGCCCCCGGGCGAGGCCGGGGTCATGCTCAGCCACGCCCACCGGAAGCTGGTCGCCGGAGCGGAGGGCCCGCCCCCCGAAGCCGCCAAAGGCCCCGGCGAGGTCGGTGGAGCGGCTGCCGAGCGCCGGGGCCACGGCGATGCCCCCGGCCACAGCGAGGTAGGCCCGGGCGCCCCAGGCGCCACGCCGCCCGGCCAGGCGCAGGCGCGCGCCAGCCATCACCCGTGTCGCCGTCCACAGCGGCAGCGGGCGCCCGTCGAGGGTCGCGCCGAGGTCGCCACCCGTCACCGCAACCAGGGCGGCACACCGAATGATCAACTCGGCCCCGCCCGCCGTGATCTCCAGGCCCGCCTCATTGACGGGGTTGCCCACCAGCCGGTTGGCCGCCGCCAGGGCAAAGGCATCCATCGCGCCACCCTGGGGCACGCCAGAGCGCCGGGCCCCCGGCCGGCCGAGGTCCTGAACGGTGAGCAGCGGGCCAGCAGCCACAACCTCGATCACGGTGACACCCGCGTAGTAGCCTTCAGACCGCCGTGAACTGCACGCGATCACCCGGCGCGAGCAGCGCCGGCGGATCGGCGGCGGCGTCGAAGAGGCGCAGGGTGGTGCGGCCGATCAGGTGCCAGCCGCCAGGTAGCGGCGCCGGGTAGATCCCGCTGAGGCCCGCAGCGATAGCCACCGAGCCAGCCGGCACCCGGGCGCGGGGTGTTGCACGGCGGGGGAGATGCAGCGCCGGGGGGAGCGGGCCGAGGTACGGGTAGCCCGGCGCAAAGCCGATCATCTGTACCCGCAGGGGCGCCGCCGTGTGAAGCTCCACCACCCTGGCGGGCGCCATGCCGAGGGCGCGAGCAACCTCCTCCAGGTCGGGGCCATCGACGCCACCATAGCGCACCGGGATCTCAACCAGCCGCCCGTGCGAGGCGTGCGCCATCGGCGCGGCGAGCAGCCGTCTGAGGCGGGCCTCAATCGTGGCATGGGGCGTGGTAAGCGGGTCGAAGGCTACCAGCAACGAGGCGATCGCCGGCACCACCGCGCGTAGCCCGGGCGGCGGATCGGCCTCCAGCGCGGCGGCAGCGGCCAGAGCCGCCCGGTTCGCCGCCTCGTGATCGACCGTCTCGGCCTCCGCCAGGATCGCCGCCTCCCCCATGGCCGTGAACCGCCAGCGGATCATGGCAGGGCCACCACGCGCACGCCGGCCGCTACCAGGCCCTGGCGGAGCCATGCGGCCCGCTCCGCCGCGCCGGGTGTGTCGCCGTGAATGCAGAGCGTATCGGCGGCTATGGGCACACGTAGCCCGCCCGGGCCGGGTGCATAGCCCTCACCGACAATCGCCAGGGCCTGGGCCAGGTTTGCGGCCGGATCGAGGATGAGCGCCCCCGGGCTCCCCCGCGCCAGGAGCGTGCCATCGGCGGCGTAGCCCCGATCGGCGAAGGCCTCGCGGGCTACCCGCAGCCCCGCTGCCTCCCCCGCCGCTACCAGCGCCGAGCCGGCCAGGCCCACCAGCAGCAACTCGCGGCTGAAGGCGGCCACCGCCCCGGCGATCGCCTCGGCCACGGCCGGGGTGACCGCAGCCACGTTGTAGAGCGCCCCGTGAGGCTTCACGTGGCGTAGCTCCACCCCCTCGGCCCGCGCCAGCGCGGCCAGCGCCCCGATCTGCGCCAGCACACTGCTCGCGATCTCCCCCGGGCTCATGGGGAGCACGCGCCGCCCGAAACCCTGCAAATCCGGGTAGCCGGGGTGCGCCCCGGCCGCCACACCAAGCTCGCGGCAGAGCCGCAACGTGCGCCGCATAATCTCCGGGTCGCCCGCGTGGGCCCCACAGGCGATGTTCGCCGAGCTGACGTGGGGCAGCACCGCTGCGTCGGCCCCCAGCTCCCACGCGCCGAAGCTCTCACCACAATCGCAGTTGAGGTCGATCCTGTGGCTGATCATGGCGTGACAGTAGCGCAGCCATCGCTGCGTTGTGTGGTCAGCACTGCGTGAGCGTACGTTGGTTCCTGGTCGCGACTCTGCTGGGGTTGCTATACCACGCCATCCTCTCTGCTGTCAACAGTGGAGGTGGTTGATTCATAAACAATTGCGGTTGAGATAATCCGGCGTAACGTTAGGAAACGCTATCGCTGAACTGAAACTCGGCGTGGTATGATGAGCCACGTCTGAGGGGATAACAGCTGAACCGGGGCAACGACGCCCGCGATGCGTTGAAGGGAGGAAGAGATGGCGCTCCCCACCACCGAGGTTTCCACGGAGGGACCGATCGGGTTTCCGAGCTACATCGTCCACGAACGGCTCAAGGAGTGGATCGCGGAGATGGCGGCCCTCTGCCTGCCCGACCGCATCCACTTCTGCGATGGCTCGCAGGAAGAGTACGACGCGCTCTGCGAGCAGATGGTCGCCTCCGGCACCTTCATCCGGCTGAACCCCGCCAAACGCCCGAATAGCTTCCTCGCCCGCTCCGACCCCAGCGATGTCGCCCGGGTGGAAGATCGCACCTTCATCTGCTCGGTCGCCAAAAGCGATGCCGGCCCCACGAACAACTGGGTCGCCCCGAAGGAGATGAAGGAGACCCTCACCGAGCTCTTTACGGGCTGCATGCGGGGCCGGACGATGTACGTGGTGCCCTTCAGCATGGGGCCCCTCGGATCACCGATCGCCCACATCGGCGTCGAGCTCACCGACTCACCCTACGTCGTTGTCAACATGCGGATCATGACGCGCATGGGCCGGGCGGTGTACGATCTGCTCGGTGACGACGGCGACTTCATCCCCTGTATGCATAGCGTGGGCGCGCCCCTTGAGCCAGGCCAGCCGGATGTGCCCTGGCCCTGCAACTCCACCAAGTATATCGTGCACTTCCCTGAGGAGCGCTCGATCTGGAGCTACGGCTCGGGCTACGGCGGCAACGCCTTGCTTGGCAAGAAGTGCTTCGCCCTGCGTATCGCCTCGGTGATGGCCCGCCAGGAGGGTTGGCTCGCCGAACATATGCTCATCCTCGGCGTAAAGGAGCCGAGCGGACGCAAGACCTACGTGGCCGCCGCCTTCCCCTCGGCCTGCGGCAAGACGAATTTTGCCATGCTGATCCCTCCCAAACACTTCCAGGAGGAGGGCTGGGAGGTCACCACGGTCGGCGACGACATCGCCTGGATCAAGCCCGGCCCCGACGGGAAACTCTACGCGATCAACCCCGAGGCCGGCTACTTTGGCGTCGCCCCCGGCACCGCCGCCGACACGAACCCCAACGCGATCGCAGCGGTCCGCGCCAACACCATCTTCACCAATGTGGCCCTCACCGACGACGGCGACGTCTGGTGGGAGGGCCTCACGAAAGAGAAGCCGGCCCACCTGATCGACTGGAAGGGCAACGACTGGACCCCCGAGAGCGGCACCCCCGCCGCTCACGCCAATGCCCGCTTCACCGCCCCCGCCAGCCAGAACCCCGTGATCGACCCCGCCTGGGAGGACCCACGCGGCGTGCCGATCGAGGCCTTTATCTTTGGCGGTCGCCGCAGCGGCACCGTCCCCCTCGTCTACCAGGCCTTCAACTGGACCTACGGAGTCTACCTCGCAGCCACCATGGGCTCGGAGACCACCGCAGCCGCCCTCGGCCAGCAGGGTGTCGTCCGCCGAGACCCCTTCGCCATGCTGCCCTTCATCGGCTACCACATGGCCGACTACTTCAACCACTGGCTCCAGTTTGGCCGGACGATCTACAACCCGCCGCGCATCTTTGGGGTGAACTGGTTCCGCAAGGACGAGCATGGCAGGTTCGTGTGGCCCGGCTTCGGCGAGAATATGCGCATCCTGAAGTGGATTGTCGAGCGCTCCCACGGCCGGGCCGTAAGCGTCGAGAGCCCGATCGGCTGGATCCCCCGCTACGAAGACCTCGACTGGCGCGGGCTGGCCTTCAGCCGCGAGCAGTTCGACCAGGTGATGCACCTCGATATCGACGACTGGCAGCAGGAGATCCTGCTCCACGAGGAACTGTTCATCAAGCTCTATGACCGCCTGCCCAAAGAATTGGTCTGCGTGCGCGACTTGATCCTCTCCAGCCTCTGGCGCACCCCCAAAGATTGGGGACTGGTCCACGAGTAACCGGCCCCAGGGTACCCCTTCCCGGCGGCGCGACGAACGAATCGTCGCGCCGCCGCTTTGACAGAATGTGCGCTCGCGGGTACTATGCAAATACGACAGGTTGCACCTCTGCCGAGGCAATCGGTCGCATCTCCCTTCACCCTTGCTCCATACTGTTCCGCCCAGGCTCGGCGGCAACCAGATGCCACACCGGGCTGTGGGCTGCCATCCGCTAGCTCGCCGGGGCGCCGTGGAAGGTACCACGTCGCATTCAGACCAGGGAGGGTAGCACGTGCGAGGCTTGCTCAGTCTCTCCAGGTGGATCGATCGCTTTACCGAGATCGTGGGTACCATCACCTACTGGCTGGTGCCCATCGTTGTCGCTGTGGGCGTCTGGAACGTGGCCAATCGCTATGTCGGACGCGCCATCGGCCGGACCCTCGGCTCGAACGTCTTCATCGAGGCCCAGTGGTACATCTTCTCGGTGATCTTCTTCCTCGGTGGGGCCTACGCCCTCAAACACGGCGAACATGTGCGTGTGGACCTGTTCTACAGTAACTGGGAGCCCAGGCGCAAGGCCCTGGCCGATCTGGTGGGCACCCTGTTCTACCTCATGCCTTTCTGCCTGCTGCTGATCTATTTCTCCTGGCCCACCGTGGAGCAATCGTGGCGCATCCGGGAGGTGTCGCCCGATCCGAGCGGCCTGCCGCGCTACCCCCTCAAGACCTTCCTGCTGATCAGCCCGGCTCTCCTCTTCATCCAGGGTATCTCGGAGGCGATCAAGAACTACGCCGTCTACACCGGCTACGCCGATCCGTCGCTCGTCGCCGAAGAGCAGAAGCACATCGCTCCCCAGTAGTCCGGAGGTCTTCTTTCTATGAATGAGTGGCTCGGCCCTCTGATGTTCCTCGGCGCCCTGGTCATGCTCTCGCTGGGCTATCCGGTGGCCTTCTCCCTGGCTGCGGTCGGGATCGTCTTCGGGCTGATCGGGGTTGGCCTTGATGTGTTCGACCCTATCCTGATCCGCGCCTTGCCCTCACGCATCTTCGGTATCGCCTCGAACTTCACCCTGCTCGCCATCCCCTACTTCGTCTTCCTCGGGGCCATGCTTGAGAAGTCGGGCCTTGCTGAAGACTTGCTCGAAACCATGGGCGTGCTCTTCGGCCCGATGCGCGGCGGCCTGGCGATCGCGGTGGTCTTCGTAGGCGCCCTCCTCGCAGCCACCACCGGCGTGGTGGCCGCCACGGTGGTGGCCATGGGCCTGATCTCCCTGCCGATCATGCTGCGCTATAACTACAGCAAGGAGTTGGCCTGCGGCGTGATCTGCGCCTCCGGCACGCTCGGGCAGATCATCCCACCCTCGGTCGTGCTGGTGGTCCTTGGCGACCAGATGGGTGTGAGTGTCGGGCGGCTCTTCATCGGTTCGCTCATCCCTGGGCTGATCCTCGCCGCAGCCCTGGCCTTCTACTGCTGGGTCGTGGCGCTCCTGCGCCCCGAGGTGGCCCCGGCCCTGCCCGAGTCGGAGCGCACCCTACGCGGGAGTGCGCTGGCCATGCGGGTTGTGCAGGTGATGATCCCACCCCTGCTGCTCATCCTGGCCGTGCTCGGCTCGATCTTCTTCGGCCTGGCCACCGCTACCGAGGCCGGCGCGGTGGGCGCCCTCGGAGCGACGCTCCTGGCCGCCGCCAATCGGCGCCTGAACCTCAAGACCTTCCGCGATGTCGCCGACGCCACCATGCGCAACACCACCATGGTGCTATTCATCCTGATCGGCTCCACCGCCTTCTCGCTCGTCTTCCGCGCCCTCAGCGGCGATAAGTTCGTCTTCGACCTCATGGCCAACCTGCCCGGCGGCTACTGGGGCTTTATGGTCGTCAGTATGCTGATCGTCTTCTTCCTCGGCTTCTTCATCGATTTCTTCGAGATCTGCTTTATCGTCATCCCGCTCTTCGTACCCGTGGCCCAGGCCCTGGGGATCGACCTGCTCTGGTTTGGCGTGGT
This sequence comes from Chloroflexi bacterium OHK40, assembly GCA_004367505.1. GTDB lineage: Bacteria > Chloroflexota > Chloroflexia > Chloroflexales > Chloroflexaceae > OHK40. The sequence goes on along the minus strand of SFCB01000132.1, from coordinate 303 downwards.
GCTCGGGGCGAACCTGCAGACATCCTTCCTCACCCCACCCTTCGGCTTCGCCCTCTTCTACCTGCGCGGCGTGGCCCCTCCCGGCGTGAACACCGGCCATATCTACCGTGGGGTCGTGCCATTTATCGCTGTGCAAGCTGCGGTGGTGATACTGATCGTCGCCTTCCCCTCCCTGGTCACCTACCTGCCCTCAATCTCGTTCGGCCGTTAAGTCTGCGACGATCCCGTTACGCCGCCCCCACCGGGGCGGCTCCTCCCATCACGCCCCACCGGGGCGGCCCCTCCCATCACGCCCCACCGGGG
>SFCB01000105.1 GCA_004367505.1 Chloroflexi bacterium OHK40 | reverse complement strand
TCCGGGCGCCGCAACCGCCATCCGGGCGCCGCAACCGCCATCCGGGCGCCGCAACCGCCATCCGGGCGCCGCAACCGCCATCGAGGCGGCGCAATCGGATCCGGTTCCCGCGCCAGCACCCAGGCGATCCACGCGCCACCACTGGTAGGACAAGGGCCGGCAATCGGTGGCCGGCCAGCGACGAAAGGAGGAACCCCGTTGCGTGTCGATACGACTTTGATCACGGCCCCGTTCGCACCAATCTCCCTGGAGGCAATCAACCAGGCCGCAGCCCTTCAGACCCGCGCCGACAATAAGTACTTCGTGCCCTGGGATGCCTACCTGGAGTTCACCACGGCCCTACGGGCAACCCACCAGGTCCTGGAGATCGACGGCCGCCGTGCCTTCACCTACAACACCCAGTACTTCGACACGCCCGATCTGAGCAACTACTGGGGGCATGTTCAGGAGCGTCGCAAACGCTTCAAGTGCCGGAGCCGGATTTACGAGAATAGCGGTCTCTGTGTTTTTGAGCTGAAGCTCAAGAGCGGGCGCGGTGAGACCGTGAAGCACAAGATCAGCTACACCGAGGCCGCCGCCGGTGAAGTCAACCCCGACGCGCAGGCCTTCGTTCAGCGCCAGCTCCAGCAATCCTACCGGATGCACTTTTGCCGGCCACTCGTCCCCACGCTGCGCACCCACTACGAGCGTGTCACCTTCGCCTCACAGATCGCCACGGAGCGCGTCACCTGTGACTTCAACCTCGAATTCGCGCTTGGCGACTCCATCGCCCGCATGGACCCCGGCTACGTGCTGGTGGAGATCAAGTCGGAGCGCGGGCGGAGCGATGCCGACCAGTTCCTGTGGCACCTCGGTGTGCGGCCCGCCTCAGGGAGCAAATACTGCGTTGGCATGGCCCTGCTCGTACCCGAGTTGCGCAGCAATCCCTTCCGCCGAGTCGTGAGTCACTACTTTGTTCGGCTGCCTGCGCTGGGAGAGCGGCCCACCCTGCGCCTGGCCTCATAAACGGGCTTCAACATCGCCTATAGCCAAGGAGGCTCGTATGCGACCCGGTTTCTGGAGCCTGATGACACGTGCCACTAGCGCAGCCCTGGTTCGAGCGCATTGCTCGCAGCGGGTGAGCCCTCTGTGGAGGGCAGGAGCACGTCAGAATGCCATCTGCGCGCGCTTCTCCGCTTCCTGGTGCTGGGTGCTCGTGCTCGCCCTCGCAAGCGCCTGTGGGTCTGCCCCAACCACCACGACCAGCACCGCACCCACGGCAGTACCCACGGCCCCGATCGCGGTGATCCCTGCGCAAGGAGCGACCCTCCCCATGATCGATCCGACAACCGTTACGGGCGACATCATTGTCGCTGGCTCTTCCACCGTCTTCCCGCTCACCGAGCGGATGGCCGAAGTGTTCGCCGAGGATGGCTACAGCGGGCAGATCACCATCGACAGTGTTGGCACTGGCGGCGGGTTCGAGCGCTTTTGCGTCACCGGTGAAACCGATATCGCCAACGCCTCGCGTCCCATCGATGAGGAAGAGGTGCAGGCCTGTCGGGCGATTGGCCGCACGCCGATCGAGTTTCGCGTCGGCACCGATGCACTGGCGGTGGTAGTCAGCACGGAGAACACCTTTGTGAACGATCTGAGCCGAGCCCAGCTCGCCCAGATCTTCAGTGGTGCGGCAAAAACCTGGAACGTGATCGACCCGAGCTATCCGGACGAGCCGATCCAGCTCTTCAGCCCTGGTTCCGACAGCGGCACCTACGACTATTTCGTCGAGGAGGTGCTCGACGACGATGCCACCGGCCTGCAGAACTCCGGTGCCCAGTTCTCCGAAAACGATAGCGTGCTGGTGCAGGGTGTGCAGGGCTCACCCTACGCCATTGGCTACCTCGGATTCGCGTACTACCACGCGAACAGGTCCACGCTCAGGGTCTTGTCCGTTGATGGTGTTACGCCCACCCCAGCAACCGCTGAGGATGGCGCGTACCCGCTGGCCCGCCCGCTCTTCATCTACTCGGATGCCAACGTCATGCGTGAAAAGCCCCAGGTGGCCGCCTTCATCAACTACTACCTCACCTTCGTCAACGACGAGATCGGCGAGGTTGGCTACTTCGCCGCCAGCCCTGAGGCGCTCGAGGAAGCCCGCCAGGCATGGCTCGATTCCCAATAGCGAGGGCCATCTATGCTGGAGCTTGAACACAGCGTCAACGCCCCTGTCGCGTCGGAGCCACTCCAGGAGCGCCGCGCATCTGGCCTGCGCCGGCGCATCCGCCCCGGCGAGACGTTCATCCAGATCCTGCTCTTTCTCTGCGCCTGTGTCTCGATCGCTACGACATTCAGCATTGTGATCGTGCTGAGCCGTGAGGCCCTGAGCTTCTTCACCGAGGCTGGCGTCTCAGTTGGCCAGTTCCTCACCGGCACCACCTGGCGCCCTGGCGCCGGCCACTTCGGCGTACTGCCGCTAGTCAACGCCACGATCCTGACCAGCCTGATCGCGATGCTCGTAGCGCTACCACTTGGCCTTGGCGCGGCCCTCTACCTGAGCGAGTACGCCTCGGCGCGCATTCGCGGCGTGCTCAAGCCCACTCTAGAGCTCCTCGCCGGCATCCCGACGGTCGTCTACGGGTACTTCGCACTGACCTTTGTCACCCCGTTGCTGCGTAGAGTCCTCGGCGCCGAGACGGTCCAGATCTACAACATGCTCTCGGCGGGAATCGTCGTGGGCATTCTGATCACGCCGCTGGTTGCCACCCTAAGCGAGGATGCGCTGAGCGCGGTACCCGACGGGCTGCGCAATGCCAGCTTCGGCCTTGGCGCTACCCGCTGGGAAACGGCGATCAAGGTCGTCTTCCCGGCGGCCTCCTCCGGCGTGATTGCTGCCTGCATGGTGGCCATGGCGCGCGCCATGGGAGAGACGATGGTCGTTGCGCTGGCGGCCGGCGCCAGCCCCAACCTGAGCCTTAATCCCTTCGAGCCAGCCGAGACGATGACCGGCCATATCGCCCGCATCTCGGGCGGCGATCTCAGCTACGGCACCATCGACTATCAAAGCCTGTTTGCGATTGGCCTGCTCTTGTTCGGCATGACCTTGCTGCTCAATATACTCAGCCGTTGGGTGGTACGGCACGTCCGGGAGGTCTACGACTAATGGACAGCAACCTATCGCAGCTACCGGCCGCCAGCGTCCTGCCAGAGGGGGCGGCAATGATGCGCATTATTCGCATGCGGCGGCTTGTCGGGGGCATCTGGCGCCGGATCACCCTGAGCTGCACCCTGGCCGGCGTCGTCATCCTCTTGCTGCTTGGCTTCAGTATCGTCAACGACGCCTTCGGGGCCGTAGCAGTGCAGAGCAAGGTCGAATTGGCGCAGCTAACGGGTGGGCGCGCGCTGGAAGCGTTGAGCCGTACCGAACTGCTGGCCTTGCTGGAGGCCAATGTGCGCACGCGAGTGCTTCGAGCGCTGGATCGCGAGCGACCTCTGGCCATGCGCGATGCTGCCGACCTGCGGACGATTGTAGCAACAGAGATCATTCAGCCGGAGATAGTGGGCGTCTATCCGCTGAGCGATTGGCTCTTCCGGCGTGAGGCGATCACCACCGAGCTCAAGGCCCAGCACCCGCGGGCTGAACTGCGATTCCGGAGCTGGCTAAGTGCTCAGTTCCTCGGTACGGCTATGTCGAGCCAGGCCCTGGAGGCTGGTATCCGTACGGCCATCCTGGGTAGCTGCTGGATGCTGTTGCTCACGATGCTGATCGCCTTTCCACTAGGGATCGGGGCCGCGCTTTATCTGGAGGAGTACACCAGTGTCTGCCCCTTCGACGACCGCAGCCGCCTGGGACGCTGGCTCAACCATCTGCTCAGCCGCGCCGCGACGCTGATTCAAGTCAACATCTACAACCTGGCCGGCGTACCATCGATCATCTATGGCATGCTCGGGCTGGCCATCTTCGTGCGTGCCCTGGAAAGCCTGACCAGCGGGCGCATGTTCGGAATGGCCAGCGCCGCCACCGCCAATGGGCGCACCATTCTGGCCGCCTCTTTGACCATGGCCCTGCTGGTGCTGCCCGTGGTGATCATTTCAACCCAGGAGGCCCTGCGTGCCGTCCCAAGCTCGCTGCGGCAGGCCAGCTTTGGCCTTGGCGCGACACGCTGGCAGACGATCTGGCGCGTAGTGCTGCCGAGTGCGCTGCCTGGCATCCTCACCGGGGCCATCCTGGCCGTTTCACGAGCCATCGGCGAAACGGCCCCGCTGATTGTGGTGGGGGCCTCTACCTTTATCCTCACCGACCCGAGTGGCCCCTTTTCCCGCTTCACCGTGCTGCCGATCCAGATTTACAACTGGACCAGCCGGCCCCAGGAGGAGTTTCGTGCCATCGCGGCGGCGGCGATCATCGTGCTGCTGCTGCTGCTGCTCATCACCAACGCCTCGGCGATCATCCTGCGTAACCATATGCGCGTGAAGAGGAGCAGTTCATGAACGGAGAACCGGCCTGCGTGATTGAGACACGCAATCTGCAGATTAACTACGGGAGCTTCTGTGCCGTGAAGGGCGTGAACCTCAGTATCGAGCCCCGGACGATTACAGCTCTGATTGGCCCTTCCGGCTGTGGCAAGAGCACGGTACTCCGCTCGCTCAACCGGATGAACGACCTGGTGCCTGGGGCGCGAGTCGATGGAGAGGTGCTTTTCTATGGCGCTAACCTCTATGCCCCCGAGGTCGACGCAGTGCAGGTTCGGCGACGGATCGGCATGGTATTCCAGAAGCCCAACCCCTTCCCCAAAAGCATCTACGAGAACGTCGCCTACGGACTGCGGATCAACGGCTGGCGTGGCACAAAGGCCAGCCTGGACGCGCGGGTCGAAGCGGCTCTGCGGGGCGCAGCGCTCTGGGACGAAGTAAAGGACAAGCTCCAGCAGAGCGGGCTGGCTCTCTCGGGTGGGCAACAACAGCGGCTGTGCATCGCGCGGGCGTTGGCGGTGGAGCCAGAGGTGATCCTGATGGATGAGCCCTGCTCAGCCCTGGACCCAATCGCCACGCTCAAGATCGAGCAGTTGATGAGTGAACTGCGCCAGCACTACACTATCGTGATCGTGACCCACAACATGCAGCAGGCCGGGCGCGTCGCTGACTACACCGCCTTCTTTCTGATGGACCACGACCGCGCCGGGCAGCTCATCGAGTACGGGCCGACATCTCAGATTTTCAGTCATCCACGGGATGCGCGCACTGAGGCGTACATTAGCGGCCGTTTTGGGTAGCGCCCCGGGAACGCTACCCTGTGCCTTGCTCACCTGCGAACCCGAAGCCGTTGCCAGCGGGGCGGGCGTTTGGCCCACCCCGCCCGGGCCTGCGGCGTTCCGCAAGGGTACAGGGTGGTGGCACAGGGACATGGCCGTCTGGTGCCGCACGCCGCGCGGCACCAGACGGGAACACCGTCTCGAATCCTGGCTTACAGGCCGTACTGCTCGCGCACCAGGGCCCCGAGGCCGATCCGGTCGAGGGTGGCCATGGGGGCAAGCAGGGTCACCGTCACCACCCCCGGATGGCGGCCGATCTCGATCCCACCGGTGATCGTGGCCCGGTTCTTTACCTCGTCCACGCTCATGCCGAGCATTGCGGCGGCCCGCTGCAGGCCGTTGTCGGTGGCCGCGTTCAGGTTCGGCCCGCTGCCGACAAAGCTGATCGGCCCGCTCTCCTCGATGCCTGCCATGCCCCATGCGCGGGCCAGGCGCTCGGCGGCGGCCCGCTCGTCGGCGCTGAGTGGCTGGGCCAGGGGCGGCAGATCGTCGGGGCGCATCAACAGAATGGGGCCGTCGTTGCCCAGGCCCTTGAGCACGCTCACGCGCAACGTCGCCCGGCCTGAGACATCGGTGGTGTGCCCGGCGATCTCGCCGTCACCCTGCATCGCGTGCATATCGCCGAGATAGACCCCGCCACCCGCTACCTTGACCGGGCAGATCAGGATCGCCCCCTCACGCACCGCGTCGATATCCATATGGCCATCGGTGCGCCGCTCCAGATCCTCGGCTGTCAGACCGTATTCGTGGGGCGCTCCCACGAGGAACTGTCCGAAGTCGCCGGCATTGTGCGAGTCGGGCATGTCCACCGCCGGGGTAGTGCCAATGTTGCCGAGGAAGGGGCGCATGCGCGCCGCCACCATGATCAGGTCAGAGGGCGCGAAGGTGAGGATGGAGTACTGCTCCGAGTTGGCCGGCAGGGCGGAGTTGCCACGCGGATCGGCTGCGGCCCGGGCGGCCCCGGCCGCATCGAGGGTCACGCCAACGCCAGCACCGTGGTCGAAGGCCATTGTGTAGCCGTGTGGCATGGAGAAGGAGCCGGCGGGCGCGCCGCAGTTCTTGCACCGGATCGCCTGCTGCCCGGTGCCTTCGACGTAGGTTTCGGGCCAGGGCGTGCCGCAGCCGGGGCAGAGGTGCGCCACGTAGGGGTCGCCCTTGCAGGCGGTTGGGATGGCGCCATCAGTACCGGATGCGGTCGCCAGGGAGGTGACCTCGACCCGCTCGATCCGGATCACCAGGCCATCACCGACCTCGGCCCCCTCGACGGCGACCGGGGCGGTAACTTCGTGGCCGCCCCGGAAGTGGGGCGTGATCATTGGCCCCCAGCAGCCGGGGGCGGTCTCGGCGACGATCAGCCCGCCATCGGCGACCGGCCCCTGCATCGGCTGGCTCGGGCCGATCTGGCCACGGGTGTAGCGCGCGATCTCCAGGCGCTCGCTGACCGGGTGGGTAACTGCCATGGCACACCTCCGCTCCGCTGGTTGCGCGCCGGCACCTCGGCTGGGCGGCAGCCGCCGGCGGGCACCGGTGCATAGAGATTCCCGATAGGTATGCCTGTATCTTACCCCCGCTCCGGGAAGCGGTCAATGGCGCGCCCCTCAGGTCGTGGCGCTGAGTTTGACCCGGGCACTCGCAGCCGTTCTCCCAGGGAGAAGGGGCGCTCCCCAAGCTGGCATCAATCCGACGCCTCGGCGGACCTGGTCAGGTCGGTCTCTGGCGGTTCGCGCAGCGGCGAGAACCAGCCGTCTTGACAGTTTCATTGAGACACTCTATCATCTGAGTACAGCACACCAGCTTGCGCCATCGGCTTTCCGGTTCTATGCTCACTGTAATTGATAGATTGTATCATGTATGAACACAGCGCCCATCCCTCGCCTACCGGTCACGGTACTTTCGGGTTTCCTCGGCGCCGGCAAGACCACCCTGCTCAACCACGTCCTGGCTAACCGCGACAGCCTGCGCGTAGCGGTCATCGTCAACGACATGAGCGAAGTCAACATGGACGCCCAGCTCGTGCGCGGCGGCGCCGCCGCGCTTAGCCGCACCGAGGAGCGGCTGGTCGAGCTGACGAATGGCTGTATCTGCTGTACCCTGCGCGAGGACTTACTCGTCGAGGTGGCCCGGCTCGCCCGCGAGGGCCGTTTCGACTACCTGCTGATCGAGTCCACCGGGATCTCGGAGCCGCTGCCCGTCGCCGAGACCTTCACCTTCGCCGACGATGATGGCGTCAGCCTGAGCGCGCTCGCCCGCCTCGATACCATGATGACGGTCGTCGATGCCTTCAATTTTCCCCGGGATTTCCGCTCCTCCGACGAGCTGCGCGACCGGGGCCAGGCCGCCAGCGACGACGACGAGCGCGGCGTGGTTGACCTGCTGGTCGAGCAGGTTGAGTTCGCCGATGTGCTCGTGCTGAACAAGACCGACCTGGTGGAGCCGGACGATCTCGACCGTCTCGAGGCGCTGCTGCGCCGGCTCAACCCCGAGGCGCGGATCCTGCGGGCACGCTTCGGCCGCGTACCGCTCGACGCCATCCTGAACACGGGCCGCTTTGACTTCGCGCGCGCTGCCGAGGCTCCCGGCTGGCTCAAGGAACTACGCGGCGAACACACTCCGGAGACCGAGGAGTACGGGATCGGCAGCTTCGTCTACCGGGCGCGGCGACCTTTCCACCCCGAGCGCTTCTGGGCGCTGATCCACGAGGAGTGGCCAGGCGTGCTGCGCTCGAAGGGGCTCTTCTGGCTGGCGACGCGCATGGAGCTGAACGGGGTCTGGTCGCAAGCTGGCGGGGCCTGCCGCGTCGAGCCGGGGATGTACTGGGCGGCGGCGATGCCGGAGGAGCAATGGCCTGCGGAGGAGCGCGCGCAGATCGCCGTGCTCTGGCAGGAACCCTACGGCGACCGGCGCCAGGAACTGGTGCTCATCGGCCAGGAGCTGGACGAGGCCCCGCTGCGGGCCCGCCTCGACGCCTGCCTGCTCACCGACGCGGAGTTGGCCCTCGGCCCGGCTGGCTGGGCAACCTTCGCCGATCCCTTCGGCGACTGGATGCTTCCGACCGACGATGAGCTCGCGGACCAGACCCATGGCTAAGGCGGCCGCGCAGCGGGCTGCCGCCCGCCCTGGCGTGACGCTCGCCTGGCGCTTCCCCGAGGCGCTGGTCGGGCGCGGCACCCGGCTGCTTACGCAGCAGTGCTGGTACTGGGGCTGCGATGTGCGCCGGCCTGCGGGCAACCTCTTGATCGCACACGGCTTCACGCGCACGCGCCCACCGGCGGATGTGGCGGGCAGCACGCTCTACACCTACACGCCGGCACCGGAGACGCAGATCGTCCTCTGGAGCTTCGGGGTCTTCATCGGGCGCGAGTCGTGTGGCGGGCTCTTCCTCGAGCGTTTCCGCTTTGAGCCGTACCTACTGGAAACGTCTGCGCTGCCGCCGTCGATCTGGCAACAGCAGGGGTTACCACCCCTACACCGCCCGCGCGAGGCCGATCGTGCGCGCACTGCGGCGCTACTCAGCGACCTGATCGCCTGGATCGTTGCCTACGAGGAGGCGCTGCCGCGCAGCGAGGGAGCCGCGTATCGCGAAGCGTGCCTGCGCCAGTGGAGCCGCCAGCGCCTGGCTCTCCCCGCAGATCGGCTCATTCCCGGGTGGCGCGCCCTGGCCGATGGCATCGCGACGGACGTGGACCCCGGTTGACCAGACGGCGCAGGCGCGCCGGGAGTGGGGGCCTCCCGCCGACCTGACTGCGGGGCGCACCTCCAGGCGCTCCAGAGTTGCTGTCGCTCACTCATTATGAGGTACAGGCGAAGGAGGGACACCATGACAAAGCGCTGTACTTTGACCGGCCGCCAGCCGTCATACAGCCAGAACGTTTCGTTCTCAAAGCGGCGCACCAGGCGTCGCGGGGGGCAGCATCATGCTTGACTGGCTGATCGTCGGCGGGGGCCTGCACGGCACCCACCTCGCCCTGACACTGCTTGCGCGCGGCGGAGCGAACCCCGCGCGGCTGCGAATCCTCGACCCGCACGCCGCGCTGCTGGCGCACTGGGAGCGCTGCACCACGCGCACCGGCATGGCCTTTCTGCGCTCGACCGTGGTGCACCACCTCGCGCCCGATCCGCACGATCTGTGGATCTTCGCCAGACGGCGCGGCTCCCTGACGGGCCAGTTTCGCGGCCCTTACCGCCGGCCGGCGCTGGCGCTGTTCCAGGCCCACTGTGCCGAGCTGATCGCCACCTACGGCCTCGACCAGCTCCATCTGCGTGGCCGGGCCACAGGTTTACGGCGAGCCAGACACGGCTGGTGCGTTGAGACGAGCCAGGGCGCGATCGCCACCCGGCGGGTGCTGCTGGCGCTCAGCGCGGGCGAGCAGCCGCGCTGGCCGGCCTGGGCCACGGCGCTGCGCGCTGCCGGCGGGCCGATCGCCCATCTGTACGGGGACGAGGCCAGCAATGAGCAGCCAGCGCCTGGCGGCCCGACGGTCGTGATCGGCGGTGGAATCAGCGCTGCTCAGCTGGCAATGGCTCTCGCCCGCAGGGTGCCGGGAGGTGTCACGCTGCTGCTCCGCCACGACCTGCGGGTCGAGCCCTTCGACAGCGGGCCCTGCTGGCTCGGCCCCAAATGTCTGAGCGGCTTCCACGCGGAGCCGCGCCCCGAGCGCCGGCGGGCGATGATCCGAGCGGCCCGCAACCCCGGCAGCGTGCCCGAGGATGTGGCCCGGAGCCTGCGCCGCGCCGAACGCTGGGGGCTGCTGCGCACGCAGCGCGGCGAGGTGCTGGCCACCACCCGGCGCGCTGACGGCGCGGTATCCCTTCAGCTCGACGAGGGGAACCTCACCGCCGCGCACATCGTGCTGGCGACCGGCTTTGATCCGGCCCGGCCTGGCGGCACCTGGCTCGACGATGCGATCGCCGCCGAGGGATTAGCACTGGCCCCGTGCGGCTACCCGCTCATCGACCGCCGTCTCTGCTGGGCGCCAGGCCTCTATGTGACCGGTGGGCTGGCCGAGCTGGAACTGGGGCCGCCGGCCCGCAACATCGCTGGCGCCCGCCATGCCGGCGAGCGCCTGGCAGCGCTGGCGCTGGCGCTGTGATCGACCGTGACGAGTGCATACCAGCTGGAATGTGTGCCTGCCAGGAGTGGAAGGAACCTATGCGCGCTTCGCTAGTATTCGCTCTGTGCGCCGCACTGCTCTTGAGTGCCTGTGGCGCTCCCGCCGCACCTTCATCGCCTGCTGCCCCCGGCGATAGCCCGACAGCTGCCGTCCCGACGAACCAACCGAGCGCCGCGCCGAGTGCCGGATCGGGCGAGCTGCGTATCGGCACTGGGCTGAGCATCCCCGCCAGCCTTATCGCCTCCGAGGGTCAGAACGGCTTCAACATGATCACCTACGGCGCCGGTGAGACACTCATGCGGCTCACGCCCGAGCAGGAGCTCGTGCCCTGGCTCGCCGAGAGCGTCGAGCGCGCCGATCCAACCACCTGGGAGGTTACGTTGCGCCCCGGCGTGACCTTCCACGATGGTACGCCGCTGACCGCTCGAGCCGTCGCCAACTCCTTCGCCAGCAGCTGGGCTGGCCTGCCCAACGCCGGCAGCTTTGTCCCCACTGATACCCGGATCCTGGTTCGCGACGAGCTGCACCTCGCCTTCATCACCCCCGAGCCGCTCGGCAACTTCCGCTACAGCCTGGCCAACTGGAACTTCGTCATCCACAAGGCGCCGGTCAATAGTATCAGCCCCATGACCGGCCCGTATCGCCCGGTGAGCCTTGTGGTCGATCAGGAGTTCGTGCTGGAGCGCTTCGCCGACTACTGGGGCGGCGCAGCCGGGCTAGAGCGCATCCGGGTGCTGCGCCTGCCGGATGCCAACGCCCGCGCCCTGGCACTCCAGAGCGGCGATCTCGATATGCTCACCAACGTTGCCCCCGAGATCGCCCGGGGCCTGCCGCTGGAGATCGCGCAGGTGAGCCTGCCCGGCACACGGTTGCACCATATCATCCTGAATCACACCCGCGCCCCCTTCGACGAGCGCGCGGTGCGCGAGGCGGCCAGCCTGGCGATCGACCGTGAGGCACTGCTGCTGGCCACCCTCGATGGCCAGGGTGAAGTGGCGGTCAGTCTCTACCCGGCCAGCCTCGGCCTGCCACTGGTTCAGGCTCAGCGCTACGACCCGGAGCAGGCCCGGGCGCTGCTCGATGAGGCCGGCTGGGTACCAGGCGCCGACGGCGTGCGCGTAAAGGACGGCCAGCGCCTGGAGGTGCTGCTCTACAGCTACCCCGGTCGGCCCGAAATAACCCAGATGGCCGTCGTCATTCAGGCCATGCTGGGCGAGGTAGGTTTCGCCGTGGCGGTCGAGGAGGTGGCCGACGTGGTCGAGATGGCCGAGGGCGGCGACTTCCAGGCGACCATGTTCTCGGTGGGCGTCCAGAGCGATCCACTCTACATGCCGGCGCTCACGCTGACCGAGGGTGGCGCGTTCAACTATGGCGGCTACTGGAGCGCGCCGATTGAGGCGCTGGTGGCGCAGTTGCGCGCCGAAGATGATCCGGCGGCCCGCGCCGAGCTAGCCCGCCAGGTGCAGGAGGTTGTCCGGACCGACACGCCGAACATCTACCTGGCCACGCCACCGCTGATCACCGCCTTTCGCCAGGGCCATGTGGTTGGCTTCACGCCCAACCCGAACGACCTGTACCTCGTCACACCTGAGCTCGGGCTGAGCCAGTGACCGCCGGCCGCTTGCTACTGGGGCGAGCTCTGCAGAGCCTGCTCATCCTCTGGCTGGTCAGCCTGCTGGCCTTCGCCCTGCTGGCTCTGGCCCCCGGCGACCCGGCCCGACTCCTGCTCGCGGCGGCGGGGGGCGAGCCGCCAACGCCCGCTGAGGTGGCGGCGAAGCGGGCCGAACTGCGGCTCGACGATCCCCTGGCACTGCGCTACCTGGCCTGGCTCGGTGGGGCGCTCAGAGGCGACTTCGGGCAGAGCTACCGCTCGGCGCGCCCGGCCTGGGAGCTGTATGCCGAGCGCCTCCCGGCTACGCTCCTGCTCGCCGGCGTGGCCCTCGCCCTGACCCTCGTCGTTGCCGTACCGCTGGGGGTGATTGCCGCCGCCCGACGCGGCGGCCTGCTTGATGGGCTGCTCCAGATGGTTGCTGTCGTCGGCACCGCCGCGCCGGGCTTCTGGGTGGCGCTGGTGCTGCTGCTGGTCTTCGCGGCTACGCTGCGCTGGCTGCCGGCACTGGGCAGCCCTACTCCTGCAGGCGTAATCCTGCCAGCGGTGGTGCTGGCCTTGCCGAACATCGCAGTGATCGCCCGGCTGGTGCGTGCCTCCACCCTGGACGCGCTCGGCCAGGCCTACATCACCACCGCCAGAGGCAAAGGCCACTCATGGCGCGGCGCGCTGCTCTTCCACGCCCTACCAAATGCCATGGTGGGCATACTCACCGCTGTGGCCCTGGAGCTGGCCTACCTTCTTACCGGCACGGTGGTCGTCGAGACGGTCTTCGCCTACCCGGGCGTGGGCCGGCTGGCGGTGGAAGCCGCCCTGGTGCGCGATCTGCCCGTGCTGACGCTCTGCGTGCTCGCCGCCGCCGTGATCTACCTGCTCTGTAACTGGCTGGGCGACCTGGGAATGGTGCTGCTTGATCCGCGTATCCGCTACACCGTATAGCGCCGGGGGCGAGCGAGCCGCAGCGCCACCCGCGCCACCACGCCGGGGCTTGAGTCTGCCGGGGCGGCTCGCGCTCGCCGGGCTTGGCGCGATCCTGCTCGCGGTGCTGCTCGGAGCGCAGCTCTGGCCCCACGACCCGCTAAAGCAGGACATTCTGGCCCGCCTGGCCGCCCCATCGCTCGAACACCCGCTCGGCACCGACCAGTTCGGACGCGACCTGCTGGCCCGGCTACTTCACGGCGGGCGCTGGTCGCTCCTGGGCGCATTCGTTGTCTGCCTTGGCACCACGGCGATCGGCTTTGGGCTCGGCATGCTCGCCGCCACCGGCCCGGCCTGGCTCGATCGGGCGATCGGCACGGTCACGACAACGTTTCAAGCTGTGCCGGCGGTACTGCTCGCACTGGCACTCACCGCACTGCTCGGGCCATCGTTCACCAACCTGCTGATCGCGCTGATCCTGACCAGCTGGACCTGGTACGCCCGCATGTACCGCGCCCAGGTGGCCCAGGCCCTGGCTGCGCCGCATATTGAGGGAGCGCGGGCGATCGGCGTGGGGCCCTGGCGGCTACTACGCCACCACATCCTGCCGCACATCCTCGGGCCGGCGCTGGTAGTCGCGACGATCAATGTCGGCGCCGTGATCCTGAACCTATCGGCGCTTTCGTTCATCGGGCTCGGGTTGGCGCCACCAACGCCCGAATGGGGTAAGATGATCAGTGAGTCGCGCAGCTACTTCCAGCGCGCGCCGCTGCTGATGCTGGCTCCCGGGCTGGCGATCGCCCTGACGGTGTTATGCGTCAACCTGCTCGGCAACGCCCTGCGCGACCGCACCGACGTAGGTGGACCGACAGATTGAAGTGTGAGCGGAGGAGCACGTGGCCAGAATCGCCATCGCCGCCGCGGCGGCCTACACGCCGGGGGGCCGCGTCGGCCCCTGCTTCGACGACCAGCTGCTCAAGGACGCGCTCGAAGCCGATAGGTACGCAGCGGATCGACCAGCGCTATGCCCAGGTGATCGCCGCGCGCACAGCCACGTTGATGGCGCTGCGCGCTCCCCTCCGGGGGTGCAGCTCGGCCTGGGAGCGCGGGCGTCCCGCCCGCATGCGCCCGTCGCCAGAGGAAGGCAGGTCGCCTTATCGCGCGATCGCGACCCGGCTGCGTACACTAGCGGCCCGGCTACCCATGGAGGAGCATAATGTTCACCGGGATTGTAGAGGAGATGGGCCACGTGCTGGCTATCGCCGGCGACCAGGAGCGCGACAACTTCCTGACGATCGGCAGCCGTATCGCCCGCGAGGGCGCAAAGCTCGGCGACAGTATCGCGGTCAATGGCACCTGTCTCACCGTTACCGCCCTCGCCGACGACAGCTTCACCGTGGGCCTGAGCCCCGAGACGCTGCGCCGCACCAACCTGGGCCGGCTCAGCGCTGGCGACCCCGTCAATCTGGAGCGCTCGCTCACCTTCGGCGGGCGAATGGGTGGCCATTACGTTCAGGGGCATATTGACGGCGTCGGTGAGATCGTCGCGGTGGTCCTCGAGGGCGACTCCCGGCGCATTCGGATCCGCCCGCCAGCGCAACTCATGCCCTACATCGTCGAGAAGGGCTACATTGCGGTGGACGGGGTGAGTCTGACGGTGGCCGAGATCGACGATACAACCTTTACGATCGCGATGATTGCCTACACCCGGGATGCGGTGATTATGGGCCGCCAGAATGCGGGCGCGCTGGTGAATCTGGAGGTCGACATCATCGCCAAATACGTTGAGCGGCTCACCCAGGCCTATCGTCCGCGCTCCGCGTGAGCGCCACGAGCCCCGATGGACGGCAGTGAGTGATGGGCGGTCAGTCTGCCGTTCGCGAGGGCGCGGCGAGCGCCGCCACCCGCCGCAGGCGCGGGTGGAGCCACACGGCGGCGGCGACCAGCGCAAGCAGCGCGCAGGTGAGCAGATAGGGGGACTCTGGGCGTAGCTGGTAGAGGCTGGTCGCTAGCAGCGGCCCGACCATCGCACCGAAACCCTGGGCTGCAACGGTGAGCCCGGCGACAGCGCCCTGCTCCTGGCTCGTGACCTCCAGCGTCGCCGCAGCCGTGTAGCCGGGCAAGGCAAGCCCGAGCCCAAGCCCAGCGATCACGAACGATAAGATGAGCAGCGGCAATGTGGCGGCGACGATCAGTATGGCGAAGCCGAGAATCGCGAGTGGCACACCCACGCGCAGCAGCAGTAGTGGTGGCACTTTGAAGGGGCGGATGATGCCAAGGTGCGCGACCAGGTTGGTGATGCCGACTGTCACTAGCGCCACGCCGAGCGCCTGCGCCGCCCCTTGCGGGGTCAGTTGCAGCCGGTCTTGAAACAGAAAGCCCACCGTGATCTGTACCCCGACCAGAGCGACAATGATCGTGAACCCCACTAGCAGCCAGGGCCAGATCCGGGCGTCGGTCGGTCGGAGCTGCGGCTGTGACCCATCGCGCGGCTGCGGTGTAACACGGGGAAGCCATAGGGCGACCAGTACCGCAGCGATCAGCGGGATCGCCGCAGCGGTGTAGAGTGGGGCGAGCAGGCCGAAGCCGGCGAGGGCCGCGCCGAGGGCCGGCCCGGCGACGAAGCCGAGGCCGTTGGCTGCCCCGAGCAGCGCGATACCTGCTGTCCGCTCCTGACCACTGGTCGTGTCGGCAACAAACGCCTGCGCTGCCACCGGTGCGCCACTCATTAAGAAGCCTGCCAGTGCGCGTGCCAGCAGTAGCGCCATAAAGACCGCTCCGGGCGCGATCCCGTTCTGCAGGCCGAGCTGTGCGGCGATGGCAAATGCGCCAAAGCCCAGGCTGAAGCCGAACAAACTGATCAACAGCACCGGCTTGCGCCCCCAGCGCTCGCTGCGGATGCCCCAGAAGGGGCTGCCGACAGCGAACATCAGCGCTGCGACGGTAATGATCAGGCCGCCCTGGGTCTCGCTGAGCCCGAGCTCGCGCACCAGCGGCGCAAGCAGCGGGTTGAGCACGCCCAGGCCCGTATAGACGGTGAAGAGGCCAGCGATAATGACGGCGGTCGGTTTCATTGGACCATCCTGTCCTTGCATACCTCAGGCGTGATGGCGCTCCTGATTGATGGTCGACAGAGCGGCGCCGAGCTTCCAGTGTTTCGCCTGCTCGCGTTCCTGCCAGAAGCGCCAGTAGAGGCCCTCCTGGCCGATCAGCTCGGCGTGGGTACCCTGCTGCACCAGGCGTCCGCCGTCGATCACCAGGATCTGATCGGCCCGCTGGAGAGTCTGGAGCCGGTGGGCGATCATTATCACGGTCTCGTCGGCGGCCAGGGCGTCGAAGACCTGCTGGAGCTCCCACTCGTTCTCCGGGTCCACGCTGGCCGTCGCCTCGTCGAGCATGACGATCGGCGCATTCTTGAGCAGCGCGCGGGCGATACTGATCCGCTGTTTCTCGCCGCCTGAGAGCGTCGCACCACCTTCGCCCACCACAGTCTGGTAGCCGTCGGGCATGGCCAGGATGAAGGCGTGGCAGCGCACCGTCCGCGCCGCCGCGATCTCGGCGTCGCTTTGAACCGGCGTCGTTGTAGCTTGTGTGCCATGCGGTCTTCCTTTGGCGCAGTGTCGATGTCAGGCAGTGCTAATCAAATCCGGAAACGGTTGTGATCACCCATTTGCAGTTTTCTCGCTTCCCACAACAGCGCTGTGTGCCAGCTGTCCGCTCCCGGGAGAACATGCACGCTTGACAGCTTTTTGAGTAAATGCTAATCTATGTTTTAGGTTATCCAAAAATACGATTTTGTCAAGCATCAGGAGACGTTCCACACTCTGGCCGGGACGCAGCGCCTGCCGGTGCTGACGCCCCCGAACGCGCTACGATCCTTCCCAACGGATAGCCGGCTGATCACGGAGAGAGGAGGAACATGTGATGCGCCTACAAACGCTCGCTGCTTTGCTTTGCGCCGCCCTGTTGCTCGTCGCCTGCGGCCAGCAGACACCTGCTGCCGCGCCCACCCAGGCGCCCGCCGCCGCTAACGCCACTCCACAGGTCGCTGCCGCCCCGCTTGACGAGCCACTCAATGTCGTCGCTACCACCGGCCAGATTGCCGATGCGGTCACCGTTATCGCCCAGGACAAGGTGCAACTCACCAACCTGCTCGGCCCCGGGGTCGACCCGCATACCTATGTCGCCACCGAGAGCGACCTTCAGACCTTCCAGAACGCCGATCTGATTTTCTACAACGGCCTGCGCCTCGAAGCCCAGATGGACCGCGTGCTAGAGCAGATCGGTGCAAGCGGCACAGTGAAGGTTGTCGCCGTGGGCGATACGCTCGATCCCCTGACCCTGCTGAACTGGGAACCTGAGGCCGGGTTGCCTTACGACCCACACATCTGGAATGACATGCGTCTTTGGACGCGGGTAATCTATACCATTCGCGACACGTTGATGGAGATGGACCCGGCTCATGCCAGTGTGTATGAGGCAAACGCGGCTCGCTATGCTACCGAGATCGAGACGTTGCACGAGTACACGCTGGAGCAGGTGCAGCGCATTCCGCAGGAGCGGCGCGTGCTGATTACCGCCCACGACGCTTTCAACTACTATGGGCGTGCCTACGGTCTGCAGGTCGAGGCCGTGCAGGGCATCAGTACTGAGAGCGAGGCCAGCGTCGCCGATATCCAGGTGCTGGCTGATCTTGTGCTCGAACGTCAGGTACCGGCGATCTTTATCGAGAGCACAATCTCACCGCGTACGATCGAGGCGGTCATCGCGGCCGCCCGGGAGGGCGGTCAGGAGGTGCGGATCGGCGGCGAGCTGTACGCCGACGCGCTGGGCGAACCGGGCGGTGATGCCGACACCTATCTTAAGATGATGCGCCACAACATCGATACAATCGTGATGGCGCTTGGTGCGTGATGGCATCATCAGGCGACCCGGACAGCCTCAGGAAGGCCGGTGCTTCCCTCGTCCTATTGCGCGCACTGGCAGTCTTTGGTGGCCAACTTGCACGTGATCCCGACCAACGCTGTGGGGCGACCGGAGCAGCAGAATGCCACCCGCATCATCACATCCGATAGACCAGCCGCGAGACACGATGATGCTCGAACCGCCACGCATCTCTCCCAAACGATGCCTGCCTACGCAGGCGCCCCCGATCGCGCCGCAGACGGCACACCTCGTTCAGGGCAAAGAGGTAGCGGAGGATGCCCGCGAGGAAGGGCGCGCCCTACTCCAGGGCTACGCAATGTCCGGACTGCTCTTCTTCAGCCTGGTGTTGGGCGCCATGCTTGGCTCACTGGTGGCGGGCGCATGGGGCGCGACTGTGGGTTGTCTTGCCGCGCCGCTGCTGCTCGTACTCCTCTGGTGGCGTTGGCGCCGATTATGAAAGCTTCCGATAGATACAGCCTCGCAGCCGTGGGCTCTCTGCCGAGCAGCCAAAGGCCTGCCCAGCGAGCTGCATGGCAGGCGCTATCTCACCGCAGAAATCACTACGCATACGCTTGGGCACTAAGATGCAGAGCGTCAAGGGTTCGGTGTCCGGAGTCTGGAGGTCAAGCACCTCGTCGGCAGAGTAGTTGAGCATGGGGCAGTGTAGGGTTTGTGATCGATGTTCCCCTACCATCTCATCGAACCTTGCGACGACACCCGCAGCACCCGTATGGCCAGGGCCATCCCCACGCCCCATAGCGCTGTCAAATAAAGGATGGCCCAGACCGCACCGGTCCAGTGGATGCCCAGACCCTCGCCCAGCCAATAGCTACCGAAGCCCATCAGCAGCATCGCTGCGACGAATTTCATCGGCTTGACGGGCACGCGGCTGAGTGGCGCGCGCAACAGGAAGGCCACCACGAGCAACCCGATCGTCGCCACCAGCGCGCCGCCGATCGCCTCATTCCAGGCCGCGTTGGCCGCGCCGAGCGTGACCACCACCAGCGCGATCTCGAAGCTCTCCAGGAGGGAGCTCTTAAAGGCGGTGGCAATGGCAACCCAGTTCCAGCCCGCACGCCTGCCCGAAGCGGCAAGCTCTCGCTCCAGGCGCACCTCCTCTTCCTCGTGGGGCGACAAGCGCCCGGCGTAGTATTTCACCACGCCGCGCACCCACCACTGGCCGAAGCCAAGCAAAATCAGCCCAGCCAGGAGTTCGAGCCAGCGCGCGGGGATGCGCGTCAGTCCGGTGCCCACGATGAGCGCGCCGACGATCACCAGCGCAGCGGCGCTGCCCGTGCCGATCCAGGCGTTGCGCCAGCCGGCCACCCGGCCCACCACCAGAGCGACGGCCAGAATCTCGACCAGTTCAATCAAGGAGCCGGTAAACGCGCCGACAAAGGCACCCGTGTTCATTGATCACGCCTCCAACGCACGTCGCAGATCGGCCAGGAGCGCCCGCTGGCCACGCAGCCCCGGGTAGCCCAGCCGGTCGAGGGTGATGACGCGCCCGGCCTGCACGGCAGGGAGTTGCTGCCAGAGCGGGTTGGCCCGCACTTCGGCGAGTGCGCTCTCCTCGCCTTCCACCGCCGACGATTGGAGCAGGATGATCGTCGCGCCGTCGAGCAGCGGCAATCGCTCCAGGCTGATGAAGGCTCGTCCGTTGCGAATGGAGAGCCCCTCGGTTGTCGCCGGATCGGGGCGTAGCTGCACGCCGAGCTCCCGTAGCAGCAGGGGGATGGGAGTCGGCCCATCGACCCACAGCGCTACGCTCGCGCCGGGGTAGACGGTGACGACCGAGACCTGCTGCTCTGCCGCAGCGATCCGCGCGGCCACAGCCTGGATCTCGGCGCGGAGCGCGTTTACCTCGCGCTGCGCCGCCTCGGCGCGGCCAAGCACCGTGAGCGTCTCGACATACTGCGCGGCTGGCGTCAGGCCTCCCAGGGCTACGGTCGGAGCGATCGCGCTGAGCCGCCGGTAGCCGAACTGCTCGACAAAGAAGCGCGTGCCGATGATCAGGTCGGGCTGGTAGGCGCTCAGCGCTTCGAGCGAGGTCTCGCCCGCCGAAGCGAACAGCGCGATCCCGTTCAGCTCATCGGCGCTGAGCAGCGGAACGTGCTCGGGCACATTCACGTTGGAGGCCACCGGGCGCACCCCGGCGTCGAGCAGATCGGCCAGCAGGCTCTCCTCGCCGAGCGCCAGCACCCGCTGCGGGTCGAGCGGCACCTGTGTTTCGCCGAAGATGTGGCGGATCAGCCGGTGCTCAACGGTGGTCCCAACCTCCATCAGCGGCATGGCTGGTTGCGACGGCGCGGCACAGGCGGCGAGTAGGATGAGCAGCAACAGCCCCGGACAGGCCCAGCATCGGCGTAGGAGCATATTCATCGCTATTCTTCGAATTGTGCGGCAGGCGGAACAAGAGCGCGCCGTTCATTGGGGCTCCGCGCGCATCCACGCCACGGCATACTGTGGGTAGGCGTAGGTCTCGTCGTCGCCACTGGTGTGGATCACCTCGATCCGTTTGATCAGCTCGACGCGGGCCGTTACGCTCCCGGCTCCGCCATCGGGCGCGCGGTAGTCGAGCTGCACCTCGGCCCAGGCCAACTCGGCATGGCCATGCTCGTCCGGCTCGGCGGTCTCGTCTTGCGCGAGCACCCGGCCCGCCTTCGCGTAGTGGAGCCATTTCCAGCCGTAGCGCATAAAGAGCTCGCGCTCAAGCACCTGCAGGAACGGCGCGGGCAGGCCGGCCCAACCGCGGTAGTGCAGTGACAGCCGGGTAATGTCACCGCTGCGACTCACCAGCCAATCGGCTGTGTCGGGTTCGATATAGGCCCAGTAGCTGCCGTGCGGCAGGTCGATCAGCGTTGGCGCAAACACGTGGCCACCGAAGTGGGTGGTGCGCCAGGCCCGCAGTCGCCCGCCGCTGTCGGCTGCGATGCGGCGTAGCTGCGCGTAGGTTGGGTAGCCGAACTTCGAGCAGGCAGCGTCCACGCTCCCGTGGGTGCAGACCAGCAGATCGCGCACTTCGCCGTGCTCCTGCCCGTAGGTGGCGAAGTCGTCCAGCCGCTCCGGTGCTAGCGCCAGCGCGTAGAAGAGCGGGCCGAGCCGATCCTCCGGTACGAGGTATTCCGTCCGATCGAACTGCGCGAATGGCCCGGCAGGGCGGTGCCATGCGATCACCCGGCGCATCCCTGCCACGGAAGAGTCGCGGTCGGGGGCGATAGCGAGGGGGCGGATCGTCACACGATGGGTACGCTGGTACTCGTCGCGGATGTGCTGCATCACGGCGATCACCTCGGGCGGCATGCGCTGCGGGTCGGCGAACATGCCCACCGGCCAGGGCAGCGGCAGCTCGGCGGCGATGATCCTGTCGTAGGCCGCGCCGCCGTAGCCGGCGGGGCTCAGCCCGGCCTGCCGCGCGCAGACCGAGCAGAAGCGTGACTCCGTGGTGGTCGTCATCGATCTCCGATCTGGTTAGCTCAGCAGCGCCTGCTCGACGACATCGAGCAGGGCCATGGCGGTGAGCGGCGAGGAGTAGAACAGCTCGGCGTCGTACTCGATAAGGCCGCCATTCTGTACAGCTGGTAGGCGTTGCCAGAGCGGCGAGGCCTTGAGCGGGTCGTGGATGCTGCGGTCGCGCCCCGCGCCGCTTTCCAGGGGCTCAACCCGTAGGAAGAGCAGGTTCACTTCGTCGAGCAGATCGAGCCGCTCCAGCGAGAGGTTCGGACGATCCGCGCTGGTCGCGGGCATAATTGCTGCCGGGCGCAGGCCGAGGTCATCGGCCAGTACCTTGACTGGATGCATCTGCACGTCGGAGACCCAGACGGTGCCGGGTTCGTATGCGCCGATCAGGGCGAAGGTCGCGTTGGGCAGGCGCTCGGCGAGGCGGGCGCGCAGGTCGGCGGCGCGAGCCTCGTACTCGGCGATGAACTGCTCGGCCTGCGCCGCGCGGCCAAGCGGCTCGGCAACGGCGCGCAGGTAGGCGCGCCACCCGTCACCAGCCGGGCCAGACACATCGAAGGTTGGCGCGATCTGGGAGAGTAGCGCGTAACGCCCCTCGATGTAGTCGCCCACACTGTCGATGATCAGATCCGGCTGTAACGCCGCGATCTGCTCCAGGTTCGCCTCAGGAAAGGTCGTGATGCGGGTGAGGCTGGCGAGTTGTTCCTGCGGCTGGTAGGGCACAAACGGTTGTGTCGCGAGGCCGCGGGCACCCGGCCCCCCGATCAGTGGCAGGCCGAGCACCAGCGCCACATCGATGTCCGTGGTGTAGCCGGCCACGACCCGTTGCGGGTCAACCGGAATGGTAATGCTCCGCCCGGCGTGGTCGGTGATCGTGCGTGTCGCCGCCACGGTCGCCGTCGGCGCGCTGGCACCCGGCGCGCCGCAGCCGGCCAGCAGTAGCGCCCCCGCGCCGATCAGGAAGCGGCGGCGGCTGATCAGCCGCTCGGCCAGTTCGACGCGCTCGATGGCGCTGAGATGGCGATGCCCGTTAGCGTGGAGCCATGCGGCGAGTTCCAGCAGATCGTCGGTGGCGGGCGCGCGGCGAGCCAGGGTATCGAGGGTATGGTCGGTGAGGGTGGTGGTACGGGTTACCAAGGAGTGCCGTCCTTTCGCTGTGCGGTTCTCCGGTTTCTGGTCCTCGTTCTTGCCCGATCCGCTGCTCGTTATGCTTGGAGCAGCGCAAGGCAAGGCAAAGCCACAACCCGCTGGACGGGCGTTAGCTGCGCCTGCCGACGTGGCAGCGGAAGTTATTACCTAGCAATATCCGGGATTAGATTATACTAATATCGATGGTTTGTCAAGAAAATGGTTGTAAAACGGCGCAGCGGATGTGCCTGCACCCCGGATGCCGTGGCGCTGAAGCGCGCGGCGTTGGGAGGCGAAGCCCGCCTGCGCGGGGGTGACACCAATGCGCCGGGGGTGTCGTTCCCGCGCACGCGGGAACCCAGCGCACGCGGAGGCAGGCCCGCAGGCGTCCCGCCCTGGCCCCCCGCCTGCGCGGGGGTGACGATCTGGACCGCCGGGCGCACCACGTCGGAGCCCTGGACCCCCGCCTGCGCGGGGGTGACACCAATGCGCCGGGGGTGTCGTTTCCGCGCACGCGGGAACCCAGCGCACGCGGAGGCAGGCCCGCAGGCGTCCCGCCCTGGACCCCCGCCTGCGCGGGGGTGACACCAATACGCCAGGAGTGTCGTTCCCGCGCACGCGGGAACCCAGCGCCTCCCGCTTTTGCGGAGGCATGCCCTCGCTTGCACCGAGCCCGTTTGGGTGGCTCTGGCGCTACCGATGTTCGAGCGTCGTCTGGTCCAGCTGCGTACGCATGGCGATAGCGGAAATGATGCAGTCGGCGGTAGCGACATTGGTTGCTAGCGGTACGTTGTGCACATTACAGAGCCGCATCAGGCTCTGGATGTCGGGATCGTGGGGGTGCTTGTCCAGCGGGTCGACGAGGAAGATCACTGCCTCGACGCCCCCCTCAACCACCTGGGCACCGATCTGGGCATCGCCGCCGTATGGCCCGCTCGCCAGGCAGGTCACCTCCAGGCCTACTTTGCTGATCAGCAGCTTCCCCGTGCTCGCGGTTGCAATCAGGCGGTAGTGCCGCAGCTGTTCGCGGTTGTAGGTAGCAAAGGCAACCATGTCGGCCTTCTTGCCGTCATGGGCGATCAGCGCAATTGTTCGGGACATTGCTCGATTCTCCTGGTATAGCACGGGGAGCGCCCGCTAACGGACGCTCCCCGTTGAGTTCCTTATCTGTGCTTCAGTGGCCAGCTGCACGGGTTGGCGCACCTGCATACTGGCCGTGGCTCGCCACGCTCTGTGACGCGAGCAACCTCAGGGTACGGTAATGAGTTACAGGCAGGTTACGAGTGCGCTCATAGTTTTCAAACCTCCACCTTGACAAACACTCGTTATTAGTACATACTAACTTTAAAGATTAGCAAGTTCATAGAACTAGCTGAGACGATCTCGGGCCATCATCGGCCCGGGTAGATGTTTCGTTGCCGGTGACACGGACCATGCCAACACCACTACTTGCCGCGCATGATCTGAGCTATCAGCTGGCTGGCCGCAGCCTGATCCACGAGGTTACGTTCAGTGTCGAGGCGGGAGAGTTTCTGGCTGTGGTGGGCCCCAACGGTGCGGGCAAGAGTACGCTGCTCGGCCTGCTTGCCGGTGACCTCACTCCAACGAGCGGTATGGTGCGCCTCGACGGGCATCTGCTTGGCAGCCTGGACGCTCATGGGCAGGCGCTGCGCAGGGCGGTTCTGCGGCAGCAGGTGAGCATCGCCTTTCCCTTCACGACGCTAGAGGTCGCCTTGATGGGCCGCCACCCGCACCTCCGTGGTCGCGCGGAGAGCGCCGCCGATGAAGCGATCGCCCGTGATGCGCTGGCCCGCACCGAGATGCTGCATTTCGCCGAGCGGGTGTTCCCAACCCTCTCCGGCGGTGAGCAGGCCCGCGCAAGCCTGGCACGTGTGCTGGCCCAGCAGGCACCGCTGCTTCTGCTGGATGAGCCCACTGCTGCCCTCGACCTACGCCACCAGCACGCGGCCTTGCAGATAGCAAAGGCGGTCTCAGCCAGAGGTGGCGCCGTTATCGCTGTGCTCCACGACCTGAATCTGGCCGCGCTTTACGCCGACCGGATCGCGCTGTTGCACCAGGGGCACCTGCTTGCCCTTGGCTCGCCGTGGGCGGTGCTTGATGCCAAGCGTCTGAGCGCGGTGTATGGCGTGGCAGTGAGCGTGCAGCGCCACCCCCACTATGACGCGCCGCTGGTGCTTGCCCTTCCGTCCGACTCTGTGAAGTTCCGTGAGGTGACTCATGCCGCTGTGGCACCATAAGCTGCCGCATCCACGGGCTGCCAGCGCCCGCTGGCGGCAGCTGTTCAGCCTGGGGTGCGCGGCGCTGCTCTGTGGCGCCTGCACGACGACGCCGTCTGCGGGCTCCCCGACGCCGAGCGCCGCCCCCCGCGCAACCATTGCGCCCGTTTCCGCCGTTGCCGCGCCGACCAGCGCATCCGCCGTGGCGTCTCCACAGCTCCCGGCGATAGTGACAGACTACGCCGGCAACGTGGTGACAGTCACCTCCACGGAGCGTATCGTGAGCCTCTCGGGCGACATCACCGAGATTATCTTTGCGCTCGGGATGGGCGAGCAGGTGGTGGGCGTAGATAGCAGCGCAACCTACCCGCCGGAGCGGACTCGCGCGTTGCCCAACATTGGCTACCAGCGCCGTCTCAACGCCGAGGGTATCCTCTCGCTTACGCCGACCCTGGTGATCGGTGATGAGACCGCCGGCCCGCCCGAGGCACTGGAGCAGGTTCGCAGTGCCGGTGTACCTGTAGCGCTCGCCGCTGATCCGCCGACACTCGATGCGCCGGCCCGGAAGATCCGCTTCGTCGCTCAGGCGCTGGGCGTGCCGGCGCGGGGCGAGCAGCTGGCGGCCCGCGTCGAAACCGAGATCGACCGGGCCCTCACGCAGGCAAGCGGAACGAACGCCCACCCACGGGTTGTGTTCCTCTACCTGCGCGGCACGGATGTGCAACAGGTGGCTGGCAGCAACACCCCCGCCGATGTGATGATTACCGCCGCCGGCGGGGTGAACGCCGCCGCTGAAGCCGGGATCGCCGACTTCAAGCCGCTGAGCCCAGAGAGTGTGATCGCGGCCCAGCCCGAGGTGATCCTGGTGCTGGAGAAAGGCCTCGAGTCGGTGGGTGGCGTTGATGGCCTGCTGAAGATCCCTGGCCTCGCCGACACGCCTGCGGGACAGGCCCGGCGCGTGGTTGCGCTCGACGATCTCTACCTGCTCGGGATGGGGCCACGCACCGGCCAGGCCCTTTCCGACCTTGTGGCGGCCTTCGCGCAGGCTACGGCCCGGGGGAACACGCCATGAGCGCCTCGACCACCGCACAGCCGCAGCGCGCGCCCCGGCACGTGCATCCTGGTCGGGCCGCACTGCTCCCGGCCCTCGGCGGATTGCTCCTCCTCGCGTTGCTCCTCGGTGTCGGCGTCGGCTCGGTGCCGGTACCACCCGAGATCGTCGGCGCGACACTCCTCGGCAGGCTCGGTGTGGAGACTGGCATCACGCCGAGCCAGCAGCAGGAGGCGGTGCTCTGGAGCATCCGACTGCCACGAGTGCTGCTTGGGGCGCTGGTTGGCGCGGCACTGGCTGTGAGTGGGGCGCTGCTCCAGGGCGTGTTCCGTAATCCCCTGGCCGATCCGGGCCTGATCGGGGTGAGCAGCGGCGCCGCGCTCGGCGCCGTGGCCATACTTGTGCTCGGCGTCGCGCCGCTCGGCCCGTTCACACTGCCAGTGGCGGCGTTCCTCGCCGGCACCGTGACGACAGTGCTGGTCTACCGGCTCGCCAGGCGCCACGGGCACACCGACGTGGCAACGCTCTTACTGGTGGGCCTGGCCCTGAACGCGCTGGCAGGCGCCAGCACCGGCCTGCTCACCTACCTCGCCGACGACGCCGAGCTACGTTCGATCGTCTTCTGGACCATGGGCGGCCTCGGTGGCGCGCTCTGGGAGACCCTGCTTGCCGCAGCGCCGCTCATGCTCGTAGCGCTGCTGCTCGCCCCCTGGCTCGGCCGGCGGCTGAACCTGCTCGCTCTTGGTGAGCGCGAGGCTCGCCACCTGGGCGTCGATGTCGAGCGCGTGAAGCGCGTCGCCGTACTGCTGGCCGCCCTGGCCACCGGGGCGGCAGTGGCGCTGACCGGACCGATCGGCTTCGTCGGCCTGATCGTGCCGCACATGGTTCGCCTTGTAGCCGGACCCGACCATCGCCGTTTGCTACCGGCAAGCGCCCTTGGCGGCGCGAGCCTGCTGCTGATCGCCGACCTGCTGGCACGTACGCTTGCGGCCCCCGCTGAAATCCCGGTGGGCCTGATCACCGCCTTCGCCGGCGGACCCTTCTTCCTTGCCCTCATCCTTCGTTCCCAGGCGTAGAGACGCCCCAGTGGGGCGGCTCTACACCGGGGGCGGCTCTACACCGGGGGCGGCTCTACACCGGGGGCGGCTCTACGCCGGGGGCGTCTACGGTGATACATGAAGGATCGCCAATGACCTATCGTCTGGCCCCCTACAAAATCCTGGCGCGCAATGGCCGCAACTGGCACATTCTGCACCTGGGCGATGGACGGGTTCAACTCGACTTCGGCCCCTTTGCGGTGGCCTTCGGGCGCGAGGCCTTCCAGCTTCTGCACGGGCTAGCCGAGGCGGTGCTGAAGGGGCCAACCACGGCCGGCTGCATTGCCCATGCCGGCGTGGAGCGCAGCATCTGGTTTGATGCGCAGCATGGTGCGTTGCTCCTCACCTTCGATGGGACGATCCTGCGCTTTCTGCCCCACGAGCTCCTCGCCTTTACGGCGCTGTGCCGTGAGGCTGCGGCAAAGCTGTGTGCCTCGGCCTCTCCGCCGGCTTCCGATGGTCGCTTGAATTGAATGCCTGGAAAGGTTGAATGATGGCGCAGCGTGTTGCATCGCTCAGCAAACTGCTGATCGGGCTCTGGATGGCCGGAGTAACGATCGCGACCTTCGTGGTCATCCCCTCCTACCAGGGCCTCGGCGACGCGGGGCGGATTGTGATCCTGCACGTACCAACCGCCTGGGTTGCCGTTGTCGCGTTTACCGTCTCGGCCGTCTTCAGCGGGCTGTATCTCTGGCGCCGCCGTACACTAGACGATGACAAAGCCACCGCCGCCGCTGAGTGCGGGCTGCTCTTTACGCTCCTTGCAACGCTCACCGGCATGTTCTTCTC
The DNA here is from genome assembly GCA_004367505.1 of Chloroflexi bacterium OHK40. Lineage (GTDB taxonomy): Bacteria > Chloroflexota > Chloroflexia > Chloroflexales > Chloroflexaceae > OHK40. Next base: position 9,482 of record SFCB01000105.1, on the reverse strand, counting down.
GCAGGTGGCCTGGGGGGTAGCCTGGAACTGGGACCCGCGCCAGGTGACGATCTTCATCCTGCTCTTGATCTACGCCGCCCTGTTCGCCCTGCGCTCGGCGGTCGATGAACCTGAGCGCCGCCGGACGCTCGCGGCGGTCTATTCACTGTTCGCCTTTGTGACGATGCCATTTCTCATGTTTGTGGCCCCACGGATGGCCGAGAGTACGTTGCACCCCAACTGCGCCTTCATCCAGGGGAGCGACTGCGATGGGATCTCCCTGCAGGTGGGCCAGGTGGGGCTCCTGGGCGACCACAAGGTGCAGTTGCTGGCGCTCAGGCAGCAGGGCAACCTGGTGACGGCCGAGGTGCGCGTCTCGGCTCCCGGTCTCGCCCGCGAGGATGTGCTGGCGCCGAGCTTCGACCTGGCGACAGGGAGCTACGCCGACCGCCCGACCATCCCCGAGCAACGCTTCACCCTGGCTCTGGAGCAGGTGGACCCGGCAAGTGGCACGGCACGGCTCAATATCGAAGCCCCCGGCACGGGGCTGCTTGCAAACCAGCGCACCCTCTGGGTCTTTCTGGCAGCCAACGTTGGCTTCACGGCCCTGTTTGTCTGGATGTTCCTGTTGCGCGCCCGGGTACTCGGGCTGGAGACGCAGCTAGCACGACGAAAGGTAGCCCTTGCATGACGGAAGGCGCAACGGCGATCTACGTCTCCCTGGCCACGGCCCTGGCCGTCTGGGCAACGATTGCGATCTACCTGGGCCGGGTCGGCGCGCGGCTGCGCGCTGTGCGGCAGGAGCTTGAGCGGATGCCGCCGGGCGATCCGCCTATGCCCCATCCGCCGGCGGAACCCGAGGCTATGGAAGCCGCCACGACAACAGCCGATCACCCCGCCCGGCTCCTTGCCTGGCTGATGGCAACCGGGTGCGGCTGCGGGGATGTGGTCCACCTGCTGCATCCCGTCGAGCGGTTTGTTGATGCCCCCCACAGCCGCTGAGGACGCGATGAGCCGCCTACTTCCCCCGCGCCGCCTGCTGGCCAGTTGTGCTCGTGGCTGGCAGATCCACGAACTGATCGACGGCACGGTGCACCTTGTGCTCGGCACACCTGGTCTGGTCTTTGCCCGGAGTGAGTTCGCCATATTCACCGGGCTGCTCACCGCCGGTGATCGTCCACTACCTGCTGAGGATGTCGCCCTGGCGATCCTGAGCCCCACACGGGCCATCGCCTACCTGGCGATCCACGAACGGCTGGTGATCCAGTTTGATCAACTGGTGATCACGGTGCGGCCAGCCGATCTGCCACTGCTGCTCGGGCTGTGCCGTAAGGCCCGGAGCGCGCTTGAGGGGCCGTGTCTGGTGCCGTTCCCAGCCGGTGCGGAACAGCTGCGCTGGAATTAGTGGTCGACGCTGCAATGGCTCGGACGCGCTGTCTGTTCCTGAACCCACTGGATAGAGGAAGGGGGTGAGAGGAACGGACTCTGCTGCCTGTGCCCTGTTCCATTGAGCCGCTAGCCGTTGTTCGTCTGTTGGTCTGGTTCATGAGGCTTGTTGAGGAGGGAACGTTTCATGTCGCGCATCTCCAACCGCTCGCTGCTCAGGATGCTCTCGGTGCTGTTCCTCGTCGCCACGCTGGCCCTCTGGGTAAACCCCGCGCAGGCCCAATCCGTGCCCCAGGTGGTCAACATCTACTCGGCACGCCACTACGGGGCCATGGAGCCAGTCTTCCAGCGCTTCACCCAGGAAACCGGCATCGAGGTGCGCCTCTCGCAGGGCAGCACCCAGTCGTTGCTGGAGCGCCTGCGCGCCGAAGGTCGCCAGACGCCCGCCGACGTGCTGTTCACGATCGATGCCGGTAGCCTGTGGATCGCCGCGCAGGAGGGCTTGCTCCAGCCGGTTGACTCGGCGGTTCTGCGCCAGGCTATTCCGGCCAACCTGCGCGACCCGCAGAACCGCTGGTTCGGCCTCACCCAGCGTGCCCGGGTGATCGTTTACAACCCCAACAAGGTGCGGCCGAGCGAGCTTTCGACCTATGCCGCCCTCGGCGACCGCAAGTGGCGCAACCGGCTCTGCTTCCGCCCGGCTAGCCATATCTACACCCAGGCGCTGATCTCTAGCTTTATCGCGCTCCACGGCGAGAAGGTGGTTGAGGAGGCCATCCTGCGGCCCTGGGTGGCGAACCGGCCACAGTTCATCGATAGCGACTCGCGAATTGTGGAGACGGTCGCCGCCGGTGGCTGCGACGTAGGTATCGTCAACCACTACTACGTGGCCCAGCAGCTGGCGCGCAACCCCAACCTGCCGGTGCGGGTCTTCTTCCCCAACCAGACCGAGGCCGGCACCGTGGTGAACCTCTCCGGTATGGGCATTACGGCCAGCGCGCGCAATCGCGACAATGCGGTGCGGCTGTTGGAGTGGCTGGCAACCACCGGGCAGGGCGCCGACGCCTCTACGCTGCCGGGTGGCAACTATGAGTACCCGGCAAATCCGGCGGCCCCGGTTAACCCGGTTACGGCCAGCTTCGGCACCTTCATCATCGACCCGCAGCCGAAGAGCGAACTGGGCCGCTTCCAGCCCCAGGCGATCCGCCTGTTGGCCAGGACCGGCTACAAATAGGCGCCCGATCTTCCGTCCGGACAGCACGATCCGCGCTGTCCGGGCGGACCATGGTTTCACGTCTCGTTCCATGCAGGCTCGCTCATGTCGCTGCGCACACTCGTCCCACTCAGCCTGGCCCTGCTGATCGTCGCACCGCTGCTGGTCGTCGCGGCCCAGCTGCTCACGCCTTCAACCGAGGTCTGGGCGCTGCTCTGGGAGACGCAGCTGCTCGGAATGCTGGCGAGCACGGCGCTCCTCACGGCGGGTGTCGGGATCTGCACACTGCTGATCGGCACCAGCCTGGCCTGGCTCATCAGCGCATACTACTTTCCGGGTCGCCGCCTGTTCGCCTGGCTGCTGGTACTGCCACTGGCCGTGCCGAGCTACGTGCTGGGCTTCGTCTTTATGGCCACGTTCGACTACGCCGGCCCGACGCAGACGGCCCTGCGCGCCTGGTTTGGCCCCGAGGTCTGGTTCCCCGAGATCCGCTCGCTAGGTGGAGCGATCGTGGTCCTTTCGCTGGTCTGGTACCCTTATGTGTACCTCCTGGCGCGGGCCGCCTTCGCCGAACAGGCCGCCGCCGGGCTCGACACGGCGCGCGCGCTGGGCCTGAGCCGCCGGGAAGCCTTCACACGGGTGGCGCTGCCGCTGGCCCGGCCGGCTCTGGTGGCCGGGGCAACGCTGGCGATGCTGGAAACGCTTACCGACTTTGCCACGGTGCGCTTCTTCAACGTGCCCACCCTCAGCGAGGGCGTGTTCCGGATCTGGGAGGGGATGATGGACCGGGCGGCAGCCACTGAGCTCGCCACGCTGCTGTTGCTGGCCGCCCTGCTGCTAATCGTGTTGGAGCGTATTTTGCGCGGCCATGCCCGCTTCACCCAGCGTGGTGGCACCGCGCCGCGCCTGGCGCCAACTCCGTTGCGCGGCTGGCGCGCGGCCACGGCAACCCTGGCCTGCGCTACCGTCTTCGCCGTTGCCTTCGGGCTGCCTGTGGTCCAACTCGTCGTCTGGGTGGTGCGGGAGTCGCTCCTGCCGACCCTGCCGACGGCCGAGGGCGTGGGTTGGCGCTACATCCGCACCACGGTGGGCCTGGCGGGTGGAGCGGCGCTGCTGGCGAGCCTGGTGGCCCTGCTGCTGGCGTCGAGCGTGCGGGTGGAGCCGGGGCGGATCGGGCGGAGCGCCACCCGGCTGGCCACCCTCGGCTATGCGGTGCCGGGGGCAGTCGTGGGCGCCGGGACCCTGACGCTGCTCGCCGGGCTCGACCACCGCCTGATCGAGAGTGGTGTCGCCGGGGGGCTGCTGCTCACCGGCTCGCTCGCCGGGCTGCTCTACGGCTACCTGGCGCGCTTTCTCGCCATCACGTATGCCAGCGTAGAGGCGAGCCTGGACCGTGTGACGCCCCAGCTAGTGGAGTCGGCGCGGGTGCTCGGCGCACGCCCGTTGCGGGTGCTTTGTCGCATTCACGCGCCGCTGGTTCGAAGCGGGCTCATGGTAGGGGCGGTGCTGGTCTTTGTGGATGTGATGAAGGAGTTGCCAGTCACGCTGCTGCTGCGCCCGTTTGGCATGGACACCCTGGCGATCTGGACCTATATGCTCGCCGCTGAGTCGTTCTGGCAGGCAGCGGCCATCCCGGCGCTGATCATCGTTGGCGCCGGTGTGATTCCGGTTGCCCTCGTTATGAGCGGCCTGGAGCCCCGGGGGACCCCATGAGTGTTGCCGTGGTCCTCGACGCGGTGAGCAAGAGCTACCAGCCCGGCACCCGCGCGGTGGATGAGGTCTCCCTGGAGCTTGCGCGAGGCCAGGTGCTGGCCCTGCTGGGGCCAAGCGGCTGCGGCAAGACGACGACGCTGCGCCTGATTGCCGGGCTGGAGCGCCCAGACAGCGGAACGATTGCGATTGCTGGCCGGCAGGTGGCGGGGCCGGGGCGCCAGGTGCCGCCGGAGGAACGCGGAGTCGGGCTGGTCTTTCAGGATGGCGCCCTGTTTCCACATCTGACCATCGGCGGCAACATCGGCTTCGCCCTCAATCGCCAGAAGCAGGCCGCACGCCGCGCGCGGGTGGCCGCCCTGCTCGACCTGGTGGGCATGGCCGGGCTGGAGGAGCGCTACCCACACCAGCTCTCTGGTGGACAGCAGCAGCGGGTGGCTCTGGCTCGCGCCCTGGCCCCCGAGCCGGCGGTGGTGCTGCTCGACGAGCCATTTGCCAACCTCGACGCCACCTTGCGCCTCCAGCTTCGCGAGGAGGTGATCGACATCCTCCGCCGTACCGGCACGACGACCCTGCTCGTCACCCACGACCAGGAGGAGGCCCTGAGCCTGGCCGACACCGTGGCGGTGATGTTCGCCGGGCGCATCCGGCAGGTGGCGGCACCTGCACAGCTCTACGCGCGCCCCGCCGATCCCCAGGTGGCTACCTTTGTCGGCCAGGCCAACCTGCTGCCCGGGATGGCCTGCGGCGATTGCGCCGAGTGCCGGCTCGGACGGGTGCGGCTCACGGCGCCCATGCACGGCCCGGTACAACTGCTGATACGGCCAGAAGCGCTCGCGCTCAGACCGGATGAGACGGCCCCGTGGCGCGTGACCAGCCGGCGCTTCCTCGGCCACGACCAGATCGTGCGGCTCGCGCTCGCCGACGGAACCACCATCGTCGCTCGTTGTCGCCCGGGCACACCGATTGAGCCGGGCGCGTATGTGCAGCCAACCCTGTGTGAGCCGCTTGTCGCCTACCCTGAGGAGGAGTCGTGATCACCACCGCGAATCGCATTTTCGTCAACCCGGAGTACGCCGCGCTCTTTGAGGAGCACTTCCGCAACCGGGCCGGCCTGGTGGACAGGATGCCCGGCTTTGTGAGCAACCAACTCCTGCGGCCGGTCAACCCCGGCGATCCCTACATCGTGCTCACCATCTGGGAGAGCCGGGCGCACTTTGAAGCCTGGGTGCACTCCGATGCCTTCCGCGAAGGCCACGCCCGCTCGGGCAGCCTGCCCAGAGCGACCTTCAGCGCGCCGAGCAAACTGGAGCTACACGAGATCGTCCTCGACACCAGTCGCCCCGAACTGGTAGAGGAGCCCCACGGCAAACCGTTTCAGCCCCACGGGTAATGCCAGATGGACGCGGCCAGCCCGGATTGCACGGCGTCATCTCGCCGGTGACCATACCAGGCTCTGGAGCTGTGAGAGGTGAGACCGGCTCTTGCGGCACAGCCGATCGCCCTCGTGCTGGCTGTTGCGGCTGATCGATTGCTGGGCCCTGCCAGGCTCGCCATCAGGCGCGACACAGGCGGCACAACGATGAGAGGAGCTGACTGTGGCTCGCACGCTCAACACGGAATACCGCGTATCGGGGCGCTCCGCGACAGGGGCCGCCTGGCTCTGTGTGGGCGTCCTGCTCGTACTGGCCGTTCTGAGCCTGATGCTCGGGACAGTACCGTTGACGCCGGCCAGGATGGCGCAGGCCATCGTGATGCCGGGGGCGGATCCAGCAGCGGCGGCAATCGTGCGCAACCTGCGCCTGCCCCGGCTCCTCCTGGCGCTTGTGGCGGGCGCGCTGGTGGGAATGGGCGCGGTGCTGCTCGGGCGGGTAAGCCGGCAGGCGGCCCGTGATCCCGGTTGGAGCGGGGTGATGGCCCTGGGCGCCTTCGGCGCGGTGGGCCTGCTGGCAAGCGAGCCGGCGCGCCCCTGGTGGGCACTCCATCTCGCGGTTGGTGCGGGCTGTGGCGTGGGAGCTGCGCTGCTCATGCTCGCGGCCCAGCGCTGGCCCACACGGCCCGGACGCGCCCAGGCGATCGGCCTGCTGCTCGCGCTTGGGGCACCCCTGCTGGCTTTCGCGCTCCTGATCGGCGAGGTGCGCGTCGCCACCTGGGTGCGCTGGTGCCTGGGTAGCCTGGAGCAGCGCGACTGGGCGAACTGGCGGGCGGCCTTGCCCCTGACGGTGCTGGCGACGGCTACCGTAGCGGCGAGCCTGGTCTGGCCGGAGCGACGCTGGCTCCCGCTACTCGGCGCGGCGCTCAGCGCAGCAGCCGCGACGGTGTGCGCCGGCGCGCTCGGCCTCATCGGCCTGTGCGCGGGGCGCTGGGCCACCACATTGAGCGAGAAGGAACGTGATCGGCTACTCCTTGCGGGGCTCCTCGGCGCAACCATGCTATCCGGCGCCGACCTTGCCGCGCGCGGGCTGACCGCCACGCTGCCCTCGCTCGGGTTGATCAGCGAGCTTCCCGTGGGCGCGCTGCTCGTCGTTGCTAGCCTGGGCTCCTTCATCATTGCACGGCTTCGACCGGTGAGCAGGGAGTACTAACATGCGGATCGTCGTGATCGGATCGGGCGTCGTTGGGACGATCTACGCCTGGAAGCTGGCCGAGGCAGGGCACGAGGTATGGGTTGTGGCACGGGCGCGGCGGCGCACCGCCCTGCGCCACGGTCTGGAGCTCAGTGTGGTTGACCAGCGCCGGAAGCGCGCGCTGGTTCAAGCCACGTTTCGCCCGCAGGTGGTCGCTCAGCTCGCCGACGTGCCCGATCCTGAACTGGTGCTGATCTGCGTCCAACGCCCGCAGCGTCACACACTACGTGCCCAGTTGACCTCCTGCCCCATCTCATGCCCCGTGTTGTTCCTCCAGCAACAGTGGGGTGACTGGCGTACGTGGCGCGAGCTGCTGCCGCCCGAGCGTTGCTTGCTGGGCTATCCCGCGATCGGCGGCGGACGTGATCGCAGGGGGGTCTTCGGCTGGTTGCTGCCGGAATCGACCTCGATCGGCACGGCAGACGGCGGGGCCTCACCCTCCCTGCTGCCGGTGGCCAGTGCGCTACGGGCGGCGGGGCTGACCGTCGATCTGCGCACCTCGATGCCAGCCCTGCTCGCCGCCAGAGCGGTGATCCGCGTAGGGCTGGCGGGCGGTGTATTGAAAGCGGGGAGCGTCGGTCATCTGGCGATGAGCGATTCCATCCTCAGTGAGGTGCTGCGGGCCATTCACGAGGGGCTGGCAGTCTGCGCGGCACAACGGATCGACGTGCGTCAGCTTCCGCTGGTCCAGGCATACTGCGACGAACCAGCCCTGGTGCGACGGCGACTACAACGCATGCTCCGTCGGCCTCTTACCCGCTGTGCCCTGGGCGGCTGCCTGGCCCACACGCTCCCGGAGCTGCGCGAACTGCACGGCGATATGCTGGCGACCGCCCGCGAGCAGAAGGTGCCGGCACCGGTCCTGACAACGCTGGGAAGCTGGTTTCGCTCGCTGCCAGCGATTGACCGCTTTGTCCACGCCCAGCCAGAGACGATGAGCATTCCACGACCTGGCTGCGATCTGTGCGATAATTGTTGCGCAGGGTGAATGCGCCCCTGACCTGGAAAGTAGCATGGCATGGATCTCGCAAGCAGCCTCGACCGCGTGATGCTGCGCGTGCTGCGCGTGACGCCGCAGCCCATCGACCCCGACACGGCAAATCCGAGCGAGCCCGAGCAGCGTGCTCTGGGCCTGGCACTTGTGATCTCAGGCCTGCGCTGTACGCTGCAATACGTGATTTTGCCGGTCGTACTGCCGCTCATCGGCCTGTGGAGCGGGCTGTCGCTGGCGATCGTTGTGCTCTTTGACCTGCTGGCGATCGGGCTGCTCGTCTCCAGTTTGCGCTACTTCTGGCGCGTGCAGCACCCGCGCCGCTTCGATATTCTGCCGCTCTCCGGCGCGATCTTTTTGCTTGTTGCTGGCTCGCTGGCCTTCGACCTCTGGACGCTGATGCAGTAGCCCATCCGTCTGCGCGCGCGCACGCGAAGGGCCTGCCCCGCGCACGCGAAGGGCCTGCCCCGCGCACGCGGGGGGCTGGGGCGATACCAAGTTGCACACACTTGCGCATGCCGGCCTGCCCCGCGCACGCGGGGGCGCTGGGTTCCCGCGTGCGCGGGAACGACACCTGGGCGCGCGTGGGTCACGCCCGCGCCGGCGGGCGTCCAGGGTATGGCACCAGCACCCCCCCCGCGCACGCGAAGGGCCTGCCCCGCAGCCGGTCACGTGTTTACCAACTTCTAGCTTGACAAACTCGCGATATTAGGATACCCTAATGCCGCGAATTTGCACACCGTAAGCCCTGCAACATCTCGCTCCAGGTCCGTTGTGAACCGATTGCAGCACGATAGCCGGCGCCCCGAGCGCCAGGCCCGGCATTGCTATGCCAGAAAGACCGGCGTACGCCTAAGGATGGCCGCACATGCAAGACGGTAGCACCCTCCCACCCCTTCAGGCCCCGACTACGAGCGCAGCGCCGACGCCCGTCGAACGCTCCTATCTGGAGATCATCGCCTACCTGGCGGCCCGGCGCGAGCCGGTGATCGCGGCGCAGCTCGGTCGCTGGATGAAGGTCCGCCCACCGACGGTGACGAGTGTGGTGCAGCGGCTGGAGCAGAAGGGGCTGATCACCCGTACCGCCAGCAATGCCATCCACCTCACCCCGACGGGCGCCGCGATTGCCGAGCAGATCATCCGGCGTCACCGCATGCTGGAGCGCTTTCTCTACGACACGCTGCAGGTGCCCTGGCATGAAGTGCACCGCGAGGCGAGCATCCTGGAGCCCATCATCTCGCCCGCGATGGAGCTGCGCATCGCGGCCCTGGTGGGTGAGGCAACGACCTGCCCGCACGGGAACCCCATCCCCGGCCAGGGTGCTCCACCAGTTGACGACACCCGGCTGACGACGGTTGCGGTCGGGAGCTGGTTTGTGATCACCCGCATCGACGAGGAGGCGGGCGAGGATAGCTGTACCCTGCAGCTGCTCTGGGCTCGCGGGCTGCTACCCGGCACCCCGCTGGTGCGGCTGTCCGATGCCATCGATGGCATCCGTGTGCGGCGGGCCAATGCCACCCAGGTGCTCTCGCGGCGTGTAGCGGGTTTCCTCTGGGGCCGGGTGGAGCTGGAGCAG
>SFCB01000039.1 GCA_004367505.1 Chloroflexi bacterium OHK40 | reverse complement strand
CTGCCTGGCCCCTACCCGAACGTGAAAATGACCTTCCATCGCAATCCGATGCCGGATATCCTACCTGGCCGTTACGTACCCCAGTAAGGGCGGAGTTGCACCCACCGGGCAACGCTCAGGTCGGTCTCGGAAGAGTACGCTGCTCACGCGCGCGTCGAATGCCTGCGCTGGCATCGTAGAAAGCCTTACGGCAGGTATAGGCGACAACAGCGCCGCGTAGCCCGAGGGCGGCGGGTGATAGGGTGCATAATCGCAGCATATCATGGATCCTCGGGGTATAGCAGGCAACAGCGCCGTCTATTTCATCTGACCTTTCGATAGTATCGGCGCAAGTTTGGCATTTTCCACTTTCACCCTCCTGTCGCAGTGGTCGTGGCGCTCAACCGCGCGTGAAAGCTATAGAGGTATCTTCGCAATAATCGGGGGGAGATTAGGACGTTGCCCAGGACACGCCAAGATAGAGTTCTTGGGCACGCTGAACAATCAGGTCGGCAAGCGAGGACAGTTCCTTGCGACCAGAAAGCCGGTCCTGGATGTACTCGTAGATGTTGACGCCCAGTTTTTTCCTAGCACTTACAGGCGACCCAACCACGCTGTGCAGCCGACACCGCTAGCTCGGTCCTGACCTGGGTGCCATTTACCCGCCAAACTGCTACGGCCTTGCGTAGCTCACCAAGATCTCGCCGGGTCGAGACGTTCTTCGACAGCCTCGAGCTCAACGCTGCCAATTGAGGTCGGCCGCACGCGGTTTGCATGGTAGGGGGCGCGCGTGCTGCCGCGAGTCCCGCTCCACACGCCTGTCAGCGGCGCGGCTGAGCTCGACCGTGGGGCGGCCAGACCCACTCCTCTTCCTGCGCCCTCAGTGCAACGACACTGCTGTACATCGCCTATACCACCTTCTTGACGTGAAGCCCGACCTGTTGTACAGTGTATCTGTACATATATACGACAGGGGAATCACCTCATGACCATTCAGACAACTTATACCCAAGCACGAGCACAACTCGCATCCTTACTTGATGCGGCGACGAACGACCGCGAGATCATCATCATCCAGCGGCGTGGCGAGGAGGATGTTGCCCTGATCGCCGCTGATGAACTCGCTGGCTTGCTCGAAACGGTCCATCTCCTTCGCTCGCCTCGTAACGCCGAACGCTTGCTGACCGCACTCGCCCGCGCCCGTGCCGCTGAAGGACTGCCACAGACCATCGACGCACTCCGCCGCGAGGTGGCGCTTGATGCCAGCGAGTAAGCTGCCGGCTCCATCAGCGCGTGATGCCGTCTTTCAGCCTGAGTTCCGCGAGGATCTGCGCTATTGGGTCGAGACCGATCGACGCACCGCGCTCCGCATCCTCGCCTTGGTCGAAGCCATCATCCGTGAGCCGTTTGGCGGCATCGGCAAACCCGAGCCGCTCAAGTACCTCGGCTCAGGCGTGTGGTCGCGCCGGATCACGCAGGAACACCGTCTTGTCTACGTGGTGAGCACTGACCGTATTGACTTCCTGCAAGCTCGCTACCATTACACGTGAGAGCCATACTCCTCCGATCATCGTGCCCACCCAGCCGCCCAACATCGCGTGCACCCGACCGGCCAGGGCCTTCGCATATGATCCGAGAAGGAGCTTGGCTAAAAACTCCTCGTCCCAGCCGGCTTTCTGCCGTTTGACCCGGATACTCTGCTTGGACGGCCAGGGCCATCGCATATGATCCGACAAGGAGCTTGGCTAAGAATTCCTCGTTCCAGCCGGCTTTCTGCCGTTTGACCCGGATACTCTGCTTGGACGGCTCCTTCTTGAGCAGATAGAGCGCGAGGTGCTGCATCACGGAGAGGTTTTCCGGCCCATGGCCGACCATCACCCGCGCAGCGTCTTGACGGAACACGACATCGAGGGTCCAGTGGATGACGTTCTCGATCTCCCAGTGGATGCGAACCGCCTCGCCAAAGGTGCGGGCCGTACCGTTGAGGCTCATGATGAAGTAGCGCTCCTCAATCGAGGTCTTGCTACCGACCGTGCGCTCGGCGCGAACCATCCCAATCGCTCGCAGGGCTCGCCAGCGCCCGTCCGGGTTGCAGACAGCCAGCACGGTCGGATCCATCACCACCCTTTCCTTTAGCAAAGACATCCGTCTCCACGAACTCCGTTTGCGCATCTTCATTGACCACTACAACCGTCGCCTCCAGCGACTCTTCATGCTCGCATCAGTTTAGTGGAGGCCACTACCCCCAATTGTATGGCCCACCGCGCGTCTCTCATCGCCATAGTCGGTCCAACGGCTGTCGGTAAGACGGTCCTGGCCGTAGCCATGGCCCGCCGCGACGGGGGCGAGATCGTCTCCGCCGACTCGCGCCAGGTTTACCGCTTTATGGATATCGGCACGGCTAAGCCGACGCTCGCCGAGCGTGTGGCCGTGCGGCACCACTTGGTAGACATCCGCGACCCCGACGAGCCGTTCGGGCTGGCCGACTACCAGGAACTGGCAATGGCCGCGATTGGCGCGATTATGGCACGGGGACGGGTGCCGCTGCTGGTTGGGGGCACGGGCCAGTACCTGGCCGCGCTGCTGGAGGGCTGGCAGATCCCGCGAGTGGCGCCACAGCCTGATCTGCGGGCCGCCCTGGAGCGTGAGGCCGCTGAGCGCGGCGCGGCGGCGCTCCACGCCCGCCTGGCCACGGTGGACCCGGCGGCCGCCGCGCAGATCGCGCCGACGAATGTGCGGCGGGTGGTGCGGGCCCTGGAGGTCTATACGGTCACGGGGCGCCCGATCTCGGCCCAGCAGTCGCGGGAGCCACCACCGTTTGAGGTACGGACGATCTGGCTCAGCCGGCCACGCGAGGAGCTTTACGCCCGCGCCGACGCGCGGGTGGAGGCGATGGTGGCGGCAGGGCTGGTGGACGAGGTAGCGAGTCTGCTGGCCCGTGGTTATGGCTGGGATCTGCCAGCCATGTCGAGCCTCGGCTATATTCAGTTCCGGCCCTATATTGCCGGCGAGGCGAGCCTGGCCGCCTGCGTGGAGCGGTTGAAGTTCGATACGCACAACTTCATCCGCCGTCAGGCAGCCTGGTTTCGCCGGCTGCCCAACCTGGAGCTGTGGACGCCGGAACGGGCAGAGTGGCGCGAGCTTGTGGGGGAGGGGTAGCCGGGGCTCACGCGAATTGCTCGGGCGCCCGGTACACCCGGTATTCGCGCACGAAATGCTCCAGGAAGCGCTCGGGGTCACCGCCGGGCGGCAGCCCGAGGCGGCCACGGATCAGCGCCGTGAGCTCGGCGGCGAGCGCGGCGCGCCGCGCGGGGGCCAGAGCACTTCGGCGGCGCAGCAACTCCTCGGCAAGCGTGTAAACCTCCGGCCCCACGGCGTGGAGATTGGGGAGCAGCGGCACTGGCGGGGCATCGGCCGCGCGGGGCGGCACTGGAGCTGGCGCGGCTCCACGGGCTACCTCGTCCAGCGTGAGGGGCACGCCCTCGCGCACCACCACCGTACCCGCCGCCAGGTCGCCGAGGCGCCGCGCGCGGGGGTCGCCGAAGATCACCACGACGCCAAGACCATAGGCGAAGGGCAGAAAGTCCACGGCGCGCAGGAGGTTGCGCAGCGCCGAGGCGCTGAAGTCGATCGGGCGACCTCCCTCCCGCAGCACGCGCAGCCCGAAGAGGCGCTTGCCCGGACTCTGGCCCGACCAGACGAGCTCGAAGAGCAGGTAGTAGCCCCAGAGCAGGGTGAAGGCGAGCACCGACCAGAGCGCGATCAGCAGGGTCTCGCCGTCGCTGAATGGGTCGGCCAGCAGGCTTGCTCCGGCAAGGATCAGGGCGCCGAGGGCTGCCTGCAGCAAGAGGATCAGCAGCGTATCGACCGCCGCAGCCAGGCAGCGCGATCCGGCGCCAGCCAGATCGTAGGCGATCGTCACAACCTCGGGTGTCTCGACGTAGTAGCGATCGTCCATGAGCGTACCGGATGCCCCGGGCTCAGAGCGGCTGGGGTGGCTCGGCGTCATCGGGCGGAGCGGAGACGAGGCCAGGCTCGTGCTGCACCTCCAGATGCTCCATATCATTGGCGCGAAGCACGCGCCAGCCCTCGGGGCCGATCGTGAGAATGCTGATCGAGGTATTGCCGATGTGCGGGTAGCGGGCGAACCCATTGCCCGTAGAGCGCTCGGCGTGGCTGAGCAGGGCACGGATGCAGCCGCCGTGGGTCACAAGGGCCAGGGTCTCACCGGAGTGGTGGGCGACGATCGCATCCACGGCCTGTACCACGCGGCGGCCCAGGGCGCCCATACTCTCGCCGCCGCCGCGGGCGACATCCTCGCCGGCCTCGAGACGGGCGATCTCATCGGGGAAGCGCTCACGGATCTCCGCGTAGGTGAGACCACTCCATGCACCAAGGTCGATCTCGCGCAGGGGGGGGAGCAGCTGCACAGGGACTTTTACGGCGGCACCGAGCTCCCAGGCGGTCTGGAAGGCGCGGGCCAGATCGCTGCTGTAGATTGCGTCGAAGCGCGCTCCCTCGGCGGCCAAGCGCGCGGCCAGGAGCCGGGCCTGGCGGTAGCCAACATCGTTGAGCGGCACGTCGGCGTGGCCCTGCCAGCGCCCGGCCAGGTTCCAATCAGTCTCACCGTGGCGAATGAGGTAGACGGTGGTGGTCATGGTGGGTGGTGCTCTCCTCACATCCGGCGATCTGCGGCACCGGGCCGCACGCCTCAGGCGCATTATAGACGATGGAATGAACTGCTCGCTCGACTACAGCGGCCCGGGAGGCGGCCACATGGCAACTCACACCTCCTCACTCCCTGGCCCCCACCCGCTCAACCAGGCATCGTGGGGCGGTGGGGTGGTATGCATTGCCCCACTGCGGCGCCCGGAGTTGACGCCCGGTGGAGCAAGGGGTAGCATGGAGCACGCCCGGCGCAGGTGCTGCCGCGCGCCAGCCAACGGAGCCAAACCATGCCGCCCCTCGTGCTCTACAATGGCCCGATCTATACCCTGGACCCGCGCCAGCCTACGGCGCGTGCCGCCCTGATCGCCGACGGGTGGGTTGTGGCCGTAGGCAGTGAGGGGCGCGTGCAGGCCGCAGCCGCTGGCATGCGCGCCGAGACAATCAACCTCCGGGGCCGCGCCGCCGTCCCCGGCCTCACCGACGCCCACGTCCACATTACCTGGCAGGGCATGACCAGCTTCGAAGTGCGCCTTGGCGCCGCCGCCACCCTGGAGCAGGCCCAGGCCATGATCGCTGAGCGCGCCGCGTCGCTCCCCCCCGGCAGCTGGCTACGGGGCGGCGGGTGGGACCACTCGGCCTGGGGGCGGCGCTGGCCCACCCGCGCCGATCTCGACGCCGTCTGCCCTGATCGCCCGGCTGCCCTGGCCCGCAAGGACGGCCACTCGCTCTGGGCCAACAGCCGCGCCCTGGCGCTGGCCGGCATTACCGCCGCCACCCCGGACCCGCCGGGTGGCGCCATCCAGCGCGACCGCGACGGCGAGCCGACCGGCATCCTCACCGAGACGGCGATGGAGTTGCTGCGGGCGGTCATCCCGCCGATCAGCGAGGCCGAGCGCCTGGAAGCACTACGAGCCGCCTTCGCCGAGGCCCTCAGCTACGGGATCACGAGCATCCACGTGCCGCCTGGGACCAACCACGCCAGTGGCCCCGAGACCCTGCGCGACATGCAGACCCTACGGGCCCGCGGTGAGCTGAGTGTTCGCTGCCTCGCTCACCTTGCCCAGCCCGACCTGGAGCGCGCCGTGGCGATGGGCCTGCGCAGCGGCCTTGGCGATGAGTGGCTGCGGATCGGGGGCCTCAAGCTCTTCGCCGATGGCGCCCTGGGCTCGGAGAG
The DNA here is from genome assembly GCA_004367505.1 of Chloroflexi bacterium OHK40. Classification (GTDB taxonomy): domain Bacteria; phylum Chloroflexota; class Chloroflexia; order Chloroflexales; family Chloroflexaceae; genus OHK40. The sequence goes on along the minus strand of SFCB01000039.1, from coordinate 16,538 downwards.
CGCCGAGATGCTCACCCACTACGAGGGACGCCGCCATACCGGGATCGCCACGATCGAACTGGAGCTCCTCAACGAGCTCGTTGAGACTGCCAACCTCCACGGGATCGCGGTGGCCATCCACGCCATCGGCGACGCCGCCAACCGCAAGGCGCTCGACGCGATCGAGCGTGCCCTTGCTGCTCGCGCCGCCCTTGGCGAGGCGGCACCACCCCTCGCCTTCCCCAACCGCATCGAGCACGTGCAGGTACTGCACCAGAAGGATATGGGCCGGCTCGCTCAGCTCGGGATCATCGCCTCCATGCAGCCCATCCACTGCACCAGCGACATGGAGGTTGCCGAGGCCCTCTGGGGGCCACGCTGCGCCTATAGCTACGCCTGGCGCAGCCTGCTCGCCAGCGGCGCCACGCTGGCCTTCGGCTCCGACGCGCCCGTGGAGACCATGAACCCCTGGTTGGGGCTCCACGCCGCCGTCACACGCCAGCGGCCGGGCGGCACCCCCGCTGGCGGCTGGTACCCCGAGCAGCGGCTCAGCGTTGAGGAGGCGCTCCATGCCTACTGCACCGGCCCGGCCCTTGCTAGCGGCGAAGCGAACCTGAAGGGCCGGATTGCCCCGGGCATGCGCGCCGATATCGCGGTGCTCACCGGCGACCCGTTCCGCAGCGCTCCCGACGATCTGCACGCGATCACGGCGGCGATGACGATTGTGGACGGGAAGGTGGTCTTTGAGCGCTAGAGCGAGTTTCGAGACCGGGAACCGGAGGCCCGCAAACGGATGATGTTCTGACGCACGGTAGCCCGCTGGGGCCGCGACGCTCCGCTGGGGCCGCGACGCCCCACTGGGGCCGCGACGCCCCACTGGGGCCGCGACGCCCCACTGGGGCGTCGTTACGGGGGGCCAGGCCGCTATGGGCGGCAGGCGAGCCAGGGAGTCTATGTACCGTAACCGTATCTTTCAGGCCGTCGTTGGTGGACACTTTGTCGTCGATGTGCTCAACAGCAGCGGCGCCGTGCTACTCGCCGTGCTCAAGGAGCCGCTCGGGCTGAGCTACGCTCAGATCGGGGCCGCCCTGACGATCTACACGCTGGTCGGCTCGCTCTCGCAGCCGGTGTTCGGCTGGCTGTCCGACCGGGCAACCGGCCGGACCATGCTGCTCGCCGCGATCAGTGTGGCGTGGCTGGCGCTCTTCTATACGCTGGTCGCCTTCGCCCCTGGCTGGGCCTGGCTGCTGCCTGCCTTCCTGCTCGCGCCGCTGGGCAGCGGTCTCTTTCACCCGATCGGCGCCGCTGCCGCTGCCGCCTCCGTGCCAGACCGGGCCGCAAGCGCTACCTCGATCTTTTTCTTCTTTGGCCAGATCGGCCTGGCGGTAGGACCCTTCCTGGCGGGCGCCCTGGCCGGCAGCTTTGGGCCTGGCGGGCTCCTGCCCCTCACCGCGCTAGCGTTACTCCCCACCGCCATGTTGCTGCTCGCCGCCCGCCACGAGGGCGGTACCCTGGTGCGTCGGGTACGGGCCCACACGGTTGAGGCCCGCGCCTGGACTGCCATAGCGATCACCCTGGTGGTCGCCTTCGTCGTCCTCGTGGCCGTGCGCTCATCGATCCAGGCGATCTACCAGGCCTACCTTCCCCAACTCTTCCAGAGCCGCGGCTGGAGCCCCGCCCTCTTCGGGCTCATGGCCGGGGTCTTTATGGGCGCGGGAGCCGTGGGCCAGGTGGTGACCGGGGGGCTCGCCGACCGCTACGGCATGCGCATTGCCACCGTGCTGCCCCTGTTCCTCGGCGTACCCGCCGGCCTGGCCTGCCTGCTCACACCTTCGGTGCCGCTCGCCTTCGTTGCCTGCGCCGCCGTGGGCTTTCTGATCGGCGGCCAGCATAGTGTGCTCGTGCTCCACGCCCAGCGCCTGCTGCCAGTGAAGCAGGGCTTCGCTGCCGGCCTCATCCTTGGCTTTACCTTCGCCGCAGGCGCCATCGGAACCTGGTTTGCCGGCCAGCTGGCCGACCAGGTGGGCCTGGAGACGGTGATGGTCTGGGCGACAGTGCTCAGTCTGCCGGCCGCGCTGCTCGCCCTCACTCTCCCCGGCCGGCTGCGGCCAGAGGTTACGCCAGCGGCGGCACCAGCCGGGGATTAGCGCAAGAACCGAGAAGGGCGACCCGGAGAACCGCAAGCAGCTTCGGCAGGCGGCGAAACCGTTCCGAGACCTGCTCTTGCAGCCAGGGACGCAACCGGCCAGAGCGCCGCGCGGCGGGCGCGGCGCAACGCCCTTCCAGGAGGGACGGCCAGAACCACGCACTGCGCGCGCCTACTGCCTGATGATCGGCAGGTGCAACGGATAGGTGACCTCGCTGATCGTCAGGGTGCGCACGGTATTCGCGAGACTCTGGTTGCCCGCCCGGTCCACAAAGGTGATCACCAGGTCGTAGGTGCCGGGCACCAGGCTCGCCGGCGGCAGACCGTCCGCCAGGTTCACCGAGACGCGGGCCGTCAACTGGCCGGTGTCCGGGTTGGTCTCCAGGACGTTAAACTCGCTGAAGGGCACCACAAAGGGTATGCCGGCGATCGGCGCGCCACCTGCGGTGGGCGTCACATTCGGCTGCACGATGATCCCATACAGGCCCTCATTATCACTCACCGTTACGCCCTCGAGCGTCAGATCGACGATCGTCGTGCCGTCGGGGTCGGGCTGCGGCGTAATGACGGTCCCGGCGTCGCCCAGCACTGGTGGGGTCGGATCATAGATAATCGTGCCGGTGCCACTTCCGCCGTTACCGAGCTGATCAGTGGCGCTAAAGGTCAGTTCGTAGGCGCCTGGACCACCGGTCAGGTCGACGTTCGTCTCAACGAAGCTCTTACCAGCCACATCGAGCACCACGCTCCCACCGGCGATCTGGCCGCTTACGACCCCCGCGGCCAGGCCGGCACACTCCAGGGCGTTGTTCACGCGCACCGTAGCGACGGGCTGATTGGTATAGGCCGGGTCGAAGCCGGGGTTGGGATCGGTGACGGAGAAGCTAGACTGCACGGCCCGGTCAAGAATGATGCTATCGCTGTTGGTTCCGGCCTGATTGGCACTCCCCGCCCGCAGCTGGGTATAGAGCGTCGCACTGGTGCAGGCGTTCGGATCGGCCAGAGGTGGGGTGGCGACCGACAGCGGATTGGTGAAGGGCTGGAAGCCGCCGGAGTCGCTCTGGGTGTCGGTTGGGGGCGCACCCCAGCGCCAGCGTACCTGCGTGGGATTGCCCTGGACACCGCTGAAGGTCACGCTGACGGCAGGGCTATTGGTGATCTCCTGGCCGTTGGCGAGGGTGATGCCACTGGCACCGACGAGATTCACACCGGCGCCGAAGAGGAAATACTGGCCAAAGACGACCGCACCCTGAAAGCGCTCGGAGGCCGCGTGGCCGTAGCTACGGTCGCTCAGGCTCGCCGCAGCACGCACATTGAAGATCGGCAGGTCCCCTGTATCCACCACGAGGGGGTTACCGCCATAGGCCTGGCCGCTGCGGCGGAAGGTATACCAGAGATCGGCGCCACCCGAGGCCCGGCTGATCCAGAAGAGGTGAATGTTACCAAGTGGGTCGGCGTCAATACCGACGGAGAGGGTCTCGCCGCGCACCAGGCGGGCCACCCCCGACCAGACACCGGTGGGGGAGCGTTCGGCCACATAGACACCCGCGCCGAAGCCGCTATCCTTCTCGGTACTGCGCATCGCGATCGCGAAGCTCCCGTCGGGCAGGAGCGCGACGCTCGGGTTGGCGAAGTCGCGGTCTTCCACCGCAGGGATACGCTCGTTGACGAAGCCGGAGCCATTCCAGATCGCCAGGTAGCTCTGCAGGTGGTCACCACGACCACGGTAGTAGGCCACAGCAAGCCGGCGGCCCGAGCCAGCAGCCACATCGAGGAGCGGCTCGATTGCCACATCGGTCGCGCTCTGGGTTGGCACCGCCCAGTTCACACCGTCGGCCGAACGGCGGTAGCGGAGGGGCAGATCGGGCTCGCGCCAGAAGACGAAGATCCCGTCTTCGTTGGCCGCCACCTCCACTTCCACCGGGTCGGGCGAGGCGCCCGTCACGAGGCGAGTCGGGCCGAAGTCGGCGGCGCCAGGAGCGCGGCTACGCAGATAGATGCGCTTCTCGGTCTGGTTCGTCCAGGCGTAGTAGAGCGTGCCATCGGGGGCGGTAAAGATGGCGGCGGAGGTATTGTCGGGCTTCCCCTCGGCCGAGCCAAGGGTACGGGGGGCGGCAAAGCTCGCCGCGCTATCGGCCTTGGACCAGAGCCGGGCGACTGACCTTTCGGCATTGCCGGCAACATAGACCGTGCTATCGAGGGTGTCGATATGGGGGTACTTAATATCGTCGGAGCTCGGCAGGCGAGTTTCGGTGATCAGGCTCGGGCCGCTCTGGGCGAAGGCGGCGGGGACACTGCCGGACATGAGCAGTGCCATCACGAGGGCGCACAGGGCGACAGATCGCTGCAGCAAGAGACTCCTCCTCTGGCGCCGGCCCGGCTGTCGTGGGCGCATCGGGGCACCGCCGGCCGGTCGCGTGGGTTACTGGCTCAGGGCCCGCACGGCCCTGAGGCTCGCGGCGGCGTCGACCAGCGGCAGGTACTCGAGGCCGACGTAGCCCCGATAGCCGTGCTCGCGCAGGACGCCGAAGAGATGCTCATAGTTAATCTCACCGGTACCCGGCTCGTGGCGGCCCGGTACATCGGCTACATGGATGTGCCCGATCAGGTCGAGGTTCTCGACGATCCGGCGCGTCAGGTTCCCCTCGCTGATCTGCTGATGGTAAATATCGAAGCAGAGCTTCACGTGGGGGCTAGCCACTTCGCGCACGATGGCGAAGCCCTCATCGGACGACGAGAGGTAGGTGCCCGGGTGATCGAACTGGTTCAGCGGCTCGAGCACGAGGGTCACATCGGCGTCGGCGGCGGTGGCCGCGGCCTCTTTGAGCACATCGGCCAGGTGCCAGTGTTGCTCGTCGCGGGGCACGCCGGGCATGGCCGGGCCGCTCGTAACGATCAAATTGGCGCAGGCCAGATCCACCGCTAGAGAGGCCGAGCGCGTAATGTCGGCGAGAAACTGCTGGCGCTGGGCGGGATCGACCATCGAGGCGCTGCTGCCGACGAAGGCGCTCACCTCCAGGCGCAGGGCCGCCTTGAGGGCAAGCGTGATGTTCATATCCTTGCCCTGGCGGCTCCAGAACTCGAAGGCGGGGAAGCCCAGGTCGGCCACATACTCCAGGCGCTGCTCGAATGGCTTCTCCTTGAAGAGCATCTCGACGCAGACCGAGAAGCGGAGCGGGGGGAGTGGTGCCATAGTCCCACCTGTCGCTATGGAACGATAACCATCCGTCGTTCGGCGGTGTCGGGGTGTATGGTACGCTGCAGCCGCGGGTGCCGGGCCAGCGATGCCGTGACGGCCAGGACGTGAGACGATCTACTGGTGCGGCGGGAGAGCCTCCTGGCTTTCGCCCCGGCTGATGGCGAGCAGCACCTGCACTGCGGCGTCGAGCTGGCGGTCGCGGCCGAGGGCCCACTCGCCCAGGGGCCGGGCAACCTCCACATCCACCGGACGACCACGCCCCTCCAGGTCTTCGCCATCCACGGTGACGACGTAGAAGCTGGGGAGGCGCAACATGGCTCCGTCCAGCAGGCGGATCGGGTAGGTGCCGATCACCGCTCCGGCGGTGGGGCGCCCAACGATCGTGCCGAGGCCGAGGCGGCGGTAGCTCTCGCTGAACGCCTCAGTGTTGCTAGCGGAACGCTCGTTGGTGACGAGCACCGTCGGCCGGGAGAGCACCCGGTTGCCGTGGCCATGGCCCGCATCCATCGCCGTGCGATCACGGAACCCACTCCGCAGTGTCGAGCGCCGGGTGAGCACATCGAGGATGAAGGTCGCTGTATGGCCACCCCCATTGTAACGCACATCCAGGATCACGCCGTCCATGCCGTGGATGGCCGTATCTAGATCCACCAGGAAGCGCTGGTACGCCTCGTAGCTCATCTCGGGGATGTGGACATAGCCGAGGCGTCCGTTGCTCACCCGGGCCACGTAGCGCTTGTTGCCCTCCACCCAGTCGCGGTAGCGGAGGGCCGCATACTGATCGGCATCTACCGGACGCAGGCTCACTACGCGGGTGGCCCCGCCATCGGGCGCGGTCGCGAGGGTGAGGCGCACACGGCGGTCCACGGCGCGCCAGAGCAGTTGATCCAGGCTCACGCCAGGCCGAAGGGGCACGCCATTGACGGCGCGCAGATATTCGCCGGGCCGGGGCGGGTCATCGGCGAGCGCCGCAGGGCTCTCGGGGAGCACCCGTTCTACCCGCAGCCAACCGTGCCGCAACAGTGCATCCTGGTCGAAGAGCAGGCCGGTGTAGCCATCGCCGCCGCTCCAGCCGCCGGTGAAACAGCCAAGGTGCGAGGCCCGCAGCTCACCCACCAGCAGGTTGATCACCGTGTGGAGATCGCGGCTCGTCTGGGCCCCGGCGGCGAGAGGCGCGAAACGCGCCCGCAGGGCGGCCCAGTCCTGGCCACGGAAGGTCGGATCGAAGAAGCTATCGCGCAACGCGCGCCATGCCTCCTGAAAGATCTGGAGTTTCTCGTGGTGAAAGTCGACGCTTACATCGGCGCGGGCCTGCAGGCGCACCATGCCGTCGCCGGCGGGAAACTTGCGCGAGGTGATCTGGCCGTCCTCAAGATAGAAGAAGGCTCGCCCATCGGCGGTAAACTGCAGGCTGTGCTTGGCGCTCTCACTGGCGGTGAGTTGTCGTGGCGGCTGGCCCGCCCGTGGCTCGTCCAGCGGCATAGACCAGATGTTGACCTTATCGGCCACGGCGGCGCGGAAGAGCAGATCCTTGCTGTCGGGGCTGATCGCGTCGGAGCGCGCGTTCATCTGAGGCGGGGTCAGGAAGCGCAAGCGCCGCTCGATACCTTCGAAGACGATCTCTACAACCGGACCACGGGCTGGCTCAACCGTGGGGGCTGCCGGGGACGGCCCGGGCTCCTCGCCGGGTGCAGCGCGCTCGTCTCTGGTGGGCGGTGGCGCATCGGTGGGCGTCTGCCCGGCCTCGGCCACAGGCAGCGGCTCAGCGGGGGGGTGGGCGGGATCAGCCGGCCCGGCCCGATCGCCGGAACCCTGCTCGCCGGCCGGGCGCTTCTCAAAGAGCTTCTCGAACTCGGCCTCGCGGAAGAGAGGCTCCGGCGGGCGCAGGTCGACCCGCGCGATCTGCGCCTCGGTGCGGTAATGCATCGTGGTGAAGACGAGAAAGCGGCCATTGGGCGCCCAGCACAGATTGCTACCACCGATATTGCTGAGGAAGGTTATCTGGCGTGCCGGCCCCGCCGCCGCCGACACCACCCAGACGTTGCTGAAGCCGGCCCTGTCCTGGTCGAGAAAGGCAAGCCAGCGCGAGTCGGGCGACCAGGCCAGGTCGGCAGCATCGATAAAGTGGACGGGACAGAGCTCACGGGGCGCTGCGCCGTTCAGGCTTAGCAAGCGCAGGGAGCCCTCACCACTCAGGTAGGCCACCCAGGCCCCATCCGGGCTCACGCGGGGGAGCCGCTTCGGTCGCAGGTCGCTGGTAAGGCGCGTCTCCGTCTGGGTGATGAAATCGTAGCGAAAGAGCTCATCCTCGCCGTGGCGGTCCGACACATAGATCAAACTGCGGCTATCGGGCGTCCAGCAGATCTCGCTCTCGCGAGCAGGCGTATCGGTGACGCGGAAGGCCGGCCCCTGGCGCAGGTCGCGGTCGGTCTCTTTATCGGCGAAGTCGGCGAAGACATCGCCGCGAGCCACTATGGCGACCTTCTTGCCATCGGGGCTGAGGCTCAACTCGCTGAAGCGGGTGTAGCTCTCGACGGTCGCTGTCACGGGGGTGAACTTCGCATCGGCCCGCACCCGCACCTCGATCGGCCCGATCTCGCCGCTGGCCGGGTCGAGCAGCCAGAGGCGGAAATCGCGCTCGAAGACGATGAGGCCCGCGCGGCGGGCGATACTGGGGAAGAGCAGGCGCCCATCGGCGAAGCGGGTGATCTGCCGGGGCTCGCCCGCTTCCAGGGGGAGGTACCAGAGATTCTCAGCGCCGTCGCGGTCGCTCACGAAGTAGATGCCCCGGCCATCAGGCGCCCAGAGCGGCCAGCTATTGCGGCCGGCGTAGGGTGTGGAGCCGGGGCCGTACTCACCGACAGGGCCAGGACCGACGAGCTGGCGTAGCGCGCCGTAGGCGGCGGCGCTCTCCCAGATCCGGTCGCCGCCCGGGGCCGGGCCGAGCCAGATCTCGCCGGGCGCAAAGGGGTTCTGGCCGTGGCGCCACCAGCGCTCACGGATATTGCTGAAGACGAGCAGCGTACCGTCGGGCGAGACACGGGCCTGGCCGAGTTGCTCCTCGGGCTCGGCATAGATCAGCGCGGGGGTGCCGGCATCGAGGCCCACCCGGTAGATCGCGCTGCCTTGCTGCTCGCGGTAGGAGGTGAAGAAGATCGCCTGGCCGTCGGCAGCCCAATCCTCCACGTGGCTCTGGGTATCGTGGAAGGTGAGCTGGCGCAGGCTGCCGCTATCGAGGGGCAGGACGTAGATCTCGCCGCTGCCAGAGCGGCCACTGGTAAAGGCCAGCCCGGTACCGTCGGGACTGAAGCGGGGGGCTTCATGGTAGGCCCGGTACGCTGTGAGGCGCTCGGCGGTGCCGCCGGCCGCATCGGCCAGCCAGATATCGCCGGCGTAGACGAAAGCAACCCGCCGACCGTCCGGGTCGATGTCGGGGGTGCGCAGGTAGGGTTGGGGTGATTCGTCCATCACGGGGATGTGTCGCTCTCCAGGTGGTCAACACGATCGGGAGATTGCGGTGAAACACGGGCGTGCGCGGCGGAAAGCGTAGCGGCACGACTGGCTGTCGCGCTTTCGTGTTCGCCACTTCCGCTACCACCGGCTTCCCAGGTGATCGCCCCGGCGAGGAGGCGCTCCACCAGGGCGGGGAACAGGGCGCTTGCCCGGAGCGCCAGCCGGTCGGCGAAGCGCACATAGGCCACGCGGGGCTCATCACGGGCGGCGCGCAGGAGGGCGCGGGCCACCGCCTCGGGGGGCACGCCGGGTGCGGCGATTCGGCGCCGCTCGCTGCCACTGCCGAGGCGGCTCGCGCGAAACCCGGTGCTGGTGGTACCCGGCCGCAGCACCGTCACCGTAATACCGCTTCCGCGCAACTCCATCCGCAGCGCCTCGCTGAGCCGCTCGAGGGCGGCCTTGGCGGCGGCATAACCACCCAGGTAGGGCAGGGGCTGCGCGGCGAGCACGCTGGAAACATTGATAATCTGGCCACGCCCCTGGGCGCGCATGGGCGGCACCGCAGCCTGGATGAGCGCGAGCGGGCCGAAGAGATCCACCGCCAGCGCCCGCCACACATCCTCCGGCGCGAGCTCGGCCACCGGGCCGGCGAGCCCGACGCCAGCGTTGTTGATCAGTATGTCGGCGCGGCCCGCCTCGGCCAGGGCCCGGGCCACCAGAGCCCGGCACTGCGCCGGGTCGCTCACATCGGTAGGCACAACGATCGGCTGGCCGGGCAGCGTCGCCGCGAGATGCTCGAGGCGTTCACGCGAGCGGGCGGCGAGCACGAGGCGCGCCCCCGCAGCGCCGAAGGCCCGCGCCGCCGCCGCCCCGATCCCGGCCGAGGCCCCGGTGATGATCACAACCCTGTCGCGTGGATCCATGCTTCAGACCAGAATCAGCATCGCCCGGCAATCCATCACGTCGTCCCCCTCTTGCCTGAGCCCGCGCTCCAGCGCTATGGAACCAGGTTGCGCGTTCAGTAGCGCGTCGCCGCAGCGTGCTGCGTCCATGGGCATGCGACCGAACGATTGATGTGGTTCCATTCAGCCTGTCAGGTGTTTACAGATCCCGGCCTTGATCGTCTGGGAGGGGACGGTATGGCCAAGCATCGTTTCGAGCATGCGGGCGGCATCCATGAGCGCGGCCAGGTCGAGGCCCGTCTCCACGCCCATCTCGTGGAGCATGTGGGTCAGGTCTTCGGTACAGAGGTTGCCGGGGGCCCCGGGGGCGAAGGGGCAACCACCGATACCGCCCACACTACTATCGAAATCGCTGACGCCCTGCTCGAGAGCGGCGAGGATATTGGCGAGGCCGGCACCGCGCGCGCTGTGGAGGTGCAGACGCAGCGGCTGGCGGGGGAAGCGCTCACGGAAAGCGATCACCACCTGGCGCACCAGGAGCGGGTGGCCCATCCCCGTCGTATCGCCGAGCGTCAACTGGCCAGCGCCAAGATCGAGCAGGCGACCGCAGAGCTCAAGCACACGAGCGATCGGCACGTCGCCCTCGAAGGGGCAACCGAAGGCCACTGAGAGCACCGCGTCGAAGGGGCGCCCGGCCGCCCGCACGATCGCCGCCATCTCGGCGACGTTGGCGAGCGACTGCTCGATGCCCATGTTCACATTGCTGCGATTGTGGCTCTCGCTGGCGCTGAGGAAAACCTGCACCGCGTCGGCGCCGGCCGCTATCGCGCGCCGGGCGCCCACCACATTCGGCGCGATGGCGCTATACGTCACGCCGGGGCGCCGGCGGAGCGCCGCAAAGACCTCGGCGGTGTCGGCCATCTGGGGCACGTTGGCGGGCCGCACGAAGGCGCCGACTTCGATCTCGCGCAGGCCAGTCGCGCCGAGTGCGTCGAGGAGGCACAGCTTCTCGGCCGTGCTAAGAACGACATCCTCGTTCTGCAGGCCATCCCGCGGGCCCACCTCCCGGATGCGCACACGCTGGGGGAAGCCCGGCCAGCCCTGCGTATTCGTCATCATCGACCTCCTCGCGCCTGAGTTCCGGGGTTGGGCGCACTCATGGTAGGTGAGCGCCACCGGGATGTCAAACAATACAGTAACTCAGATGTAACCTCCCCTGATACCCTCCAGGCTGTGAATGATCACCCGGGGCTAACAACAACCAGGCGCAACCCGACTGCGCAGCAATTCAGGAGGTAGCTGATGGACTGGTCGAAGCAGGCGAATGAGATGATCAAGACCTGGACGGGCACCCAGCAGAAGGTCTGGGAGACGTGGGTGAGCTCCATGCAGCTCATGGCCTCGCCCCAGAGCCCGGAGGCCTGGCAGAAGACGGTGGAGACCTGGCGAGGCACCGTGCGGCAGGCCCTGGAGTCGCAGCTGGAGCTGACCCGCCTCTGGGCCGAGGGCGTGGCCTCGGCGGCGGTTAGCATGCCGAGCGTGCCGGGCCTGCCAGCAACGACCGCCCCCTCGACGGCGATGGTGGAGTGGACGCGGCAGATGCTGGAGATGACCCGCAGCTGGACCGAGACTCAGGTGCGTTTCTCGGAGAACTGGTTCGACCTACTGAAGAAGGCCGAGCCGGCGGCGCTGGCGCAGGGCTGGGACATGGGCCAGGCCCAGCGGATCATGGCCACCTGGCAGGAGGCTGCCCAGAAGGCCGTCGAGGCCCAGAGCGAGTTCAGCAAGATGGTGGTTAAGGCGACGGCCAACAGCGTCGAGCCTTCCAAGAAGTAGCCCCACGGGCACCCCAGGCCCGATCGTGCAGCGCGACGCCCCTCCGGGCGTTGCGCTGCGCGTTTCTGGCCACTCACACGAATGCCACCCGCACCGCGCCGAGCCCGCTGAAGACGGCCTCGAACGCATCACCTGGCGCGCACGGCACCAGCGGCGTGAGCGAGCCAGCCATCACCACCTGGCCGGCGCGCATAGCGAGGCCACGCTCCGCCATCCGATTGGCCATCCAGGCGAGCGCGTTGGTGGGGCTGCCGAGCACATTGGCCCCCGTGGCTCGTGCCACCTCTCCCCCCCCTCTGGAGAGCACCACCTCCACCGCCGCCAGATCGAGCCCCGCTGCGGGCACGGGAGGCCCGCCGAGCACATAGCGGGCCTGGAAGCAATTGTCGGCGATCATCTCGGGCATCTTCGCGTTCCAGCCCTCCGTTCGCGCATCCACCACCTCGAAGGCCGGCACGACGCCGGCCACCGCCTCCAGCGCCAGTTCCGGCGTGATCCCGGGCCCCACAAGGTCGTGCGCGAGCACAAAAGCCACCTCGCACTCCAGGCGCGGGTGGATCAGTGGCGCCAATGGGATCGTCGCGCCATCGGTGAGGCGGCCTGACTCCAGCAGCGCGGCAAAGACGGCCTGGCTCAGCCCAAAGTTGGCTTGAGCGCCGGGGTTGGTAGCGCCGGCCTTCCACCCGGCCAGGCGCTCGCCGGCCGCCAGGCGCCGGCGCAGCAGCGCGGCCTGCACCGCATAGGCATCGTCCTCGGTGACGCCCGGGTACGCCTCGCGCCAGGGAGGCACAGGTGTCGCATCACGCTGTGCCCGCTCATACATCGCGGCCAGCTCCTCAATCGTCGCCTCATCCAGGGGCATAGGGTGGCTCCATTCGCTTGCAGATCGCCGCCCTGGAGGCCGGACCACGGCAACAGCCGGGAGGCAGCAGCGCGGGGGCGGCCAGACGATCGCTCGTCCGAACGCCCAGCGGCCGCATCCGCCAGCCTTGCCATCACGGGCGGCAGCACCAGGGAGCCCTATTGTACCAGGAGCCGCGCGCCCACCAGCGCGCCTGGAAGAAGATGAGAACCTGCAAGATCTGGCGGCGCACCGCCCCTCTGGATAGGCTACGTGTGCTCCTTCGAATGGGTGTCACCGGGTACCTGCATGCGCCAGCCCCACGGCTTGCAACACGCCCCGGCACTCGGGCCCCGCGCCAACTCCACGTCGTGGGCCACCGCGAGCCCACCGTGTGCCCCCGCGCCCGCCACCGCTGCCGGTCGGGGAGAAGGTGGACACCATGCCCGGGCTACGTGTCAGCCTGTTCGGTAAATTCCGCGCCGAGCGCGACGACCTCCCCATCGCGGGCCTGGCGGCCCGCAAAGTGCAAGAGTTGTTCGCCTACCTGCTGATCCACTGCACCCGTCCTCACCCTCGCGAGGCCCTGGCGACCTTGCTCTGGGCCGACACCTCTACCGCCCAGTCGAAATCCTATCTGCGCAAGGCCCTCTGGCTGCTCCAATCCGCGCTGGACGGGCCTGAAGGGCCGCTCTTGCACGTGGACCTGGAATGGGTCCAGGTTCACCCATCCGCCGATTTCTGGCTGGACGTCGCCCGCTTCGAGCAGGCCTACGCGCTGATCAGCGGCTTCCCCGGCGAGCAACTGAGCGATGCGCAGCTCCGCGCCGCTGAGGAAGCCGTTGCCCTGTACGGAGGCGACTTGCTGGAGGGCTCGTACCAGGAGTGGTGCCTCTACGAGCGAGAGCGCTTGCAGATGGCCTACCTGGCACTGCTCGACAAGCTCATGGCCGCCTGCGAGGCCCGTGGCCTCTACGAGCAGGGCATCGGCTATAGCACCGCCATCCTGCGCCACGACTGCGCCCGCGAGCAGACCCACCGGCGACTCATGCGGCTGCACTATCTGGCGGGGGATCGTAGCGCGGCCATGCGCCAGTACGAGCGCTGCGCGGCGGCGCTGCGGCGCGAGCTCTCCGTTGAGCCCACTGAGGCCACCGCCGCTCTCTACCGCCGCATCTGCGCCAGCCAGCCCCTGGAAGCGGCACCCACGGCGCCGGGGCTGTCCGCCGGGGCACTCCTGGAGCGCCTGCGGCAAATGCAGGCCGACCTCGACGCATTCCACCAGCAACTGCAGGCGAGCCTCGCCACCGCGATCGGCGCCCTGTCGGCAGCCGAGCAAGGCGGATCGGCAGGCAACGATACCCGCGCCCAGTAGCCACCACCCTGATCGTCCGGGCTCAAGACGCCCCGGTGGGTCGGCTCCGCAGGCTCGCGCTCCCGCGAACGCACTGGCGTGACCCACGCTCGTCCACACCGGATGGTTGTTTCCAGATGCGGCCTGGGAGCATGGGTGTCCCGCCTGCATCCAGCCGGGGCGGGCGAGCGACCCGCACTCCCGGCAAGCGGCAAGGGCCTTCCGGAGGGCTGCACCCGTGCCGATCCCTTCCGCCCCGTCAGGTGGGAGGAGCCGCACTCCAGCCCTGCCCTAGCGCGGAGCAGCGGGTTGCTCCGTGCCTGCCCCCGCTTGCGCAAGGCGCGGGAACGATGATGTTCGACATCGTGACCCAGCACGGCGGGGCCTGGCCCCAGAAGCGCAACCGGCGCGAGCTGATCGAGCGGCGCCGGGCCGCCCTGGAGCGTGAGCTTGGCCGCCCGCTCAATGAGCCCGAGCTGATGCGCGTGATCGTTGATACGATCGTCGCGACAGTGGCCGAGCGCTGGCGCGAGCAGGTGCGCCGGCGTCGCATGACGATCCTGGAGGGCCAGGGCACTGTACACGGCCAGCAGTTCGATCTCGCGCGTGACTTTGGGATCGGTGACGGCCCGTTCTGAGTCACACGGCGATGCTCCATTCCGGCGCATCCGCAGGGCCGTAACCAGGAACGCCCCGTCGCACCCGGGGGAATGGGCGACTCGCGCGGAGCCACCCGGCCCGCGTACACCTACCGGTACCCTTCCGCCTGCATATTGAACAGCCGCGCGTAGGTACCGTCGAGCTCGAGCAACTCGTGATGCGTGCCAAGCTCGCTCACCCGGCCGCCCTCGATCACCACAATCCGGTCGGCCATGCGCACGGTGGAAAAGCGATGGCTGATCAGGAAGGCGATCCGCCCGGCGGTTAGCTCGCGAAAACGCTGGAAGATCTCGTACTCACGCTCGGCATCGAGAGCGGCAGTAGGCTCATCCAGCACCAGCACCTCGCTATCGCGCATGAAGGCCCGGCCCAGGGCGATCTTCTGCCACTGCCCGCCGGAGAGCTCGGCGCCCTTCTCGAACCAGCGGCCGAGAAGCGTATCGTAGCCCTTGGGCAGGCGCTCGATCACCTCATCGGCCCCGCCCCGCTCGGAGGCCGCGAGGATGCGCGGCTCATCGTCCAGGTGCTGGATCTGTCCAAAGCCGATATTCTCGCGGGCCGTCACCTGGTAGCGCACAAAGTCCTGGAAGATCACCCCGATGCACTGCCGCAGATCCTCAAGATCGTACTCGCGCAGATCCACCCCATCGAGCAGGATCTGGCCCTCGGTCGGATCGTAGAGGCGCGTGAGCAGCTTGATCAGCGTGGTCTTGCCGGCGCCATTAGCGCCTACGAGGGCGATCTTCTCACTGGGCCGCACGGTAAGATTGATCCCGCGCAGGGCCCACTCCTCCCGGTCGGGGTAGCGGAAGCTCACGTTGCGGAACTCGATGCCCTGGACGATCGGGCGGGGCACCGTGCGTCCCTGGCCGCTGATCATCTGGGGAGCCAGGCCGAGGAACCCGAAGAGGTTCTCAAGAAAGAGGCCGCTCTCATAGAGCTGGCCGGTGTTGCGAAAGATGCCCTGGAAGGTGCCCTGGCTCTGGCGGAAGAGCGTCAGGTAGAAGGTCATGTCACCGATGGTGATCGTCCCGCTCACCGTACGCCAGACGATCCAGGCATAGGCGCCATAGTAGCTGGCCGTGGCGAGCAGCCCCCAGAGCATGCTGATCACCGAGCGCCGGCGAGCCAGGCGCTCATCCTCGCGGTAGAACTTCCAGAAGAGCTCCTGGTAGCGCTGCAGCAGCGGCTCGCCCAGGCCAAAGAGCTTGATCTCCTTGGCGCTGCTATCCACCGTGAGCAAGTGCTCCAGGTAGTTCATGCGGCGCGACTCGGGCGCGCGCCATGTTAGCAGCCGGAAGGTGAGCCGGCTGTAGTGTGTCTGCACCAGGAAGGAGGGGATGGTTGCGCCGAAGAGTACCAGGGCCACCAGCGGGCTGAAGGCCAGCAGGCCCACGGCGAAGGAGCCAAGGGTGATGATATTCGCGACCAGCATGAAGCTGGTGTTGATGATGCTCATCGCGCGCCAGTTCGACTCACGGCGCGCGTTCTGCAGCTTATCGTAGAACTGGGCGTCCTCGAAGAAGTGCAGGTCCAGCGCGAGAGACTTGCGGATGATCGCGGTGTTGATCGTGTTGCCGAGGCGGGCGTTGAGCATATGCTCGGCCAGGCTGCTCACCTGGCCCAGCACACTGCCGAGCAGGAGCAGGCCGAACTCCGCCAGCAGGTAGGGCAGGGTCGCCGCGAGGGCGAGTTGGGGCGCAGTGCCATTCGTGACGGCGCTTACCACCTCATCCACGATCAGCTTGGCCACCCATGCCTGCGAGATCGGCAGCAGGCCGTTGAGCACGGCCACCACCGACATCACGATCGCGGCGCCGCGACTCGCCTCCCACACCAGGCCGAAGGCCCGGGGGATGTTGCGAAAGGCCGCGCGGGCCTCCTGCCAGCGCTCGGCAAGGGTTCTGGTGGCTTCGCCTGGCCCCGCAGGTGGGGCAGGCTGGCCGGCCGCCATCTGGCGGCGAAAAGAGCGTTCTCCTCGTGCCATTGGTGCGTCTGCGCGCGTCTCCTTCTACTTGCTATCGGTCCACCATCGCCGGGATGCGTTGGGGGGAAGGCAGCGCGCTTATTAGCTCTGCTTTGTCAGTTGGCCTTTCAGGGGCCGTTTTGGGTGGTCCAGGGGCTCCTGCTCCTTGGCGGGTCAGCCGCTTGCTCGGCGTCAGGAAGCCATT
>SFCB01000077.1 GCA_004367505.1 Chloroflexi bacterium OHK40 | reverse complement strand
TACAGTTCTTCGGCGGGCGGCTCTGGAGGAGGCGGCTCACCGGTGGCGCCGGGGGCCTGGCCGATGGGCGCGGGCGGGGGAGCGCCACGGTGGACGCGGGTGGGGATGCGGCGCGGGCCGGAGGATGGCGCATCGCTCTCGGCCGGTGTGAGCGGTTCCTCGCGGCCCGGAAGGGGCGCCGGCGGCATCGAAGGGGAAGGGGCACCCGGACGCGCGGGGCTGAAGGTCTCTTCCTGCTGGCGGCGCCAGCGCCAGGCGAGGTAGAGCAGCGTTGTGAGGGCGCCGATCCAGAGCAGCCTGCTTAGCCTCATGGTATGTTCCTCCAACAAGCCGGCGCAGCGAGGGGCAGCGATCCTAAGCAGCCGTGGGGGCAACGAGAGAGCGCAGGAGAGCAAGATTCTCGCGATCCTCGGCCATATCGTCGCCCTTGGGAGTCTCGATGATCATCGGGCGATCGTGGAAGCGCGGGTCGTTGACGAGCAGCCTGAAGCCTTCGAGGCCGATTTCACCCTGGCCGATATGGCTGTGGCGATCGACGCGGCTCCCGAGGCCCTTCTGCGAGTCGTTCAGGTGGAAGCAGCACACATTGGCGAGGCCCACCGCGCGGTCAAGCGCATCGAAGGTGGCAGCGTAGCCCTCAGGGGTGCGAATATCGTAGCCGGCGGCGAAAATGTGGCAGGTGTCCACGCAGACACCAAGGCGCTCGGGGTAGGGCACGAGCTCGAAGAGGCGGGCGAGGTGCTCGAAGCGATAGCCGAGGGTGCTACCCTGGCCAGCCGTCGTCTCAAGGAGCACGCGGGTGCTCCCACCGACACCAGCGGCGAAGAGCCGGGTGAGAGCTTCGGCCTCACGGGCAAGCCCCACCTCCTCGCCGCTCCCGGTGTGTGCGCCAGGATGGGTGACAAGATAGGGAATGCCGAGCAGGCGACAGCGCTCAAGCTCCTCGGCAAAGGCAGCGATGGACTTCTCCCAGAGCTCCTCGCCAGGGGCGGCGAGGTTGATCAGGTAGGAGTCGTGGACGATCACCGGCCCGATGCCGGAGCGAGCCTGCTCAGCCTGGAACGCGGCGGCCTCCTCGGCAGGGATCGGCCTGGCGAGCCACTGGCGCTCGCTCTTGGTAAAGATCTGCATCGCCTCGCAGCCGACCTGCTGACCACGGGCGAAGGCTTTGGAAAGGCCGCCCGCAATAGACATATGGGCACCGAAGGGCATGGGTGATCCTTGTTGAGTGGCGTTCTGGCGGCCAATTATAGCACGGTGTACCCCCCGAGGTGAGCCACGCTCCATGGAACCACGTTGCTCGTTCTGTCCCTCGTAGCCGCCGCGTGCCGCGTTTCTGCGCATGCGACCGAACGACATGGTTCCACTTAGCCATCTTCGTCGAACTGGATGGCAAGGGCCTCGGTGAGCTCCGCCACATCTGACTTGCCGGTGGCCAACGCACTGAGCAGGCGGCCGCAGAGGCCCGCGACGAGCGGGCTCTCGGCAACCACGGGTGAGGCGAGCAAGCGAGTAGCGAGGGCCCGCAGCTGGGCCTGGTCGTGGGCGGCGGCGCGGATGGCGGATGCCAGGGCCGGATCGGCGGCTGGCGACCGTGCGGGGTATGGATCAGCGGGCGGCGGCACGGGGAGTGGCGAATCACTCGGTACCGTGGCACTCAGAGCGGCGTGGAGGGCGGTGAGGCGGAGCGGCTTGGGCACACAGGCATCAAACCCGAGTGACACGATTCGCCGGACGGCGCCGGGATCGGCGGCGGCCGTGAGGGCGATCAGGCGGGGGCAACGGGCGGCGGGGAGCGCGTCGCGCACGGCGCGGGCCACCACATCACCGTCGAGGCCGGGCATCTGCAGGTCGAGCAGGGCGACGTCGAACGGGGCGCCGAGCAGGGCGTCGAGAGCGGCGTCGCCATCAGCCACGGCATGGACCTCATAGCCGGCGCTGGCGATGAGCCGCGCGGCGATCTCACGGCTGGTCGGGTCGTCGTCGGCGATCAAGATGCGCATTGGTTCAGATGGCTCGGGCGCCCGCGACGGCAGCGCGCGGAGCAGTAGCGGACCGCATCCCAGCTGGCAGCCCACTTCTTGCGCCACTCGAAGGGACGGCCGCAAGTCGCGCACACTTTTGTCGGGAGCTGGCCCTTGCGGCGGGGCGTATGGGTGGTAGCGCTCGTTAGTCGGGTGCGGGGCATCGTAACGACCTGCCATTGGAACGGTGTGGCACGCTGGTGGTCGCCCGCGTCCGGCCTGGCGCCAGAGGAGCGAACTCCTCTTGTATTATAGCCAGGGATCGCCCTCAACGGGGGCATCGAGAAGGCGGGAAGCCACGGCGATCACGGTTGCGGCCGGGAGCGCCGCCATACACTCCGGGCCTGCGGTACCACGGGGGCAGGCCGCGAAGACACCGCAGGGGCTACAGAAGAGCCCCGCTTCGAGCACAACATGCCGCTCCGGGTGGCCCCAGGGGCCGAATCGTGCACTGTCGCTCGGGCCAAAGAGGTGCACACTGGGGACGCCCTGGCTCACCGCCAGGTGCAGTGGCCCGCTGTCCACCCCAAGAACGATCGCCGCGTGGCGGAGCAGCGCCGCGAGCTGGCCCACGCTGGTCTGTCCGGCGAGGGTGAGGGGCGAGCGCAACAGCTGTGCGGCGATCTCCGCGACCAGCGGCGCCTCAGTGGGACCACCCGTCAGCAGGAGGCGCACGCCGGGCCGCAGGCTCAGGGCATTGCCGACAGCCGCCCAGCGCGCAGCTGGCCAGTGCTTCGTCGGGCCGCCGGTGCCCGGATGGATCACCACGAGCCGCTCGCCCGGGCCACAGTTGGCGGCGACCCACGCGGCGGCCCAGGCCGTTTCTGCCGGGGAGGGCACGAACGTCGTCGGGATGATCGCCGGCGTAGATGGCGGAGCGCCGAGCAGGCGCGCCACAGCGTCGAGCGACTGGCGGGCAACGTGCTCACGTGGGGCGTAGGGGAGGGCATCGCTGAGGAACGGAGCCACGAGCGGGTGGGCATGGCCTACCCGGCGAGGAATACCGGCAAACGCGGCAAGAGCGGCGCCCCACCAGTGGTCGTCGCGCAGAATGAGGGCAGCGTCGTAGGCTTCGCGCCGCAGCAGCAGCGCATACCTGGCGAGCAGCAGGTAGGGGCGGAAGGGATGGGCGGCCATAGCGCCCCGCTCAAAGCCGGGGAAGGGCAGTTCGGCGAGGCGATCGAGATGCGGATTGCCCTGCCACACCCGGCGGGACCACGGCCCAACAAGGCCAACGATCCGCGCCGTGGGCAGGCCCGCGCGGAGCTGGCGCAGGGCCGGCGTAGCGAGCAGCAGATCGCCAAGGTGATCGGGCTTGATCACCAGCACCCGCTCGATCCGCCCCGGGTTGCGGCGCAGCACGAGGCGCGCGAGCAAGGCGAGGAGCTGCAGGGCAACGCGCTTCATCGTAGATGCAACAGGTGGCAGCGCCGGACACGGCGCGACGACACCTTGCACTAAAACAGCATCGCACCGCTCTCACGCGCGAGCTGGCGCAGACGCTCGGCGGTAGGCTTGTTGGCGCGTTTCTCCTCCTGCTCGGCCAACTCATTCAGCCGCTTCACCAGATCCGGGGTAATCTTGCCGACATTTTTGCGCAGAAGGGCGGTCGCATCGCGGGGGGTCTCGGCGAGCAGCAACTCGTTGATAAAGCGCTCCTCGGGCGAGAGGCGGGCCTGGATAATCGCCACCGCCTCCTCGGCGAGCCGTTCCAGCAGCGCCACCATATCGTCGCGGCCGGCCCGCTGGGCGGCGCCGGCATTTGCCGAGAGGACCATCATAAAGGCCTCGTCCACCGCATCGGCGCGCTCACGCAGGGCGGCGAGCGGGTCGGGGGCCTGGAGCACCTCACCGAGGGTAGCACTACCGGCCTCGAACATCTGCTGGGCCTCGCGGTCCAACTCCTCGACGATGGACAGAATGCGGGCCCGGCGAGCGGTGAGACGGTCGGCCTCGTCGTGCTGGCCAGCGGCCTCAGCGGCATCGATCTGCTCCGTCCAGGCCTGGAAGAAACCATAGTCGATCAGGGGACGCAGCTCGGCGACAGCGAGCTCGAGCTCGTCGTCGGAGGCAGACTGGAGCCTTGCGATGGCCGCCGCGAGCTCCTCATCGTCGGGGCTATCGTGGTCGGCGGCGGCGAGATCGGCGAGGCGGGCCTGGAGCTGAAGCAGGAGCTCGCGCGAGTCGGCCTGTGCGGGCGGAGTAGCCTCGATAAAGGCGGCGAGGGTCGCGAAGAACTCCGGCGTGAGGTCGGCCCGGCGCTGCTCAACGAGCGCGGCAAACTGCTCCTCATCGTTCAAGCGGGCGGCGAGCTCGCTGATCAGGTCGACGTGGGCCCGCTGGCGCTCCAGCATCTCGCGGCTGACACCATCAGCCTCCAGGATGGCATCGAGCAGTGAGGGTAGGGTGAGGAAGCGCCGGGGAGCCAGCAGATAGCCGCGAGGAGCGTTGGCGGGCAGGGAGCGGATGATGAAACTCGTAGCCTCGCCGACAAAGCGCTCCTGATCTTCGGGACGGCTATTCAGCTCCTGCGGGAAGTAGACGAGGCAGAGCTGTTTGGCGGCGTCGTGGTAGATCAGCGGAGCGCCGAGCATACTCGCGGTACGGCAGTTCGGACAGACAGCGACATTGAGCTGGCCGCTGAGCAGGGCGGCCTTGAGCTCGGACTGAGCGGTGACATCGACGAGGGTATAGATAGCGGCCCGGAAGGGCGTGCCACAGGCGGGGCACGTAAGCTGCACGGGCTGAGGGGCGACAGGAGGCATAACGATCTCCAGTTGGCGATTGGCAGGATTATACCAGGAGTGGGCCAACCGCGGGCGGGCAGGGACACCGCACCGGGCCAACCAGCCGCGAAGCGTCGCCCGGAGCGCTAGCGGGCGCGGGCCACGACGGCGAAGAGCGGGTCGCTGAGCCAGCGGTGGGGCGAGCGATTCAGGGCGCGGATGTCGGTGAAGCAGCCAGCCAGTTCGAAATAGCGCCGCACCAGCGCCAGGTGCTCGCGGTCGCCCGTGCTCACCCAGATGTTCACCGCCTTGCTGGGAAAACAGCGGTTGGAGAAGCTGACCACAAAGGGCGCGCCGGGGCGCAGGGTGCGGCCCACCTCGGCGAAGACGTCGATTGGCCGGGTGAGATACTGGACGGAGACGGTGCAGGCGGCACCATCAAAGGAGCGGTCGGGAAGGGGTAGGGCCGGTTCCCGATTCAGATCATGGACCAGCCACTCATGCAGCTGCCCGTTGAGGCGCAGCTCGGCCTCGTTCAGGCCAAGGCCGAGCACGTAGCCATAGCTCACCTCCGGAGGCAGATGGCTCACGTAGCTGCTCATAAGGTCGAGGATGCGCCCGCCGGGCGGGAGCTCCTCGCGCAGCAGTTGGGTCACAGCGGCGCAGGCAGCCTCGTCGAGGTGGGCCGTCAGGCGCGGGTAGCGGTAGAAATCGCGATCGTCGCCCTCGTCATAGCGCCGGAAGGCGTCCGGGGGGAACAGGTGCTCCGGGCGCAACGGCGCCTCCTTACATGCGTGCAGTTGAGCGGGGACGCCGTGCGCCGGCACGATCGATCACGAAAGCGCAATGGCGCCGCACAAACGCCCCGGCCCGGGCCGCCCATGGGATGGAGCGGCACGGCGTTGGTACGGGAGTGCGCGGCGCGCTCGGGCGGCGCAAGGTTCTGTTATAGTATAGGCCGGGTTTTGAGCGGGGCGCAAGCGCGAACGCGAAGTGGGGCCTGGGCAGGAATGGGCGGGTTGAGCAAGGGAGATGGGTGCTATGCGGGCAATCCGAGTACACGAACTGGGCGGGCCGGAGGTGTTGCGGTACGAAGAGGTGCCAGCGCCGGAGCCGGGGCCGGATCAGGTGCGGGTGCGGGTTGAGGCGATCGGGCTGAACTTTATCGAGACCTACCAGCGCACCGGGCTCTATAAGCTCCCCCTCCCCTTCATCCCCGGCCAGGAGTTCGCCGGCACGATCGAGGCGCTAGGCGCTCAAGTGCAGGGCTGGGCGGTGGGCGATCGGGTCGTTACGGCGTCGGGAAGCGGCGGTTACGCCGACCTGGCCCTGGCCCCTGCCAGTAAGCTCGTGCGAGTGCCCGCCGAGGTCGATCTGAAGCTCGCTGCGGCCGTGTTGCTGCAAGGGCTGACGGCCCATTACCTCACGCACAGCACCTACCCACTTAAAGCCGGCGAGACGTGCATCGTCACGGCGGCCGCGGGCGGTGTGGGCCTGCTGCTGGTCCAGATCGCCAGGAGGCTCGGTGCCCGGGTGATCGGCCTTGTCTCCAGTGAGGAAAAGGCGGCCCTGGCCCGAGACGCAGGCGCGTCAGAGATCGTCTTCTACACCAGAGAGAACTTCGCCCAGCGCGCTCGTGAACTCACCGAGGGCCGTGGGGTGGATGTGGTGTACGACTCGGTGGGCAAGAGCACCTGGGAGCAAACCCTCGATAGCCTGCGCCCCCGGGGCTACGCCGTCTTCTTCGGCAATGCCAGCGGCCCGATGCCGGCGATCGAGCCCCTGGCCCTCAGCACGCGCGGCGCCCTCTTCATGACCAGGCCCACGCTGGCGTACTACATTGCTACTGAGGAGGAACTTGCCTGGCGCGCCGGCGACCTGCTGAACTGGATGGCGGCGGGTGAATTGAGGGTACGGGTGGACCGGGAGCTACCACTCGCCGAGGCCGCCGAGGCTCACCGGCTCCTGGAGGGCCGCAAGACGACCGGGAAGGTGCTGTTGATTCCGTAGGGAACGGGGATATACGGATGCGCATTGTGATGAAGTTCGGCGGGACGTCGGTGGGTAGCGCCGACGCCATCCGCCAGGTAGCCGAGATTGTGGCTGAGAGCCGCCGCGAGCACGAGGTTGTGGTCGTGGTGTCGGCGATGAACGCCCCCGACCTGCGTACCACCGACACGCTGATCAACGCCGCGCGGGCGGCCGCCGAGGGTGACGGCGATGCCACCGCTCAGGTAGCGCCACGCCTGCTCGGGCTGCACATGCGCGCCGCCGCCGAACTGGCCTCACCCGCTGAGTGCGCTACGCTTGAGCCCGAACTGCGAGCCATGCTCGACTACATGAGCGACCTCTCGCGGAGCATCGCGGTGCTCGGCGAGCTCACGCCCCGCGCCCTCGACCTCTTCAGCGGGCTCGGGGAGCGCATCAATGCCCGCCTGATCGCCGCCGCGCTGCGGAGCGCCGGAATCCCGGCCGAGGCGGTGGACGCAACGGGCCTGATCGTCACCGATGATCGCTATGGCGCCGCCTCGCCATTGCGGAACGAGACGCGCGAGCGCGCACAGACCCGGCTGCTGCCGCTCCTGGCCGCCGGCACCGTACCCGTCGTGACGGGCTTCATCGGCGCCACCGTTGCCGGTGTGCCCACCACACTGGGGCGTGGCGGCTCGGACTATTCCTGCGCGATCCTCGGAGATGTCCTGGATGCCGATGAGGTCTGGTTCTGGAAAGAGGTGGACGGGGTGCTCACGGCCAACCCTCGGGTAGTGCCGGAGGCCCGCACCCTCCCCCGGCTCACCTACTCCGAGATGGCCGAACTGGCCTACTATGGCGCGAACGTCCTGCACCCGAAGACGGTGCTCCCCCTGGTGCAGCGGCAGATCCCAATCCGCATTCGGAACACCTTCAACCCTACGCATCCGGGGACGCTGATCACCCGGGAGCGGGGCGAGGGGGCAGCCAAGGCGGTGACAGCGATCAAGGACGTGAGCCTGGTGACGGTGGGCGGGCCAGGCATGCTGGGTATTGCCGGGGTGGCGGCGCGGATCTTTGGCGCGGTGGCACGGGCCGGCGCCAACATCCTGCTGATCTCCCAGGCCAGCAGCGAGCAGAGCGTGTGCCTGGCAGTGCCACAGCCGGAGTCCCGCGCTGCGGTAGCTGAACTGCGGCGCGAGCTCGCCGCCGAATTTTCGGCCCACGATGTCGAGCACATCGAGGTGATCGAGCCGGCGGTGATCGTCGCGCTGGTGGGCTCGGGCATGCGCGGCACGCCCGGGATTGCGGGGCGACTCTTCGGGGCCATGGGCGAGGCCCGGATCAACATCATCGCGATCGCTCAGGGCAGCACCGAGAACAACATCTCGCTCGTCGTCTCAGCGGCCGACGGCGATGAGGCCGTGCGGGTGATCCATCGGAGCTTTCATTTGTAGGATACTGGGCCACTTCATGCTGGGAAGACCCACGCATCCCTGGCTACTGGTCCCTGAGACGACTCTGTCGTCCCCAGTATCCAGTATCCAGTATCCACGATCCAGTATCCTCAATCTATGAAAATCGCCATCTTTACCGAGACGTTCCTGCCGAAGCTCGACGGTGTGGTGACCATTCTGTGCCAGGTGCTCGAGCGGCTGCAGGAGAAAGGGCACCAGGTGCTGCTCTTCGGGCCGCCCGGCGGCCCCGCCGAGTATGCTGGCGCCGAGATCGTGGGTGTGGGCGGGCCCCGCTTCCCGCTCTACCCGGACATCCGCATCAACATCCCCCGCCGCTTTGTCTGGGAGCGGATCCGGGCCTTCCAGCCCGACCTGGTGCATATCGTCTCGCCGTTCTTCCTCGGGCCCTTCGGGCTCTCGTACGGCCGGCGGCTCAACGTGCCGATCGTGGCCTCGTTTCACACGCACGTGCCGCGCTACGTACGCTACTACGGCGGCGCCTTCATCGAGCCGGCGATCTGGTCGTACCTCCGCAGCATCCATAACGCAGCCCACCTGAACCTCTGCCCCAGCACTGAGACGCTGAAGGATCTGCGCAGCCACGGCTTCGAGCGCGTGCGCTGGTGGAAGCGCGGTATCGACACCCGACGCTTCGCGCCCGGCCCCCGCAACCCCGCCATGCGCGAGCGGCTCACCGGCGGCAATCCGGACGACCTGCTCGTGCTGTATGTTGGGCGCCACTCCCCGGAGAAGCGCCTCGAGGTGATCCGCGACCCGCTCTTCCAGGTGCCCGGCGTGCGGCTGGCCATGGTTGGCGGCGGACCGAGCCACGAGCAACTGCGGCGGCACTTCCGTGGGACACCCACAAGCTTCCCCGGGTTTCTGCGCGGGGAGGAGCTCGTCGAGGCCTACCGCGCGGCCGATGTGTTCCTCTTTCCCAGCACCACCGAGACGTTCGGGCTCGTGGCGCTCGAGGCGATGGCCTGCGGCGTGCCGGTGATCGCGGCCAACACCGGTGGAGTGCTGGACATTATCGAGGACGGAAAGAACGGCCTGCTCTTCGACCCTGAGCGGCCCGCAGAGATCGGCAGGCTGGTGCAGCGCCTGCGCGAGGAGCCTGGGCTGCGGCAGGGGATCGCCGAGCGTGGCCTACAGCACGCCCGCGGCCGCTCCTGGCAGGCCACGATGGACCAACTGATCGACTACTACCACGTGGCCCGGCGTGTCTTCAGCGTGGGCGAGGCCCGGCGACGGCGGGGTGCGGCGCTGGCCTGAAGGACGCCCGCCGGTCTCTCTGCGGGGGGCCCTCCGCACTGGTTCCGCGCGATGGGCCAGCGTTGCCGGTGAAGAAAAAAGGGGCACAGGACGACGCTACGCGCAAGGCTCGCGCTCGTCCTGTGCCCCTGATCGTTAGTCGGCCGCAGCCTCTGCCTCAATGCGCGGGCTGCCCGTCTCGCGCCAGTTGACGTTGGGCATAATCAACTGAGGCTTAATATTGGCCTTATAGCGCTGCACGACGTGGATCACCGACTCAAGCAGCGTCTCACTGAGGTAATGGGGCTGGAGGCCCAGGCTGAGCAGGCTCGTGTTGACCGCATTGTAGTAATGAGCCTCCTTCTCGACGCGGGGATTGGGCAGGTGGTTAATCTCCACGGCCAGGCCAAGCTCCCGGCCCGTCTCCTGCACGGCCCGCGCCAGATCCAGCACGCTGAATTGCTCGGTGAACTGGTTGAAGACGCGGAACTCGCCCTGAGCGGGCGGGTTGAGCATCGCGAGTTCCACGCAGGCGAGGGTATCGCGAATATCGAGGAAGCCGCGAGTCTGCCCACCCTGCCCATAGACGGTAAGCGGCACACCCGCCACGGCCTGGACGAGAAAGCGGTTCAGCACCGTCCCGAAGACGCCATCGTAGTCGAAGCGGGTACGCAGGCGCTCGTCGAGCCTGATCTCCTCGGTGTCAACGCCGTAGACCACACCCTGGTTCAGGTCGGTAGCGCGCAGGCCCCAGATACGACAGCAGAACATGATATTGTGGCTGTCGTGGACCTTGGAGAGGTGGTAGAAGCTACCGGGCTGCTTCGGGAAGGGGAGCGTATCGGTGCGGCCCTTGTGGGTGATGGTGATGAAGCCCTCTTCGATATCGATATTGGGCGTCCCGTACTCGCCCATCGTACCGAGCTTGATCAGGTGGCACTCGGGCGCGTGATCGGCCATAGCGTAGAGCACATTCAGATTGCCGACCACATTGTTCGTCTGCGTATAGACGGCGTGGCGGCGATCGATCATCGAATAGGGGGCAGCGCGCTGCTCGCCATAGTGGATGATCGCCTCGGGCTGCATGGCCTTGACCACCGGCTCGAAGAAGGTGTAGTCACAGATATCGCCGACATGGGCGGCGATCTTACGGCCCGTCAGCGCCTCCCAGATCGCCACGCGCTCCTGGAGCGAAGCGATCGGCACGAGGCTCTCGGCGCCAAGCTCATTGTCGTAGCCGCGACGGGCCATGTTGTCCACCACGGCCACCTCGTGGCCGCGGGCCGACAGGTACATCGCGGTTGGCCAGCCGAGGTAACCATCGCCGCCAAGGATCAGTACGCGCATCGATCTCTCCTCTGCTCCGCTCGTTCGTACCGGCAACCGTGCCGGCGCCGTGCTCTCTCCACGGTTCGCCTATGATACGTGGTGTGCCCCGGCGGCGCAAGTCGGCTGGCACGCGTACGTGTTCTCGGTTGGGGTACACACCCACACGGGAGTGCAGGCGCCCCGCCCGCGACGGCCCGATGCCTACGCTCCCAGGGAGATGCCGATCGCGCCCCGGCCATCGCGGAGCACCGGGTACG
This sequence comes from Chloroflexi bacterium OHK40, assembly GCA_004367505.1. GTDB lineage: Bacteria > Chloroflexota > Chloroflexia > Chloroflexales > Chloroflexaceae > OHK40. Next base: position 8,036 of record SFCB01000077.1, on the reverse strand, counting down.
AAGTGGAAGCCCCGTACCAGTGCTTAGCCGCTCGCTACGCCAGGCCCCTGCTTCTGCCAGTAGCGTGCGAGACCGCGCCAGCTGAGCACCAGGCTGCCTGTTTGCTGGGAGAGCGCTGCCCGCTGGGGCGCGCCGAGCGCGGCAGCCTCGCGAGCAGCCAATGCTTCGAGCGCCGCCACCTGGGTGGCTTCGTCGGCGCCGGAGTTGAGCCCGGAACGCACCACCTCCGACCAGCGCAGGAGCCGCTCGCGGTAATCGGCCAGGTGAAAGTCCACATCAGCGAAGGGGCCAAAGTGGGTCAACAAGAGCCAGGTAGGCCGGAGAGACTCGAGCAGATCCAGCGTCCCCATCCAGGCGGCCACGTCGATCTCCGGCGGGGGCGTGGCCGGGCGGGTAAAGGCCACGCCCGGCAAGCGCGTGCCAGCGTTGTCGCCCACGAACACGCCCCCACTCTGCAGATCGTGCCAGAGGAGATGGTGGCGCGCATGGCCCGGCGCGTCGTAAGCCCGCAACTCCCGCCCGCCGAGCCGCAGCGTCTCGCCGCCGGCCAGCGCGGTGATTGCAGCCGGCGGCACCGGGAGCACCTGGCCCCAGAGCCGCTCCATCTGGTCGCCGTAGAGCCGGCCCGCGCTACCAAGGAGCCGTGAAGGGTCGAGCAGGTGAGGGGCACCCCGCTCGTGAACGTAGACGCGAGCAGCGGGACTGTGGGCGAGGATCTGGCCAGTGGCGCCGGCGTGATCGAGGTGGATGTGGGTGAGCACGATATGGCGGATGTCGCTCAGGGCAAGGCCATGAGTGGCGAGGCCAGCCTCCAGACCGGGCAGGGTGCTCGCCGGACCGGGATCGACCAGGATGGGCTCGGGGCCAGGCAGCAGGTAGGCCGCCACCACGTGGGCCCGGCCCAGGTGCATGGTGTCGATGACGGCGACGCCGTCGGGATGGGGAGTGCTCATACGGCAATCATACCATCGAAGCGCCGGCAGGCCCGGGCGTTTTGTGCGGGTGTGATGGAGCATCCTGCACGGACGCGCGAGGATCTTGCACAGCTACGGGGGAGCACAACCCGTGCCCAACGGGGCCCGAGCCGACGAAGGGCGAAGCATGCTCACGCCGGTTCCTGAGGCCGCTTGAACGGACCGGACCGTCCATCGGCGGAGCCGCGCGCCTGCCCACGCTGCCGTTCCATCCTCCGTGCTCCTACCGCGAACGCGGGCCATCCGAGGGATACAGCGCTGCGCTAACCGCCCGACTTCCCGAGGGTTGCGAGGAACTCGGCATTGGTCCGAGCCTTAGCCATGCGGGCGAGCATGAGCTCGGTGCCATCATTCTCACCGACCATACTCACCATGCGCCGCAGCGCGTAGGTCTGGCGCAGGGTGGTCGCGTCGAGCAGCAACTCCTCGCGGCGGGTGGAGGAGCGCTGGATATCGACAGCGGGGAAGATGCGCTTCTCGGCCAGCTTGCGGTCGAGGTTGAGCTCCATGTTCCCGGTGCCCTTGAACTCCTCAAAGATCACATCGTCCATCTTGCTCCCGGTATCCACGAGGCAGGTGGCGATGATCGTCAGCGAGCCGCCCTCCTCGATTGCGCGGGCGGAGCCGAAGAAGCGCTTGGGCGGATAGAGCGCCGCCGGGTCCATCCCGCCGGAGAGGGTGCGGCCACTGGAGGGCATAGCAATATTGTAGGCACGGGCCAGGCGGGTGATCGAGTCCATCAGGATCACGACATGGCGACCGTGCTCGACCTGGCGGCGCGCTCGCTCGAGCGTCAGCTCGGCCACCTTGATGTGGTCCTCAACGGGCTCGTCGAAAGTTGCCGCGATCACCTCGCCCTTGACTGAGCGGCGCATATCGGTCACCTCCTCAGGGCGCTCGCCGATGAGGAGGACGATCAGCTGGACATCGGGGTTATTCGTAGTAATGCCATTCGCGATCGCCTTGAGCAGCATCGTCTTGCCGGCCTTGGGCGGGGCGACGATCAAGCCACGCTGGCCGCGACCAACGGGAGCGATCAGGTCAACCAGGCGGGTGGCAAGAATGTTGGGCTCAGTGGCAAGGATGAGCTGCTCGTGGGGATGGACCGGGGTGAGGCGCTCAAAGACCGGGCGCTTCTGGGCCTCCTCGGTGGGAACATCGTTGACCTTCTCGACCCAGAGCAAGGAGGGATAGCGCTCCCCCTCGCGGGGCGGGCGCACCCGGCCAGCGATCGTGTCGCCGGTGCGCAGGCCAAAGCGGCGGATCTGGGACTGGGCGACATAGACATCCTCGGGGCCAGGGAGCAGGCGCGGCCCCCGGAGGAAGCCGAAGCCCTCGGGGCCGATCTCGAGCACCCCGCTCCCTACAGCGGTCGCAACGCTCTCAGGCGTCTGGGTACTTTCAACGGCGACGGCAGGTGGCGCGGCGCCATTGGGCGTCGCGGCGTTATCAGCCGCGGCGCTCTTCTTAGTGCGTGGCATGAACAGGTTCTCCTTCAGAGATTGGGCTGGGTCTGCGGGGGCGGGCTAGAACGAGCGGCTATTCCCGCAACAATCGTGCCGTGGCGGCACCAGTGGCGCGGGGCGGCGGCAATGCCGCCCTGCGCCGGGAAACCGTGGATAAGAGAGGGACCGGATGGATGGGCGCCCACGCGGGCGAAGGTGGATCAGGCGAGCGCGGGCTCGGTGCTATCGGGCAGCAGCGCGTCGCCGTCGGGCGGGGGGGGCTCGCTATCGCCGCCCTCCTCGAGGGCCGGCTGCTCGCCGCCATCGAGGTAGCCGTGGTCAGCCAGGCGCGCGCGGATCTCCTCGACGCCCTTGGGGCCGAGGTTGCGGATCCCCTGGAGCGCCCGGTCATCGAGCTCAAGCAGGCGCCCGATGGTGGTGATATCGGCGCGGCGCAGGCTGTTATAGGTGCGCGTGCTCAAGCTGAGCTCGTCGATGGTGCGGTTGTAGACATCGGCCGGGATGGCGCGGCCGGTGGGAGCGGCCACCTCGGCCACTGGTTCGGGCTGGTCGAAGATGGCGATCCGGCCGAAGTGCTGGGCCAGCACCTGGGCCGCATGCCCAAGCGCATCGCCAGGCTTGATCGTCCCGTCCGTCCAGATCTCGAGGATGAGCCGGTCGTGGGCTTCGGTGCCATTGGCGGCCACACTCTCCACCAGAAAGTTTACCTGCGGCACCGGGTTGAAGAGCGCGTCCACCGCGATCTCGCCGATATTCAGACCGCTGTTGTTATCGGCCAGGCTCGTGCCACGGCCGCGCTCGGCCGTCAGCTGCATCTCCAGGACGGTATCATCGTCCAGCGTGCAGAGGTAGTGCTCCGGATTGACGATCTCGACCGTGCTGGGTGCGTCGATATCGCCCGCATAGACGGGGCCGGGGCCTCGCTTAACGAGTTGCATCGTGACCGCGCGCTCAGAGTAGGAGCGCAAGCGGATACCCTTCACGTTCAGGATCAGCTGGGTGCCATCCTCCAGGACGCCCGGGATGGTCGAAAACTCGTGGATCACACCGCCGAGCTTAATGCGCGTGACGGCTGCACCAGGGATCGACGAGAACAGGACGCGCCGGAGCGCGTTGCCCAGGGGGCTGCCGTGGCCCGGCTGCAGCGGCCCGATCGCGAAGCGGCCATAGTTCACCCCCGCCGCTATCAGTTGCACCCGTGGTGCCGTGGCCAGGATCTCCGATTTCTGCATAGCTCGCTCGTACTTCTCCCGTTCTTCCCACTCAAATACCAACGTGGGCGCCCGCTGCAGCGTCGCCCATGGTTTCGGTGACAAGTCTCTTTTCGCACAGCGCCGCCTTGTAGTATAGCATAGAATCGCGGGCATTGTGCAAGATTCGTGTTTGATCTCTGGGTGTGCCGGATGGTCCTGCCCCCGCACGTGTCGTGACGGTGATGCCCATGGCGGGCCGTGGCGGGCGGGATAGGACGGCCCCCTGTCCTCTGTCCCCTCTGATGACTCACCCCCCGACCCTCACTCCAGCACGGTCCCATTGATCACCAGGCCAAAGCGGCAGCCGAGGAAGGCGGCGGCCTGGCGGCACATCACCATGCGCGAGAGGAAGATCCCGAAGTAGTCCATCACCGAGGCCATAGCGCTATCGATCGCCAGCTCAAGCACGATCCGCCGGCTAGCCTGCTCGACGCGGAGCTTCGCATCCGTGGCGGCGAGGTTCACACGATCGTGGATGTCGTGTTTGGAAGGATCGGGCTCCTGCACCCGTGAACGGTGGACGTCGGCCTTGTCGGCCAGGATGAGCGCGGCGGCCACCGCGCTCACGGCGTGGCCCCGCTCCTCCTCGTGGTTGCCAATCGCACCCATCACGACCACCAGCTCGGTAACATCCATCCCCAGCTCGGTGAGGATATCTCTGGCGAGCAAGGCGCCAATCTGGCCGTGCTGCTGGCGATTGATGACATTGCCGATATCGTGGAGCAGCCCGGCGATCGCGGCCAACTCGCAATCTCGCTCGGCGTACCCTAGCTCGTGCAGCACTTCGTAGGCCCAACTGCTCACCCGGCCCACGTGGCGCATGCCGTGTTCAGTGTAGCCCAGGAGCCGCAGGTTGGCGTTGGCGCCGTTGATGTAGGCAAGCGCGGTGGGGTGCTCGCGCACCTCGCGAGCCGTCACCATCCGCTGCGTGGGGATCTCGCTCATGGGGTAGCTCCTCGGACTCAGCGGATCGAAACCACGGTTCTTGTTCGGGGCCTCGTATGGAAGCAGCGGCTGCGTCCCGGCGTCCCCGGTTCTACAGGCTGATCGTCGCGCCAAATCCTGGCAACTCGGCGGTGATGCCGTAGCGCGCCGTGATCTGGGCCGCCAGGGGCGCACGGGCGCGATCCTCGCCGTGGGTGAGCACCACTCGCGGTCGGGTGGCCGCCAGGGGCTCCAGCCACTCCAGCAACTCAGTCTGGCCAGCGTGGGCGCTGAAGCCGTTCAGGGTGTGGACGGAGGCCCGGACGGCAACCGGGTCGCCGAAGATCTGCACCGTGCGGGCGCCATCCACCAGCGCGCGCCCGAGTGTGCCCTGAGCCTGGTAGCCAACGATCATGACGGCCGTATCAGGCTTCCAGAGGTTATGGCGCAGGTGGTGCAGAATCCGCCCGCCGTTGCACATACCCGAGCCGGCGATAATCGCGCAGGGACCGCGAATGTCGTTCAGCGCCCGCGACTCATCGCTCGTCTCGCAGAGCCGCAGCGTCGCCAGATCGCGCCGTAGCTGCCGCTGCTCATGCTCTTCGTCAAGCGTTTCGTCGGCCAGTTCCGGGTGGCGCAGGTAGATCGCGCTAGCCTTGATCGCCAGCGGGCTATCCAGGTAGATCGGGAAGGGCGCCACCATCCGCTGGTGGAAGAGCTCAGCGAACTCGTAGAGCATCGTCTGGGCCCGGCCCACCGCGAAGGAGGGGATGAGCAGCTTGCCGCGACGCTGGGCCACTGTGCGCACAATCTCGGCGAACTCCGCCTCCGTGGCGGCGAGGGGGCGGTGGTCGCGGTCGCCGTAGGTCGATTCAAGGAAGACGAGATCAGCACCTCTCAGGCGCTCCGGGTCGCGCAGGATGGGCGAGCCCCGGGGACCGATGTCGCCGGAGAAGGCAATCGTGCGAGCGCGGCCCTCGTGCTCCAGGCGCATGGCGATGCTGGCGGAGCCGAGCATGTGGCCGGACTCAACCAGGGTGACCTGCACCCCGGGCGCCACAGCGACCGGCTCATCGTAGGGTAGCGGCGCAAAACGGGCGGCGATTGCGCGCACATGGTCCTCGTTATAGGGCGGCTCGACAGGTTCGAGACCAGCCCGCACCCGGCGCCTGCTCGCCCGCTCGGCGTCGTCGGCCTGGAGGCGGGCGCTGTCGTGGAGCAGCAACTCGGCCGTCTCCAGCGTGGCAGGGGTACCATACACCGGCCCGCGATACCTGGCCTTCGCCAGCAGAGGCAGGCGGCCGCTATGGTCGATGTGGGCATGGGTCAGTACGACCGCATCGAGATCGCGTGGGCGCATGGCATCAGGCAGCACGTTGCGGGCTTCGTCGTCGGGACCACCCTGGAACATCCCCAGGTCCACCAGCACGCGAGCTGCCCCGCACTCAACCAGGTAGGCGGAGCCAGTCACCTCGCCAGCCGCGCCGTAGAGCGTGATGCGCATCGCGGTCCTCTTTCTCTGTTGCCGCCGCTGGCGGCCGGGCTACCACCTCGGAGGGCCGGGCTCCGCCGGCTCCGGCCTGTGTGCCCGCACATTGTAGCGAAGATCGCGTCTGGTCGGCCACGGAGATTCGCCCCTCTGACGACCACGGGGCGTCCGATGCCGGGGCGAATCGCTATGAGCCGAGCCACTGTCCCCACCCACAGGGGGCTCGACAGCGCTTTCGAGGTGCGCCATGCTCGGCGCGGCGGTGTTGTTCGCAGGAGTTCACGCCTACCACGACCGCCGCCTGAGAGCAGCGCCAGAAGCCGGTTGACGCGGAGCATAGCCACGCCGCCGCCAGGATCGGCGCGCACGCGGCGCAGATCCGCTGGCGGGTCCGTGTGGGCCTCGCCTAGCCGGACCTGAAGCTCGACCCGGCGGCGAAGGCCGTCCACGGACCACGCATTAGCGCCAGGAACAGAACCGTGGCGGCCTACCCGCTCCCCACCGGCGAGGAGCGCATGAGCGCCTCGCACCCGTGGCCGGACACAGACTCCATGCGGCTACGCTATAATTGAGCTGGAGGTGCTTCGTATGGATGAACAAACCATTCTTCACATCCATCGCGACGCGATTACCCGCATCGCCCATCGCCACGGCGTCACCCGTGTGCGCGTCTTTGGCTCTATCGTACGGGGCGAGGCTACGCCTGAGAGCGACATTGATTTGCTAGTTGAGACCGGCCCTGAAACAAGCGCCTGGTTCCCAGCCGGGCTCATCCTCGATCTTGAGCAACTGCTCGGGCGGCGGGTCGAGATCGTTACTGAGCGGGCGCTACACCCAGCCATTCGCGACCGCGTACTCCAGGAAGCCCGTCCACTATGAGGGACGACACCGTCTATTTGCGGCATATCCTGGAGTGCATCAGCCGCATTGAGCGCAATGTGGCGCATGGGCAGGAAGCCTTTTTTGGGTCGGATGTGCTACAAGACGCAACACTGCGGAACTTGCAGACGCTGTCCGAAGCAACCCAGCGCCTGTCCGACGCTGCGAAAGCAACCCAGCCGCAGATCCCGTGGCCGCAGATTGCTGCGTTCCGCAACGTGCTTGTGCACAACTACCTGGGCCTCGACATCGAGCTCATCTGGATGGTCATCCATCGGGATATTCCTCCACTGAAACAGGCCGTTAGCGCTATGCTGGCTGATCAGCGCTAAGCCGCACGAGGCTACGATACGCCGCAACTAGAGTATCTGGTTGCAGCGCGCTGCTTCAGGCCGGGTGTCATCTGTTCCCCGAGCGGCAATCGTCCTTGGCCGAGACACACACGATCACGTCGGCGAAGCCATAGCAGCCTACCCGCTCCCCACCGGCGAGGAGCGCATGAGCGCGTCGCAGCAGCGCCCTGCGGCCGGGCTCAGGCCAGGTGTTGTACGCAACGAGGGCCGCTTTTCACGGCGAAGCCTCGGCACCGGCCGGGCCTCGGCCAGGCATGCTGCGGGCGTACCATCGCGAAAGGCGGCAACGAGGGGCGCGTACACAACCCTTGCCATGCCAGCGCCGGCACGCATACTGCTGGTATGCCCCTCGGTGACGAGAATAGGCCCGGAGCGCCGCCCCGACGGGCTGGCGGGGCCGGGTATCCGCCTAAAGATCCACGGAGGATTTCGATGAACCATGCGAACGTCAAGGGCCTGCGCTGGCTGCTCGGCGGACTCCTGGCGGCCAGCGCCGGCCTGGCCGTCAACCGGCTGCGGCGCCAGAACCCGGGCCAGGCGCTGGCGGCGGATCGGCACCTCTAAGCTTCAATCACCTTCTCGTTCGGTACCGCGTCTAACTCTGCTTTGTCAGTTGGCCTTTCAGGGGCCGTTTTGGGTGGTCCAGGGGCTCCTGCTCCTTGGCGGGTCAGCCGCTTGCTCGGCGTCAGGAAGCCATT
>SFCB01000008.1 GCA_004367505.1 Chloroflexi bacterium OHK40 | reverse complement strand
TCCACCTCGCCGCGCAGGGCCGCTCCGTCACGCTGCTCGAGAAGAACGAGCGCGTCGGCGGCAAGCTGAATCTGCTCCAGGCCCAGGGCTATACCTTCGACACTGGCCCCTCACTGCTCACCATGCCCTGGGTCATCGCCGATCTCTTCGCCGCTGCTGGCCGCTCGATGGCCGACTACCTGACCCTCGATCAGATCGAGCCGACCTGCCGCTATCACTGGCCAGACGGGACCATCTTCAACGCCTGGCAGCGCCTCCCCCAGCTCGTCCAGGAAGTCCAGCGGCTGAGCCCAGCCGATGTCCCCGGGCTCTTCCGGTTCCTTGCCCACACCAGCCGCATCTACGCCGCCGTAGCCGACACCTTCCTGCTCAGGCCCTTCGATGGCCTGCGTGAGGTGCTTACCCCGCAGCTGGCGCTGAACGGACCGCGCATCGATGCGCTGCGCAGCGTGGACGCGGCGGTGCGCTCCTTCTTCCGCAGCCCGCACCTCCGCCAGCTCTTCAACCGCTACGCCACCTACAATGGCTCCTCACCCTACCGCTCTCCCGCCACCTTCAATGTGATCGCCTACATCGAGCTCGCCGAGGGCGGCTGGTACGTGCGCGGCGGCATGTACGCCCTTGCCTGCGCCCTGCTGCGCCTCGCCGAGGAACTCGGTGTGACGGTGCGCACCAGCGCTCCGGTGGCCGAGATCATACTGGAGCGAGGCAGAGCCACCGGCGTACGCCTGGCGAGCGGGGAGCACCTGCGGGCCGCCCGGGTTGTCGTCAATGCCGATCCACGCTACGCCTACCAAAACTTGCTCCCCGGGCAAGGAGCCACTGCGGCACGCCTGGCCCGCCTCGAACCTTCGTGCAGCGGCTTTGTGCTCTTCCTGGGCGTGAACCGCACCTACCCCCAGCTCGCCCACCACAATATCTTCTTCAGCGGCGACTATCCGCGCGAGTTCGCGGCCATCTTCCAGAAGGGTGTGCCCGCCGCCGACCCGACCGTCTATGTTGCGGCTACGGCGCTGAGCGACCCGACCCACGCGCCACCCGGCCACATGAACCTGTTTGTACTCGTGAATGCGCCCGCCCTCGGGCCCCGGGTACGCTGGGAGCACGAGGCCCTGGCCTACCGCGATCTGGTGATCGCCAAGCTGGAGCGGATGGGCCTCGCTGGCCTCGGCGCCGCGATCCGCTACGAACAGATCTGGACGCCCGCAACGATTGCTGAGCGCTACAACGCTGCGGGCGGCGCGATCTACGGGCTCGCCTCCAACAACCCCTTCGCGGCCTTCATGCGCCCGCCATTGCGCGCCCACGGCCTGCGCGGGCTCTACTTCGTGGGCGGCGGCACCCACCCCGGCGGCGGCATCCCCCTCGTGCTGCTCTCGGGCCGCGCCGTGGCCGAGCGGATCGCCGTCGATCAGGACTGAACCAGAAACGCTTTACACTATTTTATCATGCCGCAGCAGTACGACCATGCATTATGGCGCGTAGTGCCCTGGCGCTGGGGAAGAAAAGCGGCGTTTCATCGTTAAGAGACGATTAACCCCTTGAAATTTCCGCATGATAATGCTATGATCATGCCGTAGCCTCAAGGGAACGGTACAATACCAGGGCACTTGAACAGCCGAACAACGTGTGGCCCAAAGGCAAGCGTCAACCCCATGTGTAAAGGGAAACGTGTGTATGGGGAAAGACGTACGTTAGGGGAAATGGGGCGGCACAAGGGTGCCAAACCAGGGAGACTAACAGACAAGCGCCGGATCGCTGAAGGAGCGATCGGATGCTCTGCGAGCCCGAGGATCACCTCTCAACGCAAAGCTCACCGCGTCGGGACACATGCTGTTACCCACGCACGAACGAGCCATACCCAACCGCAACAGCTGGCCCGGACGGCCCACAGAGGCCGATCCGCAGGCAGAGCAGCCAAGGGTCTGCAACGAGATAAGTAGGCTGACAACCAGCGCTCAACGGAATACCGAACCCTTGAGGCGAGTTCTTAAAGGGGACGAAGAAAGTCGGTAACTGTCGGCACGGAACGCACGTCGGAACCAACGGGAACTGTACGTTCGTCTGGAGTCCGAAGCTCAGTGGATCAGCGCAGGGCCGGAGGGGATCTTCCCTCCGGCCGTTGCCGTGTTGGGCCACCGAGGCGTAGCGCGCCGCTGCTACGCCATCGTCCACCCGCCGTCCACAGCGAGCGTATGCCCCGTAATATAGGAGGCCAGCGGCGAGGCCAGGAAGACGACGGCACTCGCCACCTCTTCTGGCCGGCCCGCGCGGCGCATGGCAATGATCTGCTCACCCCAGGCCCGCACCGCCGGGGGCGTAGCCGCGAGCAGGTCCGTCTCCACAAACCCTGGCGCTACGGCATTCACCGTGATCGCCCACGGGGCAACCTCGCGGGCCAGGGCCCGGGTGAGGCCGAGCACCCCGCCAGTGGCCGCAGAGTAGTCGGCCTGGCCGGGGAAGCCGCCCGTACCGTGGAGCGCCGCGACGTTCACGATCCGCCCGTAGCGGCGCTGCATCATTGGCCGGAGAACGGCCCGACAGGTGTGGTACACGCCATCGAGGTTGGTGGCCAGCACCGCCGCCCAGCGCGCAGAATCGATGGTCGCGATAGGACCGTAGGCGGCAAGGCCGGCGCAGTTCACGAGGATGTCGAGCCGGCCCCAGCGCTCCAGGGCACTACTCACCAGGGTGGGGCCGCTAGCCGGATCGCTCACATCGGCCCGGACGGCCTCGGCTATCCCTCCCGCCGCCCGTACGAGCTCCAGCGTCTCGGCGGCAGCAGCCACACGCTCACGGTAGCAGAAAAGCACCCGGGCGCCGCGGCGAGCGAGGTCACACACCACCGCGCGGCCGATCCCCCGCGAGCCCCCCGTGACAATCGCTACCTGGCCCGTAAAGTCCATGGCTATCTCCCGGGTTGTCATACTACATCGACGTGATGGCCCCGCAGTGAGGTCGGCCACTAGGGCATCACCCACCCGCCATCGACGGTCAGAACGTGCCCGGTGATGTAGGAAGCCCGTGGCGAAGCCAGAAAACCAACGGCGGCGGCCACCTCCTCGGGCGTCCCGAAGCGCTGCATGGCGATCACTTCCAGCGCCCACGCCTTGATCGCCGGCGAGACGGTATCGACCAGGTCGGTGGTCACATAGCCCGGCGCCACGACATTGGCCGTGATCCCATCGGCGGCCACCTCTCGGGCCAGCGCCCGGGTAAACCCGACCAGGCCCGCCTTGGCTGCGGCATAGTTGGCCTGCCCCACATTGCCCGCCAGGCCCGCCAGCGAGCCCACATTGACGATCCGCCCGTAGCGCTGGCGACGCATTGCGGGGAGCACCGCCTGACAGCAGAGGAAGACGCCGCCGAGGTCAATCTCGATCACCCGCCGCCACTGCTCGGGCCGCATCCGCACGAGCGGCGCATCATCGGTAATCCCGGCGTTGTTGACCAGAATGTCAAGGCGGCCCCAGCGCTCCAGGGCCGCCTCCACCATGTGCTGCACCGCCTGCTTATCGCTCACGTCCGCCGCGTACACGAGGGCCTCACCCCCATCGCGGGTGATGAGCGCGGCCACCTCCTCGGCGGCAGCGGCATTGTGCTGGTAGTTCACCAACACGCGGGCGCCCTGCGCGGCAAGTTCGAGGGCCGCCGCCCGCCCGATCCCTCGTGAAGCTCCGGTAACGAGCGCAACCTGGTTGTGGAGCGACATCAACGGCTCTCTGCGGCAATGCCCCGCACGTCGTCGGCACTACTCACATTGACGAGGCGGGCCTCTGGTACGATGCGTCGGACCAGCCCGGTAAGCACCTTGCCCGGGCCAAACTCCACGAAGGTGGTGGCGCCATCACGGGCCATACGCTGCACCGAGGCGATCCAGCGCACCGGGGCCACTACCTGAGCCACCGCCTCCCGGCGCACATCGTCGGCTGTCCACAATGGCTCAGCCGTTACGTTGGCCACCAGCGGCACCCGCAGGTCAGACACCGGGGCCAGCTCGATCGCCCGGGCCATCCCCTCAGCCGCGTGGAGCATGAGCGGCGAGTGGAAGGCCGCACTCACCTTCAGCGGCAGCACCCGCCTGGCCCCACGCTCTCTGGCCAGGAGCCCGGCGTGCTCAACGGCGAGGGCGCTCCCGCTGATCACCAACTGATCAGGCGCATTATAGTTGGCCACCACTACCGTGCCCACCGTCTCCGCGTGGGAGGAGAGTGACTCGCTCACCTCGCGGCAGATCTGTTCGAGCTCGGTCTCGGCCATGCCAATCACCGCCGCCATACTACCCTCGTGGGCTTCGGCCATCAACTCGCCGCGCCGCCGCACCAGGCGCAGCGCATCCGCAAAGGCGAGCGCCCCACCCGCCACCAGGGCCGAGTATTCGCCGAGGCTATGTCCCGCCACGGCCAACGGGAGAGCCAGCGGCCTGCCCGTGGCCTCCTCCACGGCGCGCAGCAGCGCCATGCTCACCGTCAGCAAGGCCGGCTGGGCATTCTCTGTCGCCGTGAGCGCGACCTCGGGGCCCTCGAAGCAAAGCCGGCTGATCGGCAACCCGAGAACCTCGTCGGCCTGATCAAAGATCGCCCGCGCTGCGGGGAACTGTTCGTACAGGTCGCGACCCATGCCCACTGCCTGCGACCCCTGGCCGGGGAAGATCCACGCAGTTGTCATTGGCTCTTACTCAGTGCGCTTGCTATCCTGTGTCCCATAGGGCGGGCTACATCTCGGGGCGCCCCTCAGGCCCCCCAGCGGATCAGGGCAGAGCCCCATGTTAACCCACCGCCGAAGGCCGTGAGCAATACGTGGTCGCCCGCGTGCACGCGGCCCTGCTGTACCGCCTCGTAGAGCGCGATCGGCACCGAAGCGGCCGAGGTGTTCCCATAGCGATCAAGGTTGACGAAGAAGCGCTCCATGGGCAACTCCAGCCGCTTCGCCACGGCCTCGATGATGCGCACGTTCGCCTGGTGTGGCACCACCAGGGCCACGTCGTCCATCGTGAGACCGGCATCAGCCACGGCCCGCTCCGACGACTCGCACATCCCGCGCACGGCATGCTTGAAGATCTCGCGGCCGTTCATATAAACGTACTGGCGCCGCTCCTCGAGCAGAGCGGGTGTGGCGGGCAGCAGGGTGCCCCCGGCGTCCACCGCCATGAGCGTCTCGCCCTCGCCCCACGCGCCGATATTCGAACTGAGCAGGCCGAGGGGTTGCTCGCTGGCGCGCAGCACCACCGCGCCGGCGCCATCGCCGAAAAGCACACAGGTATTGCGATCGTTCCAGTCGATCAGGTGGGTAAAAATATCGGCGGCAATCAGCAGCACGCTACGGCTCATACCGCTCTGCACCAGCGCGGAGCCAACGCTGAGGCCATAGACAAAGCCGCTACAGGCAGCCGCCAGATCAAAGGCGCCCGCGCGGGGCATGCCAAGCGCCGCCTGAACGGTGCAGGCGGTGGCCGGGAAGGGGCGGTCGGGCGTACACGTGGCCACGATCACCGTGTCCACCGCCTCGGGGGCCATGCCGGCCCGCTCCAGGGCCTCGCGGCCAGCACGGGCTGCGAGCACCGACGTGAACTCGTCGGGCCCGGCCACGTGGCGCTGGGCAATGCCCGTCCGGGTGCGAATCCACTCGTCCGAGGTATCGAGCCGCTGGGCGAGCTCGTCGTTCGTCACCACTCGCCGGGGCACAGCCATGCCCCAGCCGGCGATCGCCGCGTAGCGTGGGCTGCTCAAACCTGCGCCTCCGTACAACAAAGGGGGTGCCGGCTCACCCGATGTGCTGGCCGGTCACCCCCACTGGTTCGCCCCCGCCCCGGTCGCCCTACTCGGGCTGGGGAATCGTGATCACCTGCCGACCCTTGTAGGTGCCGCAGGTCTTACAGGCGTAGTGGTTACGCATCAAGCTGCCGCAACGCGGACACGTCACCAGCGACGGCGCGGTAAGCGCAAGGTGCTGGCGCCGGTTGCCACGGCGGTGGCGTGAGACTTTTCGCTTCGGTAGTGCACCCATGAGTTCTCAACTCCTGCCATTTCGCTTATTATGTCGATCAGCCCAGGCCTTCAGCGCGTCGAGCGAACTCTCCGCCTGCTCCGCCGGGTCGGCCTCGTCCTCAATCCCTTCCGACTGCACCGTATAGCTTACCGGCTGGTCACGGTAGGCCGGGCTCACCGGGTTCAGCGGCAACTCCAGCAACGTATACTCCCGCAGTGCCTCGCCGATATCGGCCATGTGCAGCTCACTGAGGAAGAACGGGTCGTCCTCGGTGGGTGCTGGCAGGCTCGTGCCGGTGAAGATGTCGATCACCGAGTGGAACTGGTCGCTGAAGGCGATGCTCACCGGGTGATCGAACTCTTCGAGCGAGCGAACACACGTTAGCCGGACCGTCCCCTCGGCTCTGACGTTCACCCACACGCCGGTGGCGGTACGGGTAAAGCGCACCGTGCCGCTGATATCGCGCAGGGTGAGCGCCTCATCGAGGGGCAGGGCCGCCTCGGTGAAGCTGTAGTCCCGGCGAGCCCCGATCTCCTCGCGCAGCAACTGCGCGACGTTGAACTTCAGGTCTGTCATTGTCTACGTGCAGCGGCACCGCAGCCCGTCGCTGCAAACGCCGCATTATAGGCGACACTCGGGCCCATTGTCAAGGCGAGCAGGTCATACGACCAGGGGGCCGCACCCTGCCCGCGTCCAACAGTCCCAGTCAGGGGTATCAGGGCGCTACTGGCGCGGCGCCCTGATTGGGGAAGCAAGAACGTAGCGTGGAGAAGCCAGCCAGATGATTCCAGCCCTGTACCGGGGTTGCCATCAGGCGCTCTCGCCACCAGCGTTGCCAAGTGTGCTGAGCCCATTGCGCACACTCGTGACGAGCTTCGTAAGCCGCTCGTCGAGCTCCTCGAGCACCTGGCGGGCGTACTCGTCGGCGCCGGCGCGCACCTGGGCGGCCTCCTGCTCGGCGCGCTGCAGCAAGCGTGCCCGCTCGCCTTCCACGGCCTCGAGCAGACCGCGCTCCTCGAGCACCTGTTGCACGCGGGCCTGGGCCTCGGCGATCAACCGCTCCTGCTCCTGCACGATCCGGCGAGCGCGTTTATGCTCCTCGGGGATCGCCACACGCATCCGGTCGATAATGTCGAGGATGCGTTCTTCGTCAACGAGGAGCCGGCCGCTGAACGGCACTCGCCGGCCCTCGGCAAGGGCGTCCTCCAGCTCGTCGATGAGATCGTCAAGCTCGATGGCCATCACCCCCTTTGCGCATATTTTTGGCGCAGCGCCGCGAGCACCGGCGGCGGCACATACTCCACCGGGTCACGCCCAAGGCTGGCCAACTCACGCACGGCGCTGGAGCTGACGTGGGCATAGCGACGGCTAGCCATCAGCAGCACCACCTCAATCGCCGGCTCCAGATCCTGGTTGAGCTGCGCGAGCGCGTACTCCGCCTCGAAGTCATTCACCGTGCGCAGGCCTCGTACTAGCGCCACTGCGCCCAGCGAGCGGGCGAACTCGACGGTGAGCGTGTTGTAGCTTGCCGCCTCGACCCCGGGAATGTCGGCCGTAGCCACCCGCAGCAGCGCCAGGCGCTCCTCGGTAGAGAAGAGCACGTGTTTTTGTGGCCGGTCGAACACCGCCATCACCACCCGGTCGAACAGCCGGGTTGCCCGGGCCGCAATCTCCAGGTGCGCAAAGGTCACGGGGTCGAAGCTTCCGGGGTAGACAGCGATGCGCATAGTGCTCTGTAGAACGGCTGGCAGGCCGGCTACGCCGGCGCTTCAGCGGCAGAGACGGATGGCGGAGGAGCTCCGTCACCAAGCTCGTAGATCGAGAAGCAGGAGTCGCCGAGGCGGCGGAACTTGATTCTGGTGAGCCCGGGGTAGCTGTCGGCGAGCGTCACCCGTGGCGAGTGCCCCACAATTAGCAGGCTCCCTGCGTGGCCAACCCCCGTCTCGGCGACCATCGCAATGGTCTGCTCGATCCGTGGGTCGGCGTAGGGCGGGTCCATCATCACATAGTCGTAATAGCCGACCCCACGGTGGGCCTGCAAGAAGCGCTCCACCGGCATGGTGTACACCCGCCCGAATTCCGCGAGCCTGGTATGTTGCAAGTTCTCGCGGATGATCGCGCAAACATGGG
Source organism: Chloroflexi bacterium OHK40 (assembly GCA_004367505.1). Lineage (GTDB taxonomy): Bacteria > Chloroflexota > Chloroflexia > Chloroflexales > Chloroflexaceae > OHK40. The sequence continues at coordinate 10,328 of SFCB01000008.1, read as the reverse complement.
CGCTCTGCTCAACAAAGTCTGCCTGGGAGGCCCCCCGCGAGAGGAACTCGATCCCCAGCGAGCCGGTGCCCGCGTAGAGATCCAGCACACGGCCACGGATGCGGCCATAGCCCTCAAGCACCGAGAAGAGCGACTCCTTCACCCGGTCGAGCATTGGGCGGGTGCCCAGGCCCTTCGGCGCCTTCAGCCGGTGCCCCTTTGCCCGCCCGGTGATCACGCGCATCGCACTCCTCGTCCGCACAACGTTGGACCATTGTAGCACGGCCCTACGGCGTCTTCAACCGCAAGACACACAGAGACGCCCCGCAGGGCGCCCCTGTTTTCCGCTCCGCATTCACGAGGCCTGACGCACAGCATCGGCACGGGCGCTACCATCCCGTGCAACCAGCGCAGCGTGATGAACCGCTAGCGCTTGGTATACTGCGGCGCCTTACGGGCCCGCTTAAGGCCAGCCTTCTTGCGCTCCTTCACGCGCGGATCACGCGTGAGCAGGCCCGCCTTCTTCAGCGATGGGCGCAGGTCGGGGTCAAGGTCGAGCAAGGCCCGGGCCACGCCGTGGCGCACCGCGCCGGCCTGGCTATGGACACCGCCGCCCCGCACCTTCACCAGAACATTGAAGCTAGCGAGATTATTCGTCAGCTGGAGCGGGGTCCGAATCTCGCGCTGCAGAATATCGCGCGGGCCGAAATAATCCTCCGGCGACTTACCGTTCACCACAAACTCCCCATTGCCGGGGAAGAGGCGCACGCGGGCCACCGCCGTCTTGCGGCGTCCGGTGCCCTGAAAGTAACGCTTTGCGTCCATCAACCAATCTCCTTAGACGAGGGTCAGCGCTGATCGTCAGGCTGGCCTCACGCGTGGCGCCTCGTGTGCGGCGGCCCCGACTCCCGTATCCTTCGCCTAGCGTGGCGTCCAGAGCTTCGGCTGCTGGGCGGCGTGGGGGTGGTTGGGGCCGGCATAGAGCCGCAGCTTGGTGAGCAACCGACGACCGATACGATTCTTCGGCAGCATGCCCTTCACCGCCGAGCGCAGGATGCGGTCGGGGTGCCTGGCCAGCATCATCTTGTAGGGCGTGGCCTTCAGCCCGCCCGGGTAACCGGAGTGGCGATAGTAGATCTTCTGGTCGGGCTTCTTGCCCAGCAGCTTGATCTTCTCAACATTGACGACCACTACAAAGTCGCCGCCATCGATCGAGGGCGTGTAGGTAGGCTTATGCTTGCCGCGCAGCAGGGTGGCAAGCTGCGTAGCCAGGCGGCCGAGCACCTGGTTGGTGGCATCGACGAGCAGCCAGTCACGCTGCACCTCCGAGGCCTTCTGATGGTACGTTCTGGTTCTCACTGCAGTGTTATCCTTCGCGGTCGTCCCGCTCACTTATGCCCGTTCATCGTCCCAGCGCAGGAGAGTGGCCGGGTAGCTCACCCACGTGAGCGTGAGCCCGTGGGCTGCGGCGGTGGGCCCCGCCGCCTTGCGGTCACGGCCCTCCAGCACCTGCCGGAGTCCCGCCGCCGTCATACGGCCCCGCCCCACCAGCAGCGCGGTGCCGACAATCACGCGGACCATGTGCTGCAGAAAGGCGTTCGCCGCCAGGTCGATTGCGATCAGCCGCCGGCCGTACAGCTCCACCTCCGCGAGCTGGCACCGATAGACGGTGCGCCTGGTACTTTTCTGGTCGGGCGACTGTACCGTGAAGGCGGCGAAGTCGTGGGTTCCCTCCAGCTGCGGTAGCGCCTCTGCCATCGCCGCCGTGTCCAGCGGCTGCTCCACGTGCAGCGCCAGGTGGCGCAAGGTGGGCAGGGACACCGGGCCATTCTCGATCAGGTACCGATAATCACGCCGGGTTGCGCTAAAACGTGCATGAAAGTCGAGGGCCACATCCCGCGCTGCCAGAACGCGCACGTCCTCCGGGAGCAGGGCGTTCATGCCACGCATCACCGTCTCTACCGGGTGCCGCGTCTCCGTCCGCACATTGGCCACCTGCCCGTGCGCGTGTACCCCGGCGTCGGTGCGGCCGGCGAGGATGAAGCGCCGCCGCTCCTGGGTGAACTCCTCCCAGGCCGCCTCCAGAGCCCCCTGCACCGAGCGGCCCTGATTCTGCCACTGCGACCCGACGAAGTCGCTACCGTCGTAGGCCAGAAGGAGCGCGAGGTTACGCACTACACCAACTCGATCACGGCCATCTCGGCACCATCGCCGAGGCGCGGGCCGATTTTGGTAATCCGCGTATAGCCACCGTTACGGCCACCGTAGTCCTGCGGGATGAAGGTGAAGGCCTTCCGCATCGCCTCCTTGCTGGCGAGCTTGGAGAGCACCATGCGCCGGGCGTGGGGCGTATCTTCGCGGGCGATCGTGATCAGTTTCTCCATCTCGGGCTGCACGGCCCGGGCCTTTGCGATGGTCGTCGTGATCTTCCGGTGCTCGATCAGCGCGATCATCAGATTGCGGTAAAGGGCCTTCCGGTGCTCATAGGAGCGCCCGAGCAGCTTGCCTGCGTGTCGGTGTCGCATTGCGTCTATCCCTTCTGCGGGACCGAGAGACGAAGCTGGAGCCGGGGCCCACTACCCCTTCGCGTTGCCTTCCAGGCCAGACGGAGCCACCGGCACACGTCCCCAGCATCCCCACGATCCGAAATCCAGTATCTATCCCTCACTCAGCGACAAGCGCCGGCCGAGGGATGTACCCCCGTTCGTTCAGCTTATCGCGAATCTCCTCCATGGACTTCTGCCCCAGGTTTCGCACCGAGAGCAGCGCCTTTTCGTCCATCTGCAGCACCTGCCCCACTTTGGTGATGTCGGCGCGCTTGAGGCAGTTGTAAGTGCGCGTCGAGAGGTCCAGTTCCTCGATCGGCGTATCGTACACGTCGGCGGGAATAGTGAGGCCGCTCGGCGCGGGCTGCTCCTCGGGCTCAACCGCCAGCCGGTTAAAGTCGGCGATTGTCTGGCTATACTGGACGAGCACGCGGGCCGCATGGCTCAGCGCATCGCCCGGCTTCACCGTCCCATCCGTCCAGACCTCAAGCAGCAGGCGATCGAAGTCGGTCGCCTGGCCGATGCGCGTATTCTCCACCACATAGTTCACCCGCGGCACCGGCGTGAAGATCGCATCGACCGGAATCTCGCCCAGCGGCACCATATCGCGCTGGTCGGCCGAGAGATACCCCGTGCCCCGCTCCACCGTCACCTCGATCTCAAGGCGGGCATCATCATTGTCGAGCGTCGCAATATAGTGGTCGGGGTTGATTACCTCCACCTGATCGTTCACGGCGATCGCGGCAGCGGTGACAGGGCCAGCACCACGCTTTGACAGCAGCAACTTCACAGGGCGCTCGGAAGAAGAGCGCAGACGGACACCCTTGAGATTCAGCACAATCTCGGTCACATCTTCTCTCACGCCCTCGATCGTGGCAAACTCGTGATACGCCCCCTCGATCTTAATCTTGGTGATTGCCGCTCCGGGGATCGACGACAGCAGGACCCGCCGCAGCGCGTTGCCCAGCGTGTGGCCATAGCCCGGATCCAGGGGCTCAACCTTGAAGCGCCCATAGTTCTCGGCGGCCGACACAACCTCGATTTTGGGCATGGCGATGTCCAGCACGGCACGCCTCCATATAACAATTGCAGATTGGAGCTTGCAGGTTGCAGAGCGGGCCAACCGGGCTGAGCGCTCTGCAACGCGCAAACCACAATCAGGCAATCGACAATCCGCTTAGCGGCTATAAAACTCGACGATCAGCTGCTCGTTGATACCCGCCTCAGCGTCCTCGCGCCGGGGCAACGACACAACCGTCCCCGACAGCTCGGCCGGGCTCAAGCGCAGCCAGTCGGGAGCCCGATACTTATTGAGCTCACCGCTATCCACCAGGTTCTTGAAGTACGTGCGGCGCCGGCTCTCAGGGCGCACCGAGACCACCTGGCCAACCTTCAACGTATACGAGGGGATATTGGTTTTACGACCGTCCACCACAATGTGGCCATGGGTCACCAGCTGGCGGGCCTGCTGGCGCGTCGTCGCCAGGCCGAGTCGGTAGACTACATTATCAAGGCGGCGCTCCAGCAAGCTCAGCAGGTACTCACCCGTCACCCCACTACGGCGCGACGCCTGCTCGAACACACGGCGGAACTGCCGCTCGAGCAGGCCATACATATACTTCACCTTCTGCTTTTCGAGCAGCTGCAGGCCATACTCCGAGACCTGACGACGCCGGGAGGTGGGGCCGTGCTGGCCGGGGGGGAAGGGCCGCTTGGCCAGAATGCGCTGGCCCTTCTCGGTAATGCCGATCCCAAGGCGTCGGCTCACCTTGCCGACGGGACCATGATAACGCGCCATATCCTGTTGATTCCTCTCTGTGCGAGCCTGGCCGGACAACCTGCCGGAACTGCCGGGCCTCGCGTCGTAACCCTGCTCACCGCGATGGGCGCTGGTACAACGCGCGATGGCGTTGTCCGCCGCGGCGGGCGCCGGGGCCATCACCGCCAGGCCCCGCGGTACCGTCCGCGGCCATCGCAGCATTTACTCGTTCACCGTGCGGCGCCAGCAGCGCCGCGAAACTGTGGAGTGCAGGCCACCTACGCCTTACACGCGGCGGCGCTTCGGAGGGCGGCAGCCATTGTGGGGAATAGGCGTCACATCGGTGATCGCCGTCACCGTCAGGCCAGCCGACTGTAGCGAGCGAATAGCGGCCTCGCGACCGGAGCCGGGGCCCTTCACAAAGACCTCAAGCGAGCGCATCCCGTTCTCCATCGCCTTGCGGGCGGCGAGATCGGCGGTGACCTGAGCGGCATAGGGCGTGCTCTTACGGGAGCCCTTGAAGCCATTCTGGCCTGCGCTCGACCAGCAGATCACCGCGCCCTGTGGGTCGGTGATCGTCACGATCGTGTTGTTAAAGGTGCTCAGCACGTGGGCCTGACCCCGTGGCACATTCTTCCGCTCGCGGCGCTTGCCGCGCTGCCGGGTGGCCGCACCTGTCTTTTGCTGTCCCTTCGGGGGCATAGCTTCTCCTTACGCGCGGCGCGGGCACAGAGCCTGCCAGCGCCGGGTAGAGCCGCAAGCGGCCTACTTCTTCGTCTTCTTCTTGATCCCGATCGCCTGGCCCTTGCGGCCACGGCGGGTGCGGGCATTCGTTCGGGTGCGCTGGCCCCGCACCGGCATGCCACGGCGGTGCCGCAACCCACGGTAGCAGCCAATATCCATCAGCCGCTTAATGTTCAACTGCACCTCACGGCGCAGGTCGCCCTCCACCCGATACTCGCGATCCACGATCTCGCGGATGCGGCCAACCTCCTCCTCGGTGAGGTCGCGCACGCGGGCCTCCGGATTCACGTTGGCCTTGCGCAGGATGTCGGCGCCGTTCGAGCGCCCGATCCCATAGATGTAGGTGATCGAGATCCCGACCTTCTTGTTGCGGGGAATGTCAACCCCGGCGATACGTGCCATGGAGCTCCTCGATTGGCTTCCGAGACGGAGCCAGGGCATCGGCTTGTGCGCACATCCCTGGCTTCTGGCTCATCTCCGCTGTTCCTATCCTTAGCCCTGGCGCTGCTTATGCTTCGGTGTGCGCGAGCAGATCACGCGGATCACACCCTTACGCTTAATCACCTTGCAATATTCGCAGCGGGGCTTGACCGAAGCTCGTACTTTCACCACAGTCCTCCCCTCGGCGGCCTCTGGCCGCCGGCGTGTGCTGCGTTCGCCAACCCACCGCTTCCAGAGAAACGCTTACTTATAACGATAGGTAATGCGCCCACGGGTCAGGTCGTAGGGCGAAAGCTCGACCAACACCCGATCCCCTTTGAGAATACGAATATAGTTCATGCGCATCTTACCGGAGATGTGGGCAAGCACCTCATGGCCATTCTCAAGCTCCACCCTGAACATCGCATTCGGTAGCGGCTCCGTGATGGTGCCCTCCATCTCGATCACATCCTTCTTTTTGGACATGTCACTCCTTCGGCTGCGCCGAGGTAACCAGATACTTGCCAAGGGCCTTGAGCATCGCGTCGGTCACCCAGCTGATCTCTTGCTGCCCGTCGATTTCGAACAGATTCCCCTGCCGCTGGTAGTATTCAATCAGCGGCATCGTCTGCTCAAAGTAGACATCCAGCCGGTGCTGGGCCGTCTCCATCGAGTCGTCGCTGCGCTGGTAGAGCCGCCCGCCGCAGGCATCACAAATTCCCGGGCGGTGGCTCGGGAAGTAATAGATATTATACGTGGCCCCGCAAGTTTTGCAAGTCTGCCGGCCGGCAATCCGGCGCAGCAGCACCTCGTTGGGCACCCGCAGGTAGAGCACCGCGGCGATCGTACTGTTCTGCTTCGCCAGCGAGGACTCCAGAGCCACGGCCTGCTCCCGCGTACGCGGGAAGCCATCGAAGATTACCCCGGAGGCGCAGTCGGGCTGGGCGATCCGCTCCAGGATCATGCCGATCACCACTTCGTTCGGCACTAGCTCGCCCCGATCCATATATGCCTTGGCGAGCATCCCGAGCTCGGTACCCTCACGCAGGGCGGCCCGGAAGAGATCGCCGCTTGCCACGTGGGTCAGCGATGTACGCTCGCTCAGTGTCTTCGCTTGAGTGCCTTTCCCCGCTCCGGGTGGGCCTAGCAGGATCACGTTGGTGGTCATTATCGGCGCTCTCTTCGCTCACAATTCCCCGGGTGCCTCATCGCACTGCACACACCAGGTGCGTCTGATCCCCTGCAGCCTACCCCATCCAGGACCCGGGGCAGCACGGACCGTCCTACACAGCATCGGGGATCATACCATACGCCCCGGGGTTCGTGAATGCATGCACTAGCGACTCAAAAAGCCCTCATAATCGCGCATGACGAGCTGCGCCTCGAGCTGGCGCATGGTATCGACGGCCACACCTACGACGATCAGCAGAGCGGTGCTCCCGAGGCCGAGTTGCACACCGGTGATCGACTGCGTGAGGAAGGGGAGTATGGCGATCAGACCAAGGAAGAGCGCTCCCGCCAGGGTGATCCGGTTGAGCACGCGCATGAGGTAGGCTTCAGTGTTCTTGCCAGGACGGATGCCGGGGATGAAGCCACCGTTGCGCTGCAGGTTCTCCGGGATGTCCTGCTGCTGGAAGAGCACCACCGTGTAGAAGAAGGAGAAGCCAACCGTCAGCAGGAAGAGCAGGGTAATATAGACCCAGCCGCCGCCCTGGCCAGTCGGGTTGAAGGTGTTGTAGAAGAATCCGGCGATCGCATTGCCGATCCCCTCGGCACCCGGCCGGTAGAACCAGGAGGCGACGATGCCAGGGAAGATGATGATACTCTGGGCGAAGATCAGCGGGATCATGCCGGCCATATTCACTTTCAGCGGGATATGGCTGCTCTGCCCACCGTAGACTTTGTTGCCACGCACGCGCTTGGCGTACTGCACCGGGATGCGCCGCTGGCCCTCCTGGATCAGCACGATCCCCACGATCGTGAGCAGGGCGATCGCCAGGAAGCCGATGATCCCGAGGATCGTCCCGACATCGCCGGCCTGGCTGATCTGGAAACCTTGCACGATCAGGCCGGGCAGACGTGAGACGATACCGCCAAAGATGATGACCGAGATCCCCTGGCCGATCCCGCGCTCGTTGATCTGCTCACCAAGCCAGACGAGCAGCATCGTCCCCGCCACCATCGTGGTAAGGATGGTGAACGTGGGGAGAAAGTTACTCACCAGGTCGAAGGGCGTGCGGAACAGCGACAGGGCCGGGTCAGCCGTCGGGTTCACCGTGCGCTCCAGCGTGAGCGTCTGCCCGTAGGCCTGCAAGTAGGCCAGGGGGATAGTCAACCACATCTGGTAGCGATTGAGCCGGATGCGCCCCTGCTCGCCCTCTTTTTGCAGCTCTTGCAACGCCGGGATGAGCGGCTGGAGCAACTGCATAATGATCGAGGCCGTGATGTAGGGGTAGACACCCATCGCGGCGACGGAGAAGTTCTGCAGCGCGCCACCGGCGAAGATGTTGAGTAGCTGGGCAAGCTGGTTCTGCGCGAGGGCATCCTGGAGCTGCTGCAGCGAGTCCGGGTTGATATTTGGCACCGGGATGTGCGCGATGGCGCGGAAGATCAGCAGCATCCCCAACGTAAAGAGGATGCGCCGCCGCAGATCGGGCAGCTGGATGGCGCGAACAAGTGCCTGGAGCATCTGTGCTTCCTCTGGACGATCTCTGGAGGCGACGCTTATCGGGCGAACGCAGGTCTCAACCCAGACGACGGACGACGGTCGGCGCGATCCCTGGTTCGACCGTCGTCCGCCCCTGATGGTTGGCCGTCGAGCGACCGGGCGTCACAGCCGGCCAGACGGCGGCGGCTACGCTTCGGCCTTTTTGGCCGCCGCGTTGCGCATCGAGGGGTTGGGGCCCCGCGAGCGCGAGTGGCGCTCGACGACCCACGGCAACTCGACAACAGTCCCCCCGGCGGCCTCGATCTTCTGGCGCGCGCTGGCGGAGAACTTATGGGCCTTGACTGTCAGGGCGGTGCTGAGCTCGCCATTGCCGAGCACCTTTACAGGCAGCGCCTTCCGGCGCACGGCGCGCGCCGCCAGCAGGGACTCGGGGGTCACCTCGCGGTCGGCCGGCCAGTCGGCGAGGCTCCCGACGTTGATGATCTCGTACTCGATCCTGAAGATATTGGTAAAGCCACGCTTGAAGGGCATGCGCTTCACCAGCCGGTTCTGACCACCCTCGAAGGTGCGGTAGGGGCCGGGGCCGCGCCGGGCCTTCTGGCCCATCATGCCCTTTCCGGCCGTCTTGCCCTTGCCCGAGCCATGGCCGCGCCCGACGCGCTTCGACTTACGGTTGGAGCCGTCTGCCGGCTTCAGATCGTGCAACTTCATGCCGTCACCTCATCCCCGACCTCTTCGACCACCACCAGGTGGCGCACCTTGAAGATCATGCCCCGGATGGCCGGGTTGTCGGGCTTGATCACCGATTGGCCGAGCTTACGCAGCCCCAGGGAGTAGACGGTCTCCTTCTGGTCTCTGGCGTAGCCGATGCTGCTCTTCTTATAGGTAATGCGCAACTTGCTCATGCCGCGGCCTCCTCGCTGGCCGCTGCCGCGCGGCGCACGCGCCGGGCGTTCAGCTCCTGGGGTGTCATATCACGGCGGCGGGCCATCTCACCGAGCGAGGTCAACTCGCTGAGGGCCTGGAAGGCCGCCTTCACGACGTTCACCGGGTTATTGCTGCCGTAGACCTTGGAGAGCAGATCCTTGATCCCGGCGGCCTCGACCACCGGGCGTACACCGCGACCGGCGATCACTCCGGTACCTGGCGCAGCGGGGCGGATCATCACTTTGGTGGCCGCGAACTTCGCGACCACGTCGTGAGGCACGGTGTTGCCCACGAGCGGAACCCGGATCAGGTTCTTCTTCGCGGCCTCAGTGCCTTTGCGGATGGCCTCAGGCACCTCAGCGGCCTTACCCATGCCCACACCCACGTGGCCCTTGCCGTCGCCGACCACCACCACGGTGCTAAAGCTGAAGCGCCGGCCACCCTTGACCACCTTGGCCACGCGGTTAATCTGGACCACGCGCTCCTCAAGTTCCAGCGCGTCGGCGTTGATACGTTCTCGCTTCACGGTTCCTCCGAAAGCGGCCCAGGGGGCCCTGTGCCGGGTGGGGGGTAGCCAGCGCGGTCGGTTTGCCGCACCCCAGCCCCTCCCCGTGCCCGAGCGGATCGGCTGGCAATCGACTAGAACTCCAGGCCGGCCTCACGCGCGGCCTCGGCCAGCGCCTTCACCCGCCCGTGATACTTGAAGCCGCCCCGGTCGAAGACTACCCGCTCCACCCCGGCGGCGCGGGCCCGCTCAGCCACCAGACGGCCTACGATAGCGGCCCGCTCGGTCTTGGTCTTCTTGTCGTCTGCGGCGCTCCAGCCCTTCTCGTTGGTCGACGCAGCGGCCAGGGTATGACCCTTGACGTCGTCGATCACCTGGGCATAGATATGGACATTGCTGCGGAAGACATTCAGGCGCGGTCGCTCGGCGGTGCCGCTCACCCGCTTGCGCAGGCGCGCGTGCCGCCGGAGGCGCAGGTCGCGCGGTGTTCGCTTACCCATCGTCGTATCCTTGCTCCCGCGATGGAGATTCTATCCCCCATCGTCAGCTGGTTGTCCTGGTGGATCACCATGGTGATCCCGCTGAGACGCCCCGATGGGGCGTCTTTACCCCACACGCTCCAGGTGGGCCGCCCCGCGTACGCTCCCGACGGTCACCCCCTCACTCGCTCCAGGTGGGCCAACCCGCGTACGCTCCCGACGGTCACCCCCTCACTCGCTCCAGGTGGGCCGCCCCGCGTACGCTCCCGACGGTCACCCCCTCACTCGCTCCAGGTGGGCC